>JAICWV010000042.1 GCA_025966365.1 Chloroflexota bacterium | reverse complement strand
CCGGTGTGGTCGGGCCCGACCCCCCGATTCCACCTGCTGCGGCGGGACCCGGAAAGGCCCGCCGGGCCCCGAGACGCATCTCCCGGGGTGGTGGGCACCAGCAGCTGTGCTGCGGCACAGCGGGCGATTGCAAATCGCCCCTACATTTCAGGCGAGCGCACATCGGCCCGTACATCTCAGCCGATTGACAATCGGCACCACATCTCAGCCGATCGCACATCGGCCCGTGCATCTCAACCGATTGCAAATCGCCCGTACATTTCAGCCGATGGGAAGGTGCCCGTACATCTCAGCCGATGGGAGATCGGTCCTACTCTTGAAGGGCGAGTGCACGGTGGCTCCACTCCTGAGGAAGAAGGTGAGAGCGATGGACAGGGATGATGAGGACGAGACCGGGTATCTCACGGCCTATGGGACGCTGATCGTTCCGCCATCCGAACCTCAGGGCGGCTGGTTCGTGACGCTGGCCGAGTGGGATGAGAAGGCGGAGCGGTATTGTGCCAGCATGGATGGTCCCATGTTCGACAGCGAGGCGGAGGCCTTTGACTCGGCGCGGGATCTGCTCAAGCGGATCGAGGCGTCTGGTGACGACGACGACCTGATGAGGTTGTGGGAGATGTACCAGGCGGAGGAAACACAGGACGAACCGTGGGTCCGGCAGGCGCCGAACAAACCGCCCCTGGGGTGGTGACGCTCAGTCCAACGCCACGCGGCGGCCGCGGCTGTCGATGGCGACGTTGGCGACCCGGTCTGCGCCGGGATTTTTCTCGCGCGGCACGTGAATGATGGTGAAGCTGGGCAGGGCGGTGGCCAGCTCGATGGCCTGCTGGAAGAGCGGGATGATCTCGGGGTGGCGGACACGGTACTGCCCGTTGATCTGCTTGACCATCAGCTCGCTGTCACTGTGCACGGTGACCGCCTCCGGCGCATAACGTTGCACCGCCTCCAGCGCCGTGATCAGCGCCTGATATTCCGCCTGGTTATTGGTAGAGATGCCCAGAAACTTGCCGATGGTTTCCAGCGTCTTGCCGGTCTCATCCTTGATGATCACGCCGACGCCCGCGAATCCTGGATTGCCGCGCGATGCGCCGTCGGTTTCGACAAGGAGTCGACGTCCTGTGCTCATGGCCCTCGATTGTAGGGCAGAGCGGAGCAAACGCTATGGCGTCTGAATGGTCTGCGCGGCCACGTAGAAGATGATCGCCAGAAGGACCGCCAGGAGCAGAAGAGAGCCGATTAGCCAGGGAGGAACAGTGGGAGTCACCGCCCATTATCCCGTGGAAAGAGCTGAGGTCCCGTAGCCGCGCAGCTACGGGACCTCGAGCGGAAGGTGGTGCGCGTTAATAGAGCCCTCTGGTCCGCCTTATCCGGAGTATGCATCGGGGTACGCGCGGTCCGGTATAGGGTGCCTGCCCTATTTTTCGCGTAGGGCGCATGTCGGGGGCCGTCAGTGCAGAATGAAGGTGCCTCGCGCCACCACGGTCCCGTTATTGAGGTAACGGACCTGATAGGTGCCGAGCTGAATGATCTTGTACTCGAGGCGCAGGGCCGGAAGGACGCCGCGCGTGTGGAACTTCTGGCCGGGAGCGTAGGGAATGGGAGGGCCGGTATAGACGCGGGCCCACCGATCGCACTCGCTGCGCCAGATCTCGAAGTGCAGCCGTCCGGAGCTGATGGGATGGGAAAAGTGAGCGATCCAGGCCACCATCTGCGGAATGGCAAAAGCGATTCGTGGTTGGTGAACGGTGTAGTTGGGGTTGATGCTGGTGCCGAAGCGCACGGTGCCGGACAGTGCGGTCGGTGTCGGCGCCGGGGTGGGAGGCGTGACGCTGGAGCTGCAATGCGGGGCGGTATCCGGCACGGTGAACAGGTTGCAGCCGGTGAGCAAGAACGGGCTGAGCAGCAAGAGGCCGGCCACTATCCGGCTTCGGGGTAATGGCAGAGTCATGGAGCGCTGTAGTGAGTTTCGTTCATAGCATCCTGGCGCGCGGTCTATGGTACTCCCGACGTACGTAGTTCCCCCGATGCTCGGAGTCGTGGGCCACTGCATACTGATCATGCCGGCGTCGCGGCATTGAATGTACTGATCAGCACGCAAGCGCAGGAATTCTCACCTCCGTGACGCCGGTTTCGCTTGTACGCGCCGAATCCGGCCCGATCCGATGCTAGACTGGTAAGCACACTTGCCCCAATCACAGGAGCCCCCGTTGTCTGAGGACCGGGTTGTGGCGCGGCGTCCACTCCTGGTGCTGCCCACGTACAACGAGCGGGAGAATCTCGTTCCTATCGTCAACGAGATCCGGAAGCAGCTGCCCAAGGCAACCATCTGGATCGTTGACGACAATTCGCCGGATGGAACCGGGCAGGTGGCCGACAGTCTGGCCGCGGCTGATCCCAATATCCAGGTCATGCACCGGCCCGGGAAGCTGGGGTTGGGCACCGCGTATATCGAGGCCTTCAATCGGGCGCTGGTGGAAGATTTTGACTGTGTTCTTCAGATGGACGCCGATTTTTCGCACGACCCCAAGTATTTGCCACAGCTCGTCGCCGGATTGGCCGACGCCGACCTCGTCATCGGATCACGCTACATCGGCGGCGGCGGTACCGAAAATTGGTCGCCGCTGCGGCAGTGGATCAGCCGTGTGGGCAACACCGTGGCACGGATTGGACTGGGCGTGCAGACCAACGACGCCACGGGCGGGTTTCGAGCCTATCGGCGCTCCACCGTGGAGCAACTCCACTTCGAGGATCTGAAGCTCCGTGGCTACGGGTTCCAGATTGAGGTCGTCTATCAGGTAGAGCACCGCGGATTGCACGTCCGGGAAGTGCCGATTATCTTCGTGGAGCGCGCGGCCGGCTCGTCGAAGATGTCCAGGGGAATCGTGCTCGAAGCTATCCTGCACATCATCCGGCGCCGCGTGGCTCTCTGGCGCGGCGTGCCGGAGCCGGAGCCGGACGCGGGCAGGAGCGCGCGCCACGCGGCCACGAGGTAGCCGTGTGTCCGCTGCCGATCGCCGGCAGGCGGTGACCCATGCCTATCTCCAGCAAGAGCAACGAGCGTATTAAGCAGATCCGCGCCCTGCGGCACCGGAAGGATCGCGACCGGTCCGGGCTCTTCTTCATAGAGGGGATTCGCATCGTGGCGGAGGCCGCGGACCTAGGTGCTGGTATCGAGACACTGGTGATAGCACCCGATCTCCTGGAGAGCCGGTTCGCCCAGGAGCTGGTGGCACGCCTCCGCGGGCACGGTGTGCCGGTGCTCGACGTGACGGACGATGTATTTCGCAGCATCTCGCTCAAAGAGGGGCCGCAGGGAATCGGGGCGGTGGTCCGGCAACAGCGCTTTCGGCTCGGGGATGTCAGGGCCGGAAAGGGCCTGTGCTGGGTGGCGCTGGAGGAGGTGGCTGACCCGGGGAATCTGGGAACGATCCTGCGTACCGCGGATGCCGTGGGCGCATCCGGCGTCATTCTGGTGGGAAGCACGACCGATCCTTACGATCCTGAAGCGGTGCGAGCTAGCATGGGCGCCATCTTTCCCCAGCGCGTCGTGGAAGCATCACTGGAGGAACTGGCCACGTGGAAGCGCGAACAGGGGTGCTTCCTGGTGGGGACCAGCGATGCCGCCGGTGCGGACTACCGGGATATCGCCTATCCGCGGCCGGTAGTACTGTTCATGGGCAGCGAGCGACAGGGGCTTTCGGACGCGGCGGTGGCGCTGACCGACATGATGGTCCAGATCCCGATGGTCGGCCACAGCGACTCCCTCAATCTGGCGGTGGCCACCGGCGTCATGCTGTACGAGATCTTCAACCAGCGGCAGGGACGCTTTCCGCTGAACACCTGACCACGAGTGGTCTCGAACCTGCCCCGTAGATGTTTGCAGCCCCCTATAGGTCCGATTTGCAAGAGGAGGCCGCTGAGTGATAGAGGGCCCGATCGTCTGGCAGTATGAAGGCAGTAGACGAGGAAGAAAGGATTGTCATGAGCAGAACATCGAGATGGCTAATTCTTCGCGTTGCCGCATCCCTCCTGTTCGTAGTTGCATTCCTCAACCTGGGCCAATCTGCCGGACCGCAGGGTATCCTGGCCCCGGCTCCGGGGCCGGCTGCCGCCCTGGCCGCGAGCGGCTGCAGTCTGGGTAACGGTATCCAGCACGTTATCTACATCCAGTTCGACAACCTGCACCTCTCGAGGGACAACCCCAACGTCCCATCTGATCTGGAGCAGATGCCGCACCTCCTCAACTACATCGAGGGCAACGGCGTCATGATCAACCACGAACACACCCCGCTGATCGCCCACACGGCAAACGACATCATCACCTCGCTGACCGGGCTGTACCCCGATGAGCAGGGTCTGGCTGTCGCCAACAGCTTCCGCTACTACAACCCGGACGGCTCGACCAGATCCAATTCGGCGTTTGTGTACTGGACGGACAGGCTGAACGGAACCGCCGATCAGTCGTACGTGCTGCTGGGGCATGACGGGAAGAACGCGCCCGCGCCCTGGGTCCCCTACACGCGGGCCGGCTGCAACGTCGGCGCGGCCGGAATGGCCGATATGGAGCTGGAAAACACGGGCACAGACATCACCACCGTCTTCGGCTCCGGCTCACCGGAAGCCACGGAAGCGCACAACAATGGAGCACTGGCGGCCGCGGATTTCGAGGGCCTCGCGGTCCACTGTGCGCAAGACTCAACGGTGTGCTCCTCCGGCAATGGTGGAGTGTCCGACGTGCTACCGGACGAGTCGGGCGGCTATAACGGCTACATGGCCCTGTTCGGCAATAAGTTCGTTCAGCCACAGATCAGCCCAGGCGGCCCGGTCACCGATCTCTTCGGGAATGTGATCACCAATGCAGGTTCCGGGACCGCCGGGTACCCTGGCTTCGACCCCACCGCGGCTCAGTCCCTGGCCTACGTCGCCGCTATGCAGGAGCACGGCGTCCCCGTGACCTATGCCTACATCGCCGACGCCCACGACGCCAATCCGGGCGGCGGGGCCTATGGCCCCGGCGAGGCAGGCTACGAGCAGCAGCTCAAGTCCTACGATGATGCCTTCGGAGCCTTCTTTCAGCGCCTGGCCAACGACGGCATCACCACGAACAACACCCTGTTCGTGGTCACGGCCGACGAAAACGACCACTTTGTCGGCGGGCCACCCAGCCCGGCCAACTGCGACGGCGTGACGGTCCCCTGCACCTATAGCCAGATCGGGGAGATCGATACCAATCTTCCTGGACTGCTGTCGTCGGAGCAGGGAATCACCACCCCGTTTACTGTCCACGAGGACTCGGCGCCTCCCGTGTATATCACGGGCCGCCCCGCGGCCACCGACCCCACGACGCGGGACTTCGAGCGGGCTACAGGCCAGCTCACCGCCACGGACCCCTACACCGGCCAGCCGGAGCAGCTAACCGACTTCATGGCCGATCCGGCCGAGCTGAGCGTGCTCCACATGGTGACCGGTGATCCGAACCGCACGCCCAGCTTTGTACTGTTCGGGAACCCCAACAACTTCTTCTGTATGGGCGAGAGCTGGTGCAGCCCATCGTCGCCCTACACCACGCTTGACGACGGCGCCGCCTGGAACCACGGTGACGTGTCACCGGATATCAACACCACCTGGCTCGGCATGGCGGGTCCCGGCGTTCGCCGGATTGGACTCGACTCCTCCACCTGGGCCAGCGAAACCGATACCCGGCCGACCATGATGGCGCTCCTGGGCCTGCATGACGACTACACCCACGAAGGCCGTGTCCTGCTCGAGGATCTGAATAACGGAGCGCTGCCGTCGACTCTGTCGGCCCACCGCGAGACACTCCTCCGGCTGGCTCAGGTTTACGAGCAGATCAACTCTCCGGTGGGTCAGCTCGGCCTTGCCACGCTAAGCGCGTCGACTCAGGGCCTTGAGAGCAACAACACCGACGATGCCACTTACACACAGACCGAAAGCTGGCTGCAGGGCATTGCCTCACAGCGAAACTCCCTCGCCGCCACCATCGGTGGCATGCTGGAGGATGCCGAGTTCAATGGCCAGGCACTGAACGAGCAGGCGGCCAAGCAGGCCATTGCGCAGGCACAGGCGCTGCTCGCGCAGGCCGACGCGGGCGCCCAGTAAAGCGAACCTCAACGTGATGGGTTAGGTAGGGGCCGACCCTCCGGTGTCGGTCCGCCCCCGAAATGGAGCGGAGCCGGGTTTTCCCGGCTCCGCTCTGCTGTTCTGCAATCGGTTGGCTACGTTATACGCCTGACCAGATGCAGCCGCGGTCCTGGTTACTGTACTCGCCCTGGAGGAAGTAATGGTGTCCGTTGATGGTCTGGTTGTACTCGGCTCCCGAGGGGCCAGAGACGGTCCCGAACTTCCAGGCGCACTTGTCGCCGTTTTCGTAGCCGGCCCTGTCATACCAGGCGTTGCCGAGGAAATCGGTGATGCTTTCGTTGGCCTCGTGTGAGGTCACGTTCAGCGTTGCCTGAGCATCGGCATCCCCGTACGGGTTCTGGCCGGTGCCGCAGGCGGACGGAGAGACATTGGCGTACGGCATGTTGGCGTAGATGACGGTGGCACCGGAGGCGTTGGTGTAGCTGGAGTGGTAGGCGCAGAAGTAGGACACGAAGCAGGAGCTGCCCGCGCAGGTGCTGAAGCCCTTCGCCAGGAAGACGAAGTACTCGGCGTTGGCGCCGGTCGGCCAGCCGTTGGCCGCGCGAACCTTTTCCACCTCGTTGGCGATCTGCTGGTCGGACACACAGCCGAACGACCCGCCCGACGTATTGGAGCAGCCGTTTGAGGCGAGTGCATCGGTTGGCGCGGCCGAGCCGCTAAATTGCTCGGCAAAGGTGATGTGCGTCGTCTTGCCGCCGATGGTCTGGTAGTACTGCGTGTCGCTTTCGTAGACGTTGTTGGTGGCGCCCGCGACGCTGGCAGCGGCAACATCCGCGAAGTAGCCGTTGATGGTGCTCTGGTAGCCGGAGCTGAAGCTCCCCTTGCCGCCGGGGTTCCAGTAGATGGCGTACGTGTTATGGGTGCCGGTCTGGACGGAGCCGCCGGAATGATACACGAGCTGCCCGGATCCGCTGGCTCTGACCGCTCCGTTGTGGGTGGGAACGATTCCCAGGGCCTGTCCGGCTGGATTGGCCGGAGAGGGTGGGTCGGCGTGGACGGGCAATGCCGTCAGACAGAGGGCTGCACCCAGGGCCAGGACGCTGATGAGCCGATACACCGATAGTCCTCCTTCTCGTGGACGGTGCGCTGGCAGGTTCGGGCGGCACAGTTACCGCTCGAATAACGTTTACGGTACCCTACTGCGCGAAGTTCCCGCAACGCAGAAGATACGTAATCCCCACAGTAGGCCATGACTTTCCGTGCGGAAATAGGGCGGAGGCCCTATTTTTTGTCTAGGGCGAGGATCCTTCGCGCCAGACGAAAGAGCGGGGCGCTCGACGCGCCCCGCTCAGAATCGATCGTTGCGAGTGGGCTAGTAGGTCTGGACGCAGCCTCCCTGACCGCTGTTGAAGGCGTTGCTCCACAGTGACTGGACGGGGAACTTCACCCCGTTCAGGCTCTCGCTGTCCGAGGCTCCCTGGCCGGAGCTGATCCAGGCGCACTTGTCGCCGTTCTCCTGGCCGTTACCGTCCAGCCAGCCGCCGTTGGGGAAGATGTCGGTCTCGGTCTCGGCGAACTCGTGGCCGCCGACGATGGTGATTCCGGCCGCGGAGCCGAGCCCGTTGAAGTTGGCACCGCAACTGCTGCCCGCGTCGGTGATATACGGCATGTTGGTGTAGGCGATGTTGCCGTAGCTGGAGCTGGTCGAGCTGTGCCAGGCGCAGTACTGGGTGCCGAAGCCGCTGGCATTGTTGCCGGAGGCGGTATTGATCACGTACTGGACATGTGTGTTGGCCGCGGCCGTGGTGTTGCCGAAGTGGGCGGCGGCCTTGACTGCCTCAGCGGAAAGCTGGCTCTGCGACGGGCGGGAGGGCGCCGCGCTGGAGTTGTCGTACCAGGTGCTGGCATACACGTTGGCGGGGTTGGGAACATGCGTTCCGCTACTTCCGCAGGTCGCCGTGCCGCTGGCAACGCCCTGGCAGTACTGGGTGACTGAGTTGTTCCAGGAGCTTCCGCCCACGTGCTGGAAGAAGCTCGTCTGGATCGCCGCCTCACCGGAGGGGTCGTTGTTGTTCCACTGCGAGCCCCAGTAGACGAGGTAGACCTGGTCGACTCCGGTCTCGACGCCAACGCCGCCGATACCGCCGTGATAGGTGAGGTTGTTGCTCCCGCCATGACGCGGGCGGGACCCTCCGTGCGCATCCTTTACCGGCATGTAGATGGTTGGTCGTCCCGGATCGGGATTGCCCGGGCCGCCTGCCGCGACCGCGTGACCGGCGCCACCGACCGCGGGAACTACCGCGAGTGATGACGCGAATGAAAGTGCGACCACAAGGCTCTTGATCAAATCTGCCTCCATAGTGCTGAACGAGCTCGGTTGAGCTATCGATGGGCCCCACGATCTGGACGGCTCATGGCCCCCGAACGCAGGATGATTCGCCCCTTCCGCTGCGCGAAGTAGAACCAGCATATGTGACGTCTCGTTGAGATGCAATGGTTCTAAAGGGGTAATCAGCTGTGTGTTGACGTCCCGCGCGCGCGCGTGCTACAAGTGGGCCAGCGCGTGGATCTCCCTCGTCCGCGGAGAGGACGGGGGTTTTATGTATTGGGAGATCGGGATGGTTCGTGCCGTGCTCAACCGGCTCATTGCCGGTGAATCATTGAGCGCCGACGAGGCGGAAGCCCTGATGGGCCAGATGATGGACGACGAGCTGACACCGGTGCAGCTCGCGGGTGTCGTGATTGCGCTTCGCGCCAAGGGAGAAACGCCGGACGAAGTCGTCGGCTTTGCCCGCGCCATGCGGGCGCGAGCACGGCCAATCGAGGTCGATGTTGCGCTCGCCGACACCTGCGGAACCGGCGGCGACAACAGCGGCACCTTCAATATCTCGACCACCGCTGCCCTGATTGTGGCTGCGTGCGGGCAGCCGGTGGCCAAGCACGGCAACCGCGCCGCCACCGGACGCTGCGGCAGCGCCGATGTGCTGGAGGCGCTGGGCGTGGATATCGCTCTGCCGCCGGAAGGTGTTGCCCGCTGCATCAATGAGGCCGGCGTCGGTTTTCTTTTTGCCACCGCCTTTCACCCCGCCATGAAGTTTGCCGGGGTTCCGCGCCGCGAGCTGGGCGTACGGACCATCTTCAACTTGCTCGGCCCGCTGACCAATCCGGCCGCGCCCCGCTATCAGCTCCTCGGCGTCAGCCATCATTCGCTTCTGGACCTGATGGCCGGTGCACTCTGGAAGTTGGGGGTCGAGCGGGCGCTGGTCGTCCACAGCGCCGACGGGCTCGACGAGATCAGCCTGAGCGGCCCGACCGCTGTGCGAGAGATCGCGGACGGGGAAATCCGGGCCTACGAGATCGTGCCGGAAGATTTTGGCCTTGGGCGCGCCGAGCCGGATGCGGTGAAGGGCGGAGATGTGGAGACCAACGTCGCCATCCTCCAGGATGTGCTGGCAGGCTCTCGCGGCCCGACGCGGGATGCGGCGGTCATCAATGCCGCCGCGGCGCTCTTTGCGGCCGGCAAGGCGGCGGACCTCCGCGAGGGGGCGCGACTGGCCGAGCGGACACTCGACAGTGGCGCGGCGCGTGGAACGCTGGAGCGGCTGCGGGCTGTCTCCCAGGGAGCGCGAGCCGACGCCGACAGCGCGGCATGATCCTGCAGGAAATTTGCGAGCACAAGCGGCTGGAGCTGGCCGGGCGCGAGAACGAGACACCGCTCGATCAGGTTCGCCGAAACGCGGAATCCGCGGACCCAGTCCGACCGGTTCGTTTTTTCGCTCCCATGGCTCTTATCGCCGAGGTCAAGCGGCGGTCGCCCAGTAAGGGGCCCCTGGCCGAGGGGGTAGACCCGGCGACCCGGGCCCGGACCTACGAGGCAGCCGGCGCGTCCGCCATCTCCGTCCTCGCCGACCACAAGTATTTCGGCGGGAGCCTGGACGACCTTCAGGCCGTCCGCAAGGCCGTCAGCATCCCTATTCTCTGCAAGGATTTCATCCTCACTCCCTATCAGGTGTATGAGGCGCGGGCGGCGGGAGCGGATCTGATCCTCCTCATCGTGGCGGCGCTGGAGGACGCGGAGTTGTATGAGCTCTCGGCGTTAGCTGCGTCCCTCGGTATGGCGCCGCTGGTGGAAGTACACGACCAGCACGATCTGGCGCGCGCAATTGCCGCCGATTCCGCCCTGATCGGGATCAATAATCGCAACCTGGCCGATTTTTCGGTCGACCTCGTGACCACCGAATATCTCGCCCCCCTGGTGCCGGACGCCGTAACCCTGGTCAGTGAGAGCGGCATCGCCACGCGCGGTGACGTGGAGCGGGTGGCGGACGCCGGTGCCCGCGTCATTCTGGTGGGAGAAACCTTGATGCGCTCCGACAACCCGGGCGAAACCATCCGCGAGCTGCTGCGATGACGCTCATCAAGATTTGCGGCCTGAAGCGGGTCGAGGACGCGCTGGTCGCAGTCGAGTCCGGAGCCGATCTCCTCGGCCTGATGTTCTTCCCACTCAGCCCGCGTGCTATTACGCCGGAGACGGCAGCGGAGATCTCATCGGCTGTGCGCGGGCACGCCAGAACGGTTGGCGTTTTTGTCGATGCCGCCCCGGGCGACATGAACCGCGCGGCACGGGAGTGCGGCCTGGACTTCATTCAGCTCAGCGGCAGCGAGGGAGAGGAGACCGTGCGCGCGTTGGAGGTGCCGGCCATCGACGTGATCCATATGCGCGAGGGCCTCACGCCCGAGGCGTTGGCCGAGCGGGTTGCGCGTACCTCCGCCGAGATCGTGCTGCTGGACACAGCACGAGAAGGGCTCTTTGGCGGTACCGGGGCGGCATTCGACTGGGCCCGGGTTCCGGAGATGGCCAGACCGATGATGCTGGCAGGTGGTCTCCGCCCCGAGAACGTGGCTGAGGCAATACGGCGCGTTCGCCCCTGGGGAGTGGACGTGAGCAGCGGTGTGGAGCGAAACGGCGAGAAGGATCAGGACCAGATCCGGGCCTTTATCGCCGCGGCCCGCGGGGTATAGTCCCTCTGCGGCTGTACTATCGGTGAGTAGGCCAGAGGGAGGTTCGATATGGAGACGCCGCCACCGCCGGAGGAGGTCTCGGAGCTACAGTTGCTGATCGAGCGGCAGCGCCGGGTACTGGATCAGCTGGAGGGCCGACTGTCCGAGCGTGGAACGGCCGAGACGGCAGAGATGGTCCGGCGCGCGCTCAATGCTCGGCCCGAGCGGCTGGCGCGGGCGCGCGTGAGGCGCGCGGCGCGTGGGTCCAGTGCCGCGCCCGTGGTGCGCGTGACCGTCCCACGTGGCACCGATCCTCTCTCGCAGGAAACGAGGGAAATCGCCGAAGCACGCCTGTACACCTGGCAGCGGGCGGACGAGGCCATGGCCTCGATCGAGCGAGGTGATTACGCCGGGGCCCGGCAGGCGCTGGAAGATCTGCTAGTGACCGAGCAGGCAATCCAGCTGGTGCTGGAAGACCTTGCCGTTCCCCAGCCCAGCTGGCGTGAGCTGCAGGACGAGCTGGGTCGGTCGAGCGATCTGATCGTTGCCGCGCTCCGGCAGCAAATGGAATCCATCGAGCGGCCCGGGGCCATGGCGGCGGTGCGGACCGGGCAGAGCCAGTGGATACGTGCCTGGCGCACCTATCTCATGGTGATCGGCCAGAACCGGCAGGGCTAGCACATCGTGGCCACCATCGCCGTATTCAATCTGGAGCCGGTTACCGGCAAAACCACCACCGCCATCTCGCTGGCCGCGGCGCTTGGCCACTTCGGCGCCCGTGTGCTGCTGGTGGATCTCACCCCCGACCGAGACGCCACCTTCGCCATCGAGCGGGTGCGCGGACTCGACCTGGCCGAGGTACTGGAGCGGGACCTGCCACTGGAGACGAGCATCGGAGGCAGCAGCCTCACAAACGTCGATCTGCTGTCGCTCCCCTCTGTCCCGCTCGCCACATTATTTGGGAGCACCGGAACGGCGCGCTCCGGATTGCAGGATCTCCTCCGTCGTGCCGCCGGTGACTACGCCTATGTAGTGCTCGATCTCCCGGATACGGTGGGAGACGTCATGGGAGCGGCCCTTCGTGTCGCCGATGTGGCCCTGGTGCCCCTGCCCGCCGAAGAAGAGTCTCCGGCCGACGCCTCCCGCATGGTGCGCGCACTGGAAGATCTCCGGCAGCGCGAGCATCTCCCACTCCGAATTGCGCTTCTGCTCGTCATGGTGTCCGCCGCTCCGGAATCGGCGCGCGTGGCCGCCGCGCTCCGATCGCAATACCCGCGTCTGGTCCTGCCCACCACCATCCCCTTCGACGAGAGCCTGCAGCAGCGTGTGGACGGGTTCGTCTCCGGCGGCTTGCCGTCTCCCGGCGAGAACGCCTTCCAGCAGGTGGCCATCGAGCTTTCGCGGAGATTGAGTGCAACCATGGAGCGAGCCGGATAGCCGGCCATCTCCTCGGGTGTTTTCCGGGAACGGCTACGCCAGATAGCTGATAATGGCGCACGATGGCTACTGATACCGAGACACAGACTCCGGGGCGGTTCGGCTCTTTTGGCGGGCGGTTTGCGCCCGAGACGCTGATGGCGGCACTGACCGAACTCGACCGAGCATATGAAGACGCCAGGGCCGATTCATCCTTTCAGGACGAGCTCCAGGAGCTGGAGCGGACGTTTGTGGGGCGGCCCACGCCGCTGTACTTCGCGCGCAACCTGAGCGAGCGCTTCGGCGCGCGCATCTATCTGAAGCGCGAAGACCTGGCGCACACCGGCGCCCACAAGATCAACAACGCCGTCGGGCAGGGCCTGCTGGCGCGCCGGATGGGAAAAGGCCGCATCATCGCAGAGACCGGAGCCGGACAGCACGGGGTGGCGACGGCTACCGTCTGCGCCAAACTGGGGCTGGAGTGCGTGGTCTATATGGGCGAGGTGGACATGGAGCGTCAGGCGCTCAATGTCTTCCGCATGGAGCTGCTGGGCGCCGAGGTACAACCGGTGTCCTCGGGCACCGCGACGCTCAAGGACGCAATCAATGAAGCCTTTCGTGATTGGGTGGCCAATGTCGAGAGCTCCTATTACCTCATCGGCTCGGTCGTCGGCATGCATCCCTATCCCACCATGGTGCGAGACTTCCAGTCCGTGATCGGACGGGAGGCCCGAGCGCAAATGCTGGGAGAGACGGGCTCTCTTCCCGACTATGTCGTGGCCTGCGTCGGCGGCGGCAGCAATGCCATGGGCATCTTCCACCCCTTTGCGAACGACGCGTCGGTGGAGCTGGTAGGTGTGGAAGCGGGCGGCCGCGGCAGCGGACTGGGCGAGCACGCTGCCACGCTGGTCTATGGCGTGCCGGGAGTTCTACACGGGGCTCGGACCTATGTGCTGCAAGACGAGCACGGGCAGATCGTGGGGACACATAGCGTGAGCGCCGGGCTCGACTATCCCGGCGTGGGGCCGGAGCACAGTCACTATAAGGAGAGCGGCCGCGCTACCTATGTCGCGGTCGACGATGCTGAGGCGCTCGAAGCCTTCCAGACTCTGTCGCACGCGGAGGGGATCATTCCGGCGCTGGAATCGGCGCATGCCGTGGCGCACGCGCTGAAGATGGCGGAGGGCGAGGCCGCGGGCAAGACGATTCTGATCAACCTCTCCGGCCGGGGCGACAAAGACGTGACGCAGGTACGAGATATCCTGCGAGGAACGGCGTGACGATCGTCAACCGGCTCGACCGAACCTTCGAGCGAGCCCGTGGCGAGGGTCGGGCAGTTCTCATGCCGTATCTCACTGCCGGGTATCCCTCGCCCGAGGCGTTTGTCGATCTGGCGACCGACATTCTGGAGTCGGGGGGGGATGTGCTCGAGATCGGCATCCCGTTTTCCGACCCGCTGCTCGACGGTGTCTCCATTCAGGACTCACAGCAGCAGGCTCTGGACGCCGGAACCACTCCGGCTGACTGCCTCACCTACGCGGTGGAGCTGCACACGCGCAGCGGCAAGCCTCTCATCTTCATGGGCGCCTACAATCCCATCCTGTCCTACGGCATTGACCGCTTCTGCCGCGCCTCAAAGGAGGCGGGAGTGGCGGCGCTGATCGTTCCCGATGTGCCTTTTGAGGAGCAGGGAGAGCTGCTCGCGGGCACGGAAGAGCACGGGCTTCATCTGATCCAGCTCCTGGCCCCGACCTCAACCGATGCGCGGGTGGAAGCCGTGTGCGCGCGGGCCTCGGGATTCGTGTACTGTATCAGCCTGGTCGGCATCACCGGCGCCCGCGCCAGCGTCGCTGCCACGGCCCGGCCGCTGGTCGAGCGGGTCCGCCGCTATACAGATGTGCCGGTGATAGTTGGATTCGGAATTTCCGGACCGGCTCAGGTCCGCAAGGTCGCCGAGTTCGCCGATGGCGTCATCGTCGCCAGCAAGCTGATCGACGTCATTCGAGATGCGCCAGAAGATCGTCGGACCGAGACTGCTCGGACATTCATCGGTGAGCTGCGGGACGCTGTCCAGGGGACCGCCGTTTCCCCCGAGTAATGGATCTGGTAGGAGCCCGGCCTCTACCTACACTTTGCGGGGAGAGAGATGGTGAGCGACGCTCCTGGGTTGCTGTAGCGCTCCACCAGCGTTTCTTTCGCCGGCCACTGGTCCCAATGGGTGGTGAAGTGTGTACTGATCTGCAGGGGAAGACCGGTTGTCTGCGCGATGTCGAACGTCACCGTGTCGAGCATCCTGGATCCGGTCCAGGGCGTAATGGCGGCTTTCCCTTTCACCTTCCAGATGGCGATTCCGTTCAGCGTTCCCGTGCCCGCGATCTTTGCCGAGGCCGGCTGCGCCTGAAAGGCAAGCAGTTCCCCGGATACGTCGCTCGGCAACAATTTCTCACACTGCCACTGCGCGTGGGGAACGCGCCACGCTCCCTTCCCTCCCGTGACCTTCAGTTCGCTCCGCTCGGATGTACGGGTGTGTCTGGCCAGATTGGTGCGGACGGAGGAGGTCGCGGTGTGGAGGGCGCCGTCTCTGAAGGACACGTCGGCGATAACCTCGGTGCTGAAGTCGATCCTGTTGGGCACGGAGCCCGATGCATCCAGGACGGCGTGCACCGTGCCCGACGCACGCATGGCCGAGCGCATGGCGACGAGGAGAGAATCCCCGCTTCCGGAGACGGGCGTGGGCGTTGGACCCGGCGCTTGGGCGCCGGCCGGGGCGATGCCGGTGAAGAGAACGGAGGTGAGGATGATGAGGGGAAGGAGAGTTCGCACCTGAGAATCGCTATCTGACGAGCGGAGTGTACCAGTGCAGCCTGCGCCAGCCCATGCCGCGCTTCTCGCGGATGTAACGTGAGCCGCTATCGAATGAAACGCAGAGGAGGGCCTCGGAGTTACGCGAGGCTCGCTCTTCAACGTCGTCGACTTCCTTCACTGCCGGAATGAAGATCTCGGAGCTCCCCGCGTACTCAGGACCGGGCCGGTTGGCCACTGCCAGCGCCACATAGCTCTCCCACGCCTTCGAGTGCCAGTAGACCCACTCCGAGCCGTCCCCGATCGGCCGCGGGAGCGGCCAGCGCAGGGCGGCGGGGATACAGATAAGATCGGCGCCCAGCGTGGAAAGCACGCGCGTGGACTCCCAGAAGAGCGCGTCGTACCCGGCCAGGAGGCCGATGCGCCCGATCGGGGTATCGAACGTCTGCGGCGGCTCGCCGCCGGGCATCGCCCATGTGCGCTCCTCAGCCGTCAGGTGCCATTGGCGGTGCCGGCCGATGGGACCCTCGGGTCCGACGAGCACTGCCGTGCTGTAGGTGCCGCTGTCCGTCCGCTCGGCGACGGTGGTCACGATCAGCGACGCCAGGTCACGACTCAGCTCGGCCAGAGCATCGAGATCATCGGAAGGCAGATCGGGCGTGCCGGGTAGCGCCAGGGCGGGCAGAACCAGCAAATCGAGATGCCGCCCGCCGGCCATCTCCAGAATGCGACGCCGGTTGACGTCGGGGTTGCCCATCTCCGGGGCGAATTGAAGAACGCCGATTTCAGAGCGGCGTGGCTCGGGAAGCCCGGATCGGTCGAAGAGACGGTGATAGTAGGCGGGCGCAAAGCCGTAGGTGTTCTGGAGCATCTCCCGGTAGAGATGCGGCCGCCGGTCGGCAAGTTTGTCCTCCGGCGATCCGTCAGCGAAGGGACGTGCTTCCGTGCGTGGGAGTTCGATGACGCCGTACACGATGGAATCACCCGAGGTTGCCGACGCCTCGACGCTGCCGTCCGGAGCGATGATGCATGATCCTCCCTGGAACTGCACGCCTCGCTCCTCGCCCCAGCGGTCGGCGGCGATGAGATAGACGCCGTTCTCGTACGCCTGGGTAATCCACCGCTGGCTGGGCCGCCCGCCCTGGCCGATCCAATTAGTGGGGAAGCAGATGATCTGCGCCCCCTGCAGTGCGAGCAGCCGGCCGGTCTCCGGATAGATGGCATCCATGCAAATCTCGACGCCTATCCGCCCCACCGGCGTGGCAAAGACCGGGAAACCCAGGTCTCCCTCCAGACTCCACCTGGCGTCTCCGGCGAACTGGTGGACCTTGCGGTACTTGCCGATGTAGCCGTCCGGCCCGACCACCACCGCAGTGTTGTAGTAGAGATTGGTCTCCAGATCGACCTCGGCCAGGCCGGCGACGATGACGCAGCCGAGGCGCGCCGTCCGCTCGGAGAGGTGATCGGTAAACGGGCCAGGGACAGTCTGGACGTGCGCGGCGATCTCGGCGCGGTCCTGGAAGCAGTACGCGCATGGCGCCATCTCCGGAACGACGATCAGCCGGGCGCCCGCTGCTGCCGCTTCCTCGATCATGGAGGTCAGGCGCTCGAGGTTTCGCTCGTCCTCGCCCATGACGGGCTCGAATTGGATGGCAGCGGCCGTGAATTGCACGGATGATTCTAGGCCTCCGGGCATGGACACTTCAGGCGGCGCTATGATGGACATCATGGTTTCCGCTCTGGAAGAGCATGTCACCGCGGGCCGGGAGGCGCTGGAGCGTCATGCCTGGGCGGAAGCGTTCGAGCAGCTCTCCCGGGCGGACGCGGCTGGAGAACTCGGCGCTGCGGACCTGGAGGCGCTGGCCGAAGCCTCGTTCTGGGTGGGTGAGCTCGATCTCACGCTCGATGCACAGGAGCGGGCCTATCGCGGCTATCTCGATGACGGGCAACCATGTCGCGCGGCCGGCATCGCCATGCATCTGGCCCGCCACTATAACGACAAGCTGGCGCGCTCGGTGTCTGCGGGCTGGCGGGGCCGGGCCGAGCGGCTGCTCGAGAAGCAGCCGGAGTGTGCGGAGCAGGGGTACCTCGCAATGTGGCAGGCCATGTTGGCCCTGGGTGAGGGAAAGATCGACCGCATGAAGGAGCGCGCGGAGCGGGCGCTCCAGATCGCGGAGCGGTTCAGCGACCGCGATCTCTGGGCAATGGCCACGCACATGCTCGGACGCGCGTTGCTGGCGGACGGGTCGGTCGAAGAGGGGCTCTTCCTCATCGACGAAGCCACCGCCGCTGCCGTCGGCGGAGAGCTGAGCGCGGACATTACCGGGACGGTGTACTGCTGGACCATTAGCACCTGCCGTGATCTGGCCGATGTGAAGCGTGCTTCGGAGTGGACAGAGGCGGCCAGGCGCTGGTGTGAGCGGCAGTCTATCTCGGGCTTCCCCGGCATCTGCCGCATCCACCGCGCTGAGATCATGCGGCTCCGTGGCGTCTGGAGCGATGCCGAGATGGAAGCAGTGCGCGCCAGCCAGGAGCTGCCGGCGTTCAGCCCACGCGTGGCTGGTCAGGCGCTGGGAGAGCTGGGCGAGATTCGCCTCCGCATGGGGAACCTGGAGGCGGCGGAAGAGGCCTTTGCCCAGGCGCAGGAACTTGGCCACGACGGCGAGCCCGGCATCTCGTATCTGCTCCTCTATAAGGGAGATTCCGCATCGGCACTGTCCGGCGTGGAGCGCGCCCTGGACGAGTCCTGGGACAAGCTGACCCGCGCGCGCCTTCTGCTTCCGCTGGTCGAGATCGCTCTCGCGGCCGGTGCGCCGGAACGGGCGGCGCAAGCTGCCACCGAGCTGGAAGCGGTTGCGGAGGAGTACGGTGGCACACTGTTCGAAGCCTGCGCGCTGCAGGCGCGGGGTCTGGTGCAGCTGGACCAGGGGGATGCGCCGACGGCAGTTCGCAGTTTGCGGCGGGCCGTTCGGCTCTGGCACGAGCTGGATGCGCCCTACGAGACGGCGCAGGTGCGCGTGCTGCTGGCACGTGCGCACCAGGCCAGGGGCGACGCCGGTGCGGCGGCCGCCGAGCTGCGCGTCGCCCAGGGCGTCTTCGAGCGATTGGGCGCCTCGCGCGATGTGGACATAACCGCGGACGAGCTGGCCAACCTGGCGCGCCGCCGCGATACAGCTCCGGGCGCGGAGACCGTCCGCTCCTTCCTCTTTACCGATATTGTCAGTTCCACCAATCTCATCGAAGCCATCGGAGACGAGGCCTGGCGGAACCTGGTCCTCTGGCACGATCGCACCCTGCAGAAGATCTTTGCCGTGCAAGGCGGTGAAGAGGTGGAGCATCGCGGCGACGGCTACTTTGTGGCATTTCCCACCGCCGATGCCGCCCTGGAGTGCGCCATTGCCATTCAGCGAAGCCTGGCCGAGCACCGGCGCGTTCATGGCTTCTCGCCCAAGGTCCGGATGGGCGTGCACCGCGCTGAGGCGGCGCGGACGGGCCAGACCTACCAGGGCAAGGGCGTCCACGAGGCGGCGCGCATCTCCGCCCTGGCCGGAGGTGATGAGATCCTGGTCAGTGTCGAGACCCTGGAGACCGCTGAGAAGGCGTATCCCACCGGAGAGCCGCGCGCAGTGAGCCTGAAAGGCATCGCGCGTCCCATTCAGATCGCCGCCGTGAAGTGGCAGTAAACGAGACGCCGCCGCGCTGAAGCGCTGCCCTACGGCGTCACGTCTTTTACCATCTCGATATCGGCGGGAAGTGGCTGGTAGCCGAGACTGACGTTGATCGCGAGCATGCGGCGGTTCTCGGCATCGTTGGCGGTGTGGATGTGCCGAACATGGTGCCAGCGCGCCCATTCGATGGTCTTCAGCTTGAGCGCGCGTGCGATCCCGCGTCCCCGGTAGTCCGGATCGACCGCCGTGAGGCTGTTCCCAGATGCGCCGCCTGACTGGCGGCGAAGACGCGCAACGCCGACGGGACGATCGCCATCGAGCGCGATCCAGAAGGTTTCCAGCGACCGGCCCGGGCCTTCCAGCTGCCGCTGCAGCCACAGCTCGAAGGGATCGAGAGCATGCGGCTCCGAGGACGGCATGTCCTGCTCGGCCCGAAACTCCATCTCGTGAACGGCATGGAGAAATGCCTCGTCCTCCGTCCCGATCTCCGCCAGGGTGGTGATGCGAATGCCCTCACCTCGCAATCGTTCCTCGACGCCGGTAAACCCGTCGAGACTGGCGTCGGCGACGGTCAGGCGCGAGGGCCGGTCCTCCCTGCCGGTTCGCACCCAGCCGCGGTGCTCCAGAAAGTCAATCGCCTCCGGCATGGTTTCGACCGCTTCCGTGTAGATGCGGCGAGCTCCGACGGCGCGAGCCTGGTGCTCCATGGCTGTGTGCAGCCTGCTGCCGATTCCCTGATTGCGGAAGTCCTCGTGGACCTCCCCGTAGAGGATGAAGGTCTCCGGCTGGGAGAACGACCGGGCCTCGAACAGGTCAAAGTCGCCCACCACCTGCCCGTTGAGGTCGGCTACCCATGCTTCATAGCGCTTCCCCTCCAGCTCGCGAAAATGCTGGTTGTATTCCTCGATAGTCATGGCGGGCCGCCAGGGCCGCAGACGGTTGAAGATCTCGAGAGTAGCCGGGATGTCGCCAGGGCGGGCCCGCCGGATCACGATCTCGGGTGGGACGTCAACGCCGTTCTCCTCGAGCGCCCCTCGAATGAATGGTCCCTTTTCGATCGAATAGTCGAGGCTGTCGGCCGAGCCCCCGGCGAGGATCTCGCGCTTGCGGAGCACGTACGCATCCCGGACGCCGGAGTCGGATCGAAGGAGATCCCGGAAAGCACGGTTTCTCTCCACTTCCGGATCGGTCTCGGCAATCACGTGAGCGTGGATGTTGTACGCCGCGCCGTCATGCTCGATCGTTCCCTCGCGCATGGGCCGGTCTTCCGGAAATGGGTCCCGACCCACCTGCGGCTGGAGTCCAAGCTCGGCCAGGCCCTCCTTGACGGCGTCGAGCGTGCCGGGCGGGTACAGTATCTGGAGGTCTATTACGCCCTTGCCGGCGCAGCCAGGAACGGCGGTGCTGCCGATATGCTCGACCTGCGCCTCGGGCACGCGAGCCTCGATCGCCTCTGCCAGCCGTCGCGCCACGTCCGGGAAGCGAGGGTCGTACTCCCGGCAGGCAGCCGGCTGTTTTTGGTAGGGACCCACAAGTGTCACCGACCAGTCTACCCTCCGAGGAGACTGTCGGGATGGTTCGCGTACGCGCTCTGTAAGGCATGCCTTAGACCGAAATTAGGGTCCCCGCCTCCGCCAGAACAGGGTTGCGGCCCCATACCGCCGCCTCCTTCCTTCTCTCGATACTGAATGTGAGGGATGCCGTCAAGGCACCCAACTCTGTACCGGAGGCCAGGGGAAGGGCTTTCCGCTCCCCTGCAAGGAGGAACGTCTCATGCGCATGCCCACTCTCGCTCGCATCCGCCCGCTACTGGCGGCTACCGCCGCTCTGGCGCTGATCTTCAGCGCCACCGCCATCAGCAGGGCCGACACGGTGACACCATTGCCGGTGACGATCAACGGCAACCACATGTTCTGGGGCGCTGGAGCGGTAACCGATGCCACAACCGAGGCCGGGCCCAACAACCTTGTCTACCATGGCGGACTGGTCGAGAATACGCCCGCCGTCTACCTCGTGTACTGGGGACCGGCCTGGCAGTCGGGCTTCTCCTTCCAGGACGGCGGATTCACCTATACGCAGAAGACGGTGATGAATTACGTGCAGTCGTTCTTCGGGAATGTGGGCGGCAGTCCCTGGGCCGGAGTGCAGACGCAGTATTGCGACAACATCGCCATCGGATTCAGCTGCGACGGCCAGCTCACCGCGCAGTACATCACCAATCCCACGCATCAGCTCAAGGGAACATGGGTCGATCCCAGCGCGATTCCGTCGGACATTGCCACCACCGGCCTGGCGGCGAACAGCTATGACGATCCGCTGGCACAGGAGGCCGAAAGGGCCGCCCAGCACTTCGGCTACGACATCGACGCGACCTATCTCATCTTGACGGAGCCGGGCATCCAGGCCACCGCCTATGGCACCGTCTACTGCGCCTATCACAACGAAACCAGCCACACGACCGGCCACGGCGTGCGCTATGCCTTCATCCCCTACGTGCCGGAGCAAGGCTCGGGATGCGGCATGGACTCCGTCAATGCCGACGATGCCTTTGGGCATGGCTACCTGGATGGCTACAGCATCGTGGCCGGCCACGAGTACGCCGAGGCGGTAACCGACCCGGACAACACCGACAGCGTGCAGGACGGCTGGAACGATCCCACCACCAGCGAAAACGGCGACAAGTGCGCCTGGACCGGACTGCAGAACATCACGCTCGGCAAGAAGAGCTACTTTGCTATCCAGCCGCTCTGGAGCAACGAGGCCAATGCCGGCCAGGGAGCGTGTGCCGTCAGCCGATAACCGCACACTGACTCCCCCGCGGTAGCGGGCCAATACGGCGGGAGGAACGAGCAGGAGCCTGGACCGGCGTCTCGAACGAGCGCCGGTCCATCCCGTGTCTCCCCGCTCCAATACGTGTATACGTATCTGCCAGGAGCGAGGTGTGCATCGAAAACTTACCATTACTCTCGATGACGAGGTGTATCGCGGGCTGCATCACACGGTGGGTCGCGGTGGCATCAGCCGGTTCATCGGAGACCTGGTACGCCCGTGCGTGGTGACAGGCAACCGGTTGGAGGCGGAATACCGGGTCGCGGCGGCCGACGCCGAGGCGGAGCAGGAAGTTCTGGAATGGATCGAGTCGAGGGTGGACGAGGCTCTCGATTGATGCGCCGGGGGCGATGTCTATTGGGTACATTTTGACGCGTCAAGAGGGGGAGAGATCGCAAGGACCAGACCAGCGGTGATCGTCAGCAATCAGGCCGCAATCAATGCGCAGAATCGCGTCCAGGTCGTACCACTGACCAGCACTACCATCAAGGTCCACAGCTGGGAAGCGCTCGTGCGTCTCGGAGACGAGGACTTCAAAACAATGGCGGACCAGATTCGAACCGTGTCCAGGGAGCGCCTGACGAATCAAGCAGGTGTTCTCAGCGGTCAGGATCTCATTGCAGTCGAGCGGGCGAGCCGCGTGCAGCTGGGTCTGCGGTAGATCCCAGTACGATCGCCCCCGGCTGCACACGTGACTGAAGTCCCCCCTGAATTCGGGCCCAACTGCTCTCGTGATCCCACTCTGCCCGTGGTTTGATGGCCATAGCCGTCAAGCAAGAGGGCTCGCAGCGAGCTTCGACGGGAAGGGTGGAAGGAATGATCGGTCAGGTTCGGGAGCAGCTTCGCGCGTGGTGTCTGCATTGTTCCCTGGTCCTTGCGGTTTCTCTGGGCATAGTCTCGCTGCAGGCGCAGCCGGTGATGGCCTCCTCGCACAGCCCGTCGTATAGGTCCGTCGCGAAACAGCTGCTCCAGGTCATCAACGCCGATCGGGCCAGGCTTCATGTCCGGCCGCTGGTACTGAACTGGCGCCAATCGACCTGCAGCCAGCGCCACTCGGCGCACATGGCGGTACTCGGCACCATTACCCACGATCAGTTCCCGGCCGACATCTGCGTATCGCATGCGCTGGCAGGCGAGAATGTGGGTGCCGAAGCCGCGGCTCCGCTTACGGCGGTTCTGGACATCAACGCGTCGATGATGGACGAGGGGCCGTGCCCGAATAAAAACTGCCCCGGCAACGAATTCGCCGATCACGGGCACTACATGAACCTCGTCAATCCGGCTTACACCCGCATCGGCATCGGCATCGTGGTGACGAATGGCTCGGTCTGGCTGACCGAGAACTTTACCGGATAATTACTCAGATCTCCTTCCTAACACTCGAAACCCTGCGCGTACTCTAGAAAGGGTGCAGGGTTTTGAGTTATGGAGGTGAGAGAGATGCCGGCCAGCCGCGTGAACGTCCGAGAGCTCCAGGCTCCCCTCAAGGAGCGGTACCGCGCCGACCCTGGTGCCGCCAACATCGTGCTCCGGGTCCGCAATGCCCAGAGCGATCTGGATGATCCTTTGCACTGCTCGGTCAGCCCGGACTCGAGTGAGGCCATCTGGCAGTCGGGCGCGCATTCCGGGGTTGGTGGTGCTGGGGACGTCGCCTGCTCTGCCGATATCCTGCTGGGAGCACTGGTGGCCTGTCAGGAAGTGACCCTCCGCATGGTGGCTGCGGCCATGAGCATCGAGATCGAATTACTGGAGATCGAGGCCACAGGTACCCTTGATTTGCGGGGCACGCTGGGCGTATCGCGGGACGTGCCGGTCGGCATGCAGGCTATCGAGTGCCGAACGCATGTGACGGTCAAAGATGACGGGCGGCCGGATCGGGCGCAACGGCTGCTGGAGAACGCCGAGCGCTACTGCGTGATCCTGGACACGCTGCGCTCCGGAGTTCAAGTGACAAGTACCTTTGAGATCGATACCGTTTCCTCGTGAGAGCGGGAACGGGGGTGCGGACTATCCCGACTCAATGTCAGAAAGCGAAACCGTAATACCGCGTTCTCTCAGTCGACGGCGACCATTCCCACCCGCAGCCACTCCTTCTGACCTGAGAGGTATCCAGCGTTGGGGCACGAGAGGTGAGGCCACCGTCGCGCTCATCTTTGCGCGTTCCAGCCAAGATTCCGGCCGACACTGGTCCACACATGACGACCTCGCCATCGTCGTCCAGGTCCAGCGTGGTTATCACGCTTCAGCATGCCATGCAATATGGCATACCCCCTACTCAAGAGAATCGAACCAATCACTCTGTACTGACACTGATTCGATCATCTCTACACGTACTCCGATGCGGAGATCCTTCAGCTTGGCGACGAGGGCCTGCATCGCTTGAAGGATCGGATTGAACAACTCGTGATACTTGGGGACGGTCAACTGCTGCTCCCATGTGCGTGAGGGGCCATGCCTGATCGGAGTTGTTCGTATCCAGGTCCACGGTCGATCAGCGAGAGTTCTCCGCGAACTTCTGCAATCTGGCTGCGAAGCCCTCGCGTTGCAGCTTCATCCACCTCGATGTCGTCGCCCTCACCGATGAAGACCACTCCGTAATCGTCGTGAGCGCTCTCTGGCGACACTTTGCCCTGAACCACGTCAAGGAGGACTACTGCTGCATCCCGCTCCAGCGGATCGCCCCAGCCGCCACCTCCCGTGGTCTGGAGGCGGAGAATGTCGCCCGCCCTGAGTGGGACATCGTCGTTGAGGCCGGGGAGCCGGCGCTCATCGGGGGTGCCAGGGTTGATGGTGGCGCGGTAGGGTTGGGCCGCCTTGCCGCCCCTGACGCCGTAGGGGGCGAGGATGGAGCGGTCGGCGGTGGAGATGAAGGCGGCATCTTGCAGGAGCCGGATGTGCTTGTCATATCCGAGCCCGCCGCGGAACGTGCCGGGGCCGCCCGAGTCAGTCGCCAGGCCCAGCCTTTCGATCAGGATGGGGAAGCGCGTTTCGGCGAACTCCGCTGGGAGGTTCCTGGAGTTGGGGACGATGTGGATCACGTCGCTGCCGTCGGCGTAATAGCGGCCCCCGGAGCCGCCGCCCAGGACCTCGCGCAGCAGGAAAAAGGTGCCGTCCGGCTCGAAGCCGTGCAGCCCCCAGTAGCGGATCGTTTCCTGATCGGCTGGCATG
>JAICWV010000100.1 GCA_025966365.1 Chloroflexota bacterium | reverse complement strand
TGTGAGATCTCGTCTTCCGTATTGTCGTGGACGTATTGAGCCATGTCCCCGTCCAGCACCGACAGCGCCGCGGTGTACGCGGGATTCCCGCTCCCGCCGGGGACCTCGCTGTCTGGAATGCCGCCGAGCTCGTTGTACTGCTGCCACATATCCGTTTCGAGGATCTCGGCCGCGGACAGGAACCGCAGGATGGCTGCGTCTCCCGGGGTGAGACCCTGGTGTCCATCGTCTGCGAACGCCGGCAGCCTATCGATCAGGAGCCCCGCGCCGACGGCGCCGGCACCGGCCGCGATACTCTTGCCAAGGAAAGAACGTCGGCTGGTCGTCCCCTTCGGCTGGTCAGACTCACGCTCCATGGTTTTCTCCTTCCGAACCGTCGCGGGCAGCAACAACAACGCTGATGGATAGGGAATCAGGTGGCTGCCCCGTGGCATCGTCGTGCCCACAGATGGATACGGGCAGGGTTACGCCGACGACGACTGAGACGTGCGTGGACCGGGCGGAGATCGGGCCATAGAATGGGCCGTGAGTGGGATCCGAATGGAAACCGTTGAAGATCCGTTTACTGACCCGGGAGTGGCCAGATCGGCCAGCGTCCTGCTTGGACGTGCCGAGACGATGGGGCTCCTCGCTGGCTTTGGACCCATCACGAGCCTCGATACTCCTCTCATGACAGCGGTGCTCGGGCGTCTCGGGAAGGCGGGCCTTCTGCGACGCGCCGTCACGCGCGGAAGTGTCAGGAGCCTGCCGAGCGAGGCGGGCGCTATGGCGGATCTGCTCCGGGGAGCCAATACCGCACTGGAGGATTCACCCCTTCCTCTGCAGGAGTGGACGGCATTGCGGGCGATCCTGGGCGACGCCCTGCTGGCGTGGCTCTGCGGTATCTCCGGGGTCAGCCTCCGGCGGTACGCGGCCGGCGCGAGACCGACGCCTGATTCGGTGGCGCAACGACTCCACGTCCTGGCCCTGATCGTTTCAGATCTCCGCGGGGCATACAACGAATACGGGATCCGTCGCTGGTTTCAGCGTCCTCGCGCCCAGCGTGGCGGCCGCGCGCCGGAGGATCTCCTCGGCCATGGGTGGACGCCCAATAGCCCCCAGGTGAGGCAGCTCCGCGAGCTAGCGGAGGCTTTGACCGGCTCGCCGGCCACGTGACGTTCTTCCGGCATGCGGACCCGCGCTTTCCGTTTCTGTGGGAGACCGGGGGCCAGCCGGCAGCGCGCTGGAACGCGGCAGGCGCGGGGCCGGTTCAGTGCCTCGCCGATACACCGGACGGGGCGAGGGCCGAGTTCCTCCGGCACGACGCTTGCGGGAGTCCGGTTCTCCGGGATTGATGGCGCCCTCCGCTGCGCTTCTTCCCGGCGGAGCCGAGGGGTGGCGCGTTCAGGGAGCGCGGCTCCTTCCCGGTCCTGTCTGCGATGGCGCGGTTGTTGTTCTCTTTGGGGCCCAGCCGGACCTCGTCGGCTGGTGTGCCTACGCTCGCGGCCGTCCGGATCCGAGGCTCCTGCCGAAGGTTCGTCAGCTGCCTATCGCCTGAAACCCAGGACTCGAGGACGGAGGAACGCCATGACGTACATCAGCTTCGACTGCTATGGAACCCTGATCGACTTCCAGATCGATCGGACGCTTCGAGAGGTTCTGGGCGAACGGCTCCCGCCGGACATCGCGGACGCCTTCTGCTCCTCGGCTGCTGCCTACCGCTTCGACGAGGTGCTCGGCCCCTACGCTCCGTATCGAGAGGTCATCGCGCGCTCGACGCAGCGGGCGGCAGCCAGGTATGGGATCGAGTATCGGCCGGAGGACGGCAGCCGCATTTTCGAGGCAATCCCGACCTATGGGCCATTTGCCGAGGTGCCCGATGCGCTAAAGGCGCTCGCAGAGCGTTTTCCGCTGGTGATCCTCTCAAACGCCGAGGAGGGCCAGATGGCGCAAACGCTCCGTCACCTTAAAACACGGTTCCAGGCCGTGCTCACGGCTGAGCGTGCGCGAGCGTACAAGCCGCGTCTCGCTGCCTTTGAGACCATGCTGCACGTGCTCGGATGCGGACCGGAGGATATCGTTCACGTGTCGGCCAGCCCGCAGTATGACCTGCGGCCCGCCAGGGATCTCGGAATTGGAACCAGAGTCCTGGTGAACCGTGACGCCGAGCCTGCGCAGCCCTGGCTCGGGTACCTGGAAATCGGGGAGTTGTCGGAGCTCCCGTCCCTCCTGGGCTCGAGGGTGCCGGAAAGGGACCGATGCGGGGGGACTGCGGGCTAAAGCCCTCCGCTACCGGTTCTTCCCACTATTGCGTTCACGCCGTAGCCGAGGGCTTTCGCCCGTCCGCCAGCACCCATGCGCTCCGGATCGAACGCCGCGGTAAGGTACCGTCTTGTCGATTGTCGACAAAAGGACAAGTCCCTATACTGGGAGCAATTCCCGCGGCATTGTGTACGTCCAGCGCGGAGTCGAAGCAGTGAGCACCACAGAGCGGTCCCTCCCCGCGTTCCAGCCGGTTCGCGCCGCATCGCTTGCCGATTCGGTGGTGACTCAATTGCGCCGCGCTATTGTTGACGGCGAGATCCCGGAGGGATATCGATTGCGGGAAACCGATCTCGCCGCGCAGTTCCACGTCAGCCGCGCCACCATACGCCAGGCTCTGTCGCGGCTGCGCTACGAGGGGCTGATTGAAATCCGGCCGCACCGCGGTGCCATCGTCGGCCGGATGTCGCTCGAGGCGGCGTACGACGTGTGTGTCGTGCGTGGCGTGCTCGAGGGATGGGCCGCTCGCACCGCCTGCACTGCCCTCGCGGCGCACCAACTCGCCGAAATGCGTGCGCTTTGCACGGAGATGGGTGACCGGCTGAGAGCGGGCGACGTGCTCGGATTGGTCGAGGCTGACATCGGGTTCCATCGCTTCATCTGCGAGTCCGATGCGAACGAGCAACTCAGAGAGCACTGGTATTCGCTCAACGCCCTCCACGGGGCGCTCATGTCGACGCACCTTGCCTACTACACCTACGATCCCGAGGGGGTGGCGGCCATGCACGAGAACCTATGTGATGTTCTGGCAGAGCGCGACCCCGACCTGGCTGAGCTGTCCATTCGGCTTCACTATGTGCGCGCTCGGGGCGCGGACGATGGAGAGCAGGCATGACGTCACTCGCCGTCGGAGGCATGCAGGTCGAGCCCGGTGCTCGCCAGACTGCTGTTGCCCATGTCACCATTGCCGGCCGGGAGGTCCCGGTGCCGATCATTGCCGTCAACGGCGCCCAGGACGGGCCGCGGGTGGCGATCACCGGAGGCATTCACGGAGCGGAATACGTGGCCATCGAGGCGGCTCGCCGTCTCGGGATGAGGATCGATCCTGCGGCGGTGAATGGAAGTCTGGTTGTGGTGCCTATCTCCAACACCACCGCCTTCGAGGCACGCGCCATCTATACCTCGGCCCTGGACACCCACAACCTGAACCGTGTCTTCCCCGGCGATGCAGGGGGCGATCCAACCGAGGTCCTGGCGAATTGGCTTTTCCGGCAGATCATCGAGCCCTCTCAGTTCTATATCGATATGCACGGCGGAGACATGATTGAGGCGCTGGTCCCGTTTGCTCTCGCGCCGCGCTACGGCGATCCGGCCCTGGATGAGGCGGCGCTCGCCATGGCACGCGCCTGCGGGATTCCCCGGATCATCCACGGGGACGTGTCGGGGTCGACCTCCGGTGCTGCCGCTGCCGCCGGCATCCCATCAGTCCTGACCGAGATCGGTGGCCAGGGAGTCTGGACCGAGGACGAGGTTGCCGCTCACATGGAGAGCACGCTGCGCGTGCTTCGGCATCTGGGCGTGCTTCCCGGGGTGACATCGGAAGCGGGGGAGGGACGCGTCTATGACGTGTTCGCGTGGATGCGAGCGTCGGCGACAGGTCTCTTTCACCCGAGCGTGCGTGTGGGCGAGAGCGTCCAGGAAGGGCAGCCGGTCGGCGTCATTGTCGACTACTTTGGTCGCCCTCTGGAGGAATTGCGTGCAGTGACGAGTGGCGAAGTCGGGTTTCTGGTGACGTCGCTCGCCATGAACGAGGGAGATCCCATCCTCGCCATTCTGGCCTAGACAGCAGCCGGGAGTACCCGGCGCAAGCGAGCCAAAGGAGGCATGAAAGGAGGCAAACAGAGGCATATGAATGCCGGCAAGACAGATTCACCCCAGACCAGCGGACGGAAGGACCGCGTGAATACATCAGGAGGAGAGCATGACTAGTGTCAAATTGAGCGGCTCACGCCGGCTACTCATGACCGGCGTACTGACAGCGGCTCTGCTGAGTAGCGGATTGGCGACGTCCACGCACGAGGCGCATGGTGCGGTGCCGGCGGCGTCGGCGAAGAACACGCTGTCGATCGGCTGGACCATCGAGACCAAGACGCTCGACCCGGCCGGCAAGACTGAGAACCCGGACATCTGGGTGCAGGTCAACGTGTACGACCGACTGGTTAGCGTGGCCAAGGACGGCAAGACCATCCAGCCGGACCTGGCGAAATCATGGAACACGTCCAACGGCGGTAGGGTCTATACTTTCCATCTGCGACCCGGTATCAAATTCCACGACGGCTCGCCCGTGACGGCCCAGGACGTGGTGTTCTGCATCAACCGGGCGCGAGAGAAGGCGCGCCTCTGGTCATGGACGCTCACCGCCGTCAAGAACGTCAAGGCGGTGAATGCCAGGACCGTGCGGTTCACGCTCAAGCACCCCTGGGGACCGTTCCTCTCCGATCTCTCGCTCTTCAACACCGGCATCTATCCCCGGGCGTTCTACAAGAAGGTCGGGGAGAGCGGCATGGGGACCCAGACGGATGGCAGCGGACCCTACAACGTGACCGTGTGGAAGAAGGGCCAGTACCTCAGGATGCAGAAGACGCCGGGCTACTGGAATGCCAGTGCGTATCCGATGCAGTACGTCGAGTACCGCGTGATTCCGAATGACAACACGCGTCTCCTCCAGACCAAGGCCGGCCAGCTCGACGTGGACTTCGAGGTCCCGTTTAACCAGATCGGCGCGCTGAGCGACAACGGCTCGGCGACGATTCGCACCGATCCGTCCACGCGCACGCTGTACATCGTGCCGAATCACAAGGTCAAGCAGTTCGCCGATCCCAACGTGCGCCAGGCGATCAACCACGCCATCAACCGCGCGGGGCTCGTCAGGGCAGTGCTCTTTGGCCATGGCACAGTGGCCAGCTCCTTCATGCCGAAGGGCGCGCTGTGGTGGAACCCGAACGTGCCGACACCCAAGTACGACCTCAAACTCGCCAAATCGTACATGAAGAAGTCGAAGTACCCCAACGGCTTCTCGGCGACGATGGAAGTGCCGGCCGGCAACAGCCAGTACCAGCAGATCGACGTCATCCTGAAGAATGAGCTTACTCCGCTGGGGATCAAGCTGAATCTGAAGAACATGGACCCGACGACGATCTTCAACAATCAGGACAACGGCAATTACCACATGACGAACAACCAGTGGACGAACGACATCCCGGATCCCGACGAGCTGGTCTCCTTCGCCGTTGACTACTCACTCGGATCCAAGGCGTTCTTCACCTGGTACAACAGCCCGACGCTGGGGCGGATGTCCCGGGCGGCCGAGAACACGAACAATTCGGCGAAGCGCAAGCGGATCTACTACCAGATCCAGCAGCAGTTCGCGAAGGACGTTCCGTTCTTCCCGCTCTTCTACGTTCCGTTCGTGAACGCCGTCTCCTCCAAGGTGCACGGCTTCTCGGAGAACCCTCTGGGCTACTTCAACATTCAGGGCGTGACGAAGTCCAGCTAGGAGCGTGACGCGGTGGGCGGCTTCAGCTACCTCGGCAGGCGGATTCTCCAGTCGATCCCGGTGCTCATCGGGATCTCACTCGTGTCCTTCTTCCTGATTCACCTGATTCCAGGTGATCCGGTGCAGGCCATGCTGGGGAACCACTACACGCCGAAGGCTGCGGCCGCCCTCCGCCACTCACTCGGCCTGGACACGCCTCTGCCCAACCAATACCTCATCTTCATGAGGAACCTGCTTCACGGCAGTCTCGGCCAATCGGTGTACTACCAGCAGCCGGTGACCCAGGTGATCATGGACCGCATCGAGCCCACTGCCTGGCTCGTCCTCTACGGCAGCATTCTTGCCGTCGTCATCGCATTCCCTCTGGGCGTGCTTGCTGCCCTACGCCCCGACGGGATTCTGGATCAGATCATCCGTGCCCTCTTCGTGACCACCCTCGCCATGCCGAGCTTCTGGCTGGGGATCATCCTGATCCTCTTCCTGAGCGTCGATGCCCAGCTGTTTCCGGTGAGCGGATTCGGCGATACCTTTACCGACCACCTCCGCTCGCTCTTCCTGCCGTCGCTGACGGTGGCGGTTGGGTTCGGGGCGGTCCTCATTCGCTCCATGCGCAACAGTGTGATCGAGACGATGCAGCAGGACTACACGCGGACGGCGCGGGCCAAGGGCCTGAGCTTTCGGGTTGTCCTTCTGCGGCACGTGCTCCGCAACGCGCTCCTTCCCGTGATCACCGTGTTCAGCGTCAACATCGCGTTTCTTCTGGGATCCACGGTCATCATCGAGAACGTCTTTGCCATTGGCGGCGTCGGCCAGCTGCTGGTGTCGTCCATCCTGCAGCGCGACTATCCCATAGTCCAGGGCATCACCCTGCTGCTGGCGGTGCTGGTCGTCACCCTCAATTTCCTCACCGACATCCTCTATGCGCTCATCGATCCCCGGATTTCGTATGGATAGGGCTGGCCGTGGCTGTTACCGACGCTGAGGCCATTCCGGGCAATGTTCCTGAGGAGCTCGGAGAGACGGCGGCGTCGAGGCGGGGACACATCACCTGGCCCCTCGTGGTTGGGTGTGCCATCCTTGCCCTTCTGGCGCTCGCCTGCATCTTCGCGCCGCTGCTCACCCGGTACGATCCCACGGCCCAGGATCTGCTGAATCCCGGCGCGCCCCCGTTGTCTCCGGGGCACCTGCTCGGCACCGATGCCCCCTACGGCCGGGATGTCCTCAGCCGCCTGCTCTACGGCGGCCGGGCCGATCTCGCCATCGGTGTGGGCGGCACGCTGGTCACGATCATCGTCGGCACCATCGTCGGACTGATCGCGGGGTACTTCGGCGGCTGGGTCGATAGCCTGCTCATGCGGATCACCGACGTGTTCTTCGCCTTCCCGTTCCTGGTGCTGGTGCTGGCAATCGTCGCGGCGCTTGGCCCCAGCCTCTTCAACGTCTTTGTCGCCATCTGGCTGGTGGGGTGGGTGTCGTACGCCCGGATTATTCGCGGGCAGACGCTGGCGACCAAGCCCCTGGACTACGTGCAGGCTGCGAATGTTATCGGATCCAGCCATGCAAGCATCATGAGGCGGCACATCCTGCCGAATGTCATCTCCGCCGCCATCATCTTTGCCATGGTCGACGCCATCGGCAATATCCTGCTGGCCGCCGCCCTCGGGTACCTTGGGCTCGGTGTCCAGGAGCCCGCGCCGGAGTGGGGCTCCATGATTGCGTCCGGCCAGAACTATATGGTCACCCAATGGTGGGTGCCGACCATCCCGGGTATCGCCATCGTGACCGTGGGCATCGCCTTCAGCCTCATCGGCGATGGTCTTACCGCGTACCTGCGGCCGAGGAGTTAGAGATTCGTGGCGTATCTCCCACCGTCCAATGCCGATCCCATACCGACCGACCTCATCGTGTCGCTGGGGAAGGCCCTGGGCCTCAGCATCCCGGCCGAGGACCTGGAAGCGCTCTCAGCCGCGCTGCGCGATCAGCTGGCATCGGGCGGGAGCATCGAGCTGCTCCACCCGGAAGACACGAGCCCATTGGCGCCATTCGATCCCCGCTGGCATGACTGATCTCGTCGATCTCACCATCGCCGATGCCGGGGGCCGCTTGAGGCGCGGTGAGATATCGTCGGCCGAGCTCACCGAGGAAACCCTCAGTCGGATCGCGGCCACGGAAGACCGCATCCACGCCTACGTCCATATCTACGGCGACGAGGCGCGTGCCGCCGCAACGGAGCGCGATAGAGAGCGTGCCTCCGGGCACTGGCGCGGCCCACTGCACGGGATCCCGGTGGCAATCAAAGACCTGCTGGCGACGGCCGATGCGCCAACCGAGGCAGGATCGGCGGCGCTGAAGGGCACGCGAACGGGATACGACGCGGCGGTTGTCGAGCGGCTGCGTGCGGCCGGGGCGGTCATCGTGGGCAAGACCGTGACGCACGAGCTTGCCTACGGCGTGAATACTCCGCCGACCCGCAATCCGTGGGGCAGCGACCATTACCCGGGCGGCTCGAGCGCCGGGTCCGGCGCGGCGCTGGCGGCGCGCTCAGCCTTCGGAGCCATCGGGACCGATACCGGCGGCTCCATCCGCGAGCCCGCGTCGCTCAACGGTGTCGTCGGGCTCAAGCCCACCTTCGGCCGTGTCAGCCGCCATGGAGTGTTTCCGCTGAGCTCCTCCCTCGATCACGTGGGTCCCATGACCCGGTCGGTGCAGGACTGCGCCCTCCTGCTGGGCGCCATCGCCGGGTACGACCCGCGGGATGGCGGCTCCATCGACGAGCCGGTACCCGACTACATGCGCGGTATCGGCGCCGGGTTTCAGGGTCTGCGTATCGGAGTGGAGCGCGACTACTTCTTCGGCAAGAGCGTGACCGAGCCGGTACGGGCGGCGGTCGAGGCCGTGATCGGCGAGCTGGCCGAGGCCGGCGCCGAGGTGATCGATGTCTGTATCCCGGAGCTGCCGGCCATGAGCCCGGTTGGACTGACGATCCTGCTGGCCGAGGCGAGTGCCGCGCACCATTCACTCCTGACCGAGCGAGGCGGGAAGCTTGACCAGCAGACGCGCATCATGCTGGAGCTGGGCGAGCTGGTCCCCGGGACTCACTATGTCAATGCGGTGCGCGCCCGCTCCATGCTCAAGGAGATCGCCCGCCGCACCTTCCAGGCACATGGCCTGGATATGCTGCTCTCGCCCACCCTCCCCAGTCCCACTGTCGCCATGGACGCGCTCGGCGTGCCCGACGAGAACGGCGAGGACCCGCTCACCACCGCCATCAACCTGGCATTTCCCGCCAACGTCACCGGCCTTCCCGCGCTCACCATCCCCTGCGGTTTCTCGCCGGACGGCTTTCCCATTGGCGTGCAGCTGACGGGACGCCCCTTCGATGAGGGGACACTCTTCCGTGCCGCGCTGGCCTACGAGCGCAATCACGACTGGATCGACCGATCTCCGGCCGGGCTTACCTGACCGCGGCCCCTATTCCACACTCCCTGGAGGACCGTTGTGCGCGTCACCGAGAAGAACTGGATGCAGATCGAGGAGTACCTGAAACACGACGACCGGGCGGTGATCCCGCTCGGAAGCACCGAGCAACATAGTTACCTCTCCCTGGGCACGGACATGATTCTGGCGGAACGGGTTGCGGTCGAGGCCGCCGAGCCGCTGGGCGTGCCCGTCTTCCCCGTGCTCGCCTACGGTGTAACCCCGTACTTCCTGGCCTTCCCGGGGAGTGTCAGCATCCGCGTGGCGACCTATGTGCAGGTGGTGCGGGACATCCTCGACTCGCTCGCCGGGCAGGGATTCAAGCGCTTTCTTCTGGTCAACGGGCACGGAGGCAACAGCCCGGCGGGCTCGATGGTCCCCGAGTTCATGGCCGATCACCCGGGCACCAAAGTGATCTTCCATAACTGGTGGAACGCTCCCCGGACCTGGGAGGCGGTCCAGGCCATCGACCCCAACGGCTCCCATGGGTCCTGGATGGAGAACTTTCCCTGGAACCGGGTGGCTCCCGTGCCGGACAGCGTGAAGTCCGCGGCGGACCTCAGCGTGCTTCGCTCGCTCTCGCCGCGAGAGGTACGGGCGTACATCGGCGACGGAAACTACGGCGGCGCCTACCAGAAGCCGGACGAGGACATGCTCCGGCTCTGGGAGGCCGGGGTGGAGGAAACGCGGAGTCTGATCGATGCGCTTTGATCTCGATGGGAGAGTGGCGCTGGTAACCGGAGCGGCGCACGGGATTGGGCGGGCTATCTGTGTCGAGCTCAGCCGCCGGGGGAGCCGGGTCTGGGCAGCCGACGTCCTCGAGGACGATCTCCAGGAGACGGTGGAGGCGTGCCAGGCGGCGGGAGGAGTCTGCACTGCAGCGGCTCTGAACGTCACCCGGCGCGAGAGCGTTGACGCGCTGGTGGCCGCGATCGTCGAGGCGGCGGGAAAGATCGATATCCTCGTCAATGTGGCGGGCGGCGTGCTGGGCCAGGTGGGACAGCCGATCGAAGCGGTGAGCGACGCCGAATGGGAGGGAATCATCGACGTCAATCTCACCGGTGCCTTCTATTGCGCACGCGCCGTCGCCCCGCACATGAAGCGGCAGCGTCACGGGCGGATCGTGAACATTTCCTCCGGCGCGGGCCGCAGCATCAGCCTGACCGGCATCCAGGCGTACACGAGTGCCAAGGCCGGACAGATCGGCCTGACGCGCCAGCTGGCGCAGGAGCTCGGGGCCTGGGGCATCACCGTAAACAACATCGCTCCTGGCTTTATCCTGAGCAACCCCACCACGCAGCGGCAGTGGGAATCGTACGGCGACGCCGGACAGCAGGCGCTGGTCGAGGACCTCGCGCTGAAGCGGCTGGGCCAGCCCGAAGATATCGCCTACGGAGTTCTTTTCTTCGTCTCGGAGTATGCCGCGTGGTGTACCGGCCAGGTGCTGAGCATCGACGGCGGAAAGGCAATGTTTTGAGCCCCGAGGAGCTCATCGATAGCCACTGGGATCGTATTCTGGCCGAGCTGGAGGACTTCCTGCGCATCCCGAGCGTCAGCACCGACTCTGCCCACCGGTCAGATATCGAGGCAGCCGCCGCCTGGGTGGCGGAACGCCTCCAGGCAGCCGGTCCGTTTCGGGTCGACGTGCTGCCGACCTCCGGACATCCGGCCGTCTATGCCGAGTGGCTGGGTGCTCCCGGCCGCCCGACGATTCTGGTGTACGGCCACTACGATGTGCAGCCGCCCGATCCCATCGACCGCTGGCGCTCGGCACCGTTCGAGCCGGAGGTTCGTGGCGGCCGGATCTATGCACGCGGCTGCAGCGATGACAAGGGCCCGATGCTCATCCCCATCAAAGCCGCGGAGGCACTGTTCTCTGCGGAGGGCCGGCTTCCGGTCAACGTGAAGCTCCTCTTCGAAGGGGAAGAGGAGATCGGCAGCCCCAGCCTGGAGCCGTTTCTCACCGAGCATCGTGAGCTCCTCTCGGCCGACTTCGCGCTGAGCGCCGACGGGGCCATGTGGCGAGCCGATCTGCCATCCATCACCGTCGGCAGCCGGGGCATGGCCGCGCTGAACCTTGAGATCGAGGGTCCGGGCAAGGATCTCCATTCGGGGAGACATGGTGGCGCGGTGCAGAACCCGTTGCACGCGCTGGCCGAGCTCCTGGCCTCGCTGCACCACCCCGACGGCTCCGTCGCGGTCGAGGGCTTCTACGACGCGGTGCGCGAGGCGAGCCCGGCCGAGCGGGCGGCTATCGCCGCTCTCCCCTGGGATGACGATGCCTATCGTGAGGAGATCGGGGTACCCGAGCTGTGGGGAGCGGCGGGCTTTTCGACGCTGGAGCGCCAGTGGATTCGCCCCACGCTTGAGGTGAACGGCCTCGGCGGGGGCTACGCCGGAGAGGGGAGCAAGACCGTGATCCCGGCCCGCGCATTCGCCAAGCTCACCTGCCGGCTGGTACCCGATCAGGAGCCGGACCGGATCCTCGAGCTCGTGGATGCACATCTGCATCGCCGGCTCCCGCCCGGCGTGCGACTTCGCACCCATCGACTTCCCGGAAGCGCCCGCGCCTACCGCATCCTCCCCGACCATCCCGGGCTCCAGATCGCCCGGGACGTGCTCCGCGAGCTCGATGGACGGAATCCGGTCGATGTCCTCATCGGGGGCACGCTGCCGGTGACGGAGGCGTTTGCCCGGATTCTGGGCACCGACACCGTCTTCTTCTCCTTCTCAACTGCCGACGAGGACTTCCACGCGCCCAACGAGTTTTTCCGCCTCGACCGGTTCCGCGACGGGATGCGCGCCTGGATTCGGTACTGGGAAGCGGCGGCGGCGCTGGAGGTTGGTGCCATGGCGGGAGAAGCCCGCAGGTGACGGTGACGGTGTATGGGGCCGGCGCGATTGGTGGAACGGTGGGTGCCTACCTGGCGCTCCATGATATCCCGGTGCTTCTGGTCGATCGCGAGGCGCAGCACGTCGCGGCCATGAACGAACGGGGCCTCACCATCCATCGGGAGGATGCGAGCTTTCGGGTTCCGGTTCGCGCGGTAGAGCCGGATGCGCTCGCCGGGTCACTCGATCTGGTGCTCCTGGCGGTGAAGGCGCAGCATACAGATGACGCGCTGCGTGTGATCGCACCGCTACTCACGCCGACGTCAACGCTGGTGTCGCTGCAGAACGGGCTCTGCGAGCGGAGCATCGCTGCGCGGATCGGGGTCGAGCGCACCGTTGGCGCCCTGGTCAACTTCTCCGCGGACTACATCGAGCCAGGCACGATCTTTTTTGGCGGGCCGGGGGCGATTGAGCTGGGGGACCTGGATGGCGCCAATCGAGAGAGGCTGCGGACCATCCGCGATCTGCTGGCGCACGTGGGCGAGGTCAAGGTGACTGACAACATCTGGGGCTACATCTGGGGCAAGATGGGCTACGCCAACATGCTGTTCGCCACGGCCACCACGGACGAGACCATGGCGGACATCATCGACCGGTACCGGCCCCTGATGGTGGAGCTGGCGGCTGAGATCTATGAGGTGGCGGCACACGAGGGGGTGACGCCGGAGCCGTTCGACGACGTCGAGCCGGGGCTCTACTACCCACGAGAGCAACGCGATTGGGACGCCATCAACCGCTCGCTGGACGCCCTCGTCGCCCGCCGGCACCGCGATCGGAAGGCATACAGCGGCATCTGGCGGGATCTGGCCGTGCGACACCGTCCGACCGAAGTTGATTACCAGATCGGTCTGGCAGCCGAAATTGGTGCCGGACACGGTCTTCCCATGCCGCTGACCCGTGCCCTGGTCGCGATGATCCATGAGCTGGAGAGCGGCCGGCG
>JAICWV010000217.1 GCA_025966365.1 Chloroflexota bacterium | reverse complement strand
TCGTCGGTGGAGCCGATGTGCGGCAGAAGCGTGACGTGGATGTACAGCACGTTCTGGCGGCCGACTTCCCGCCGCATCTGACGGATAGCCTCCAGAAAGGGCAAGCCCTCGATGTCGCCGACGGTACCGCCAACTTCGACGATCACCACCTCCGCGGACGTCTGGCGCGCGACGCGCTGGATGCGATCTTTTATCTCGTTGGTGATGTGGGGGATGACCTGAATGGTCCCGCCCAGATACTCTCCCTTGCGCTCTTTGCCGATAACCGAGGCGTACACCTGGCCGGTGGTGACGTTGCTGGCCCGGGTCAGGTTTTCGTCGATGAACCGCTCGTAGTGGCCCAGGTCGAGGTCGGTCTCGGCGCCGTCCTCGGTGACAAACACCTCGCCGTGCTGGTTGGGCGCCATGGTGCCCGGGTCGACGTTGATGTAGGGATCGAGCTTCTGAATCGAGACATTGACCCCTCGGCTCTTGAGCACGCGGCCGATGGAGGCGGCGGTAATACCCTTCCCGATCGATGAAACCACGCCACCGGTAATAAAGATGTACTTGGGCATACCCCTACCTCTAGCCGCGCTTCGGCTCCAGAACGACCACGCGCACTTCCGAGGGCAGCGACCCCCGCGTCACGGTCAGCTTTGACTCCGGCGTCACTCCCGCCGTCCCCATCTCCCGCAGAAACGTCTCGGGCAGGGTACCGTTGCCGCCTTCGCTCGATTCCAGGTCCATGGGAATGACCAGCTTCGGATCCAGCCGGTGAACCACTTCGGCCGCCTCTGTGGGCCCCAGCGCCTCGCCGTTACGTGACGGGATAAAGACCACGTCGATGTTTCCGATCTCCTCGATCTGATCCGCGTCTAGCCGCTTCTTCAGCCGGCCCAGATGGCACAGCACCAGATCATCGATCCGAAAGACATAGGCGGTATTGGTCGGTCCCGTGCCCGGCTCTGCGTTGGTGGCGACCCCGTGAATCAGAATATCGGCGACCTCATACTCTCCCGGTCCCCGCACCTGCCGCGTGATGCCGGCCACCGACAGATCCTCGCTCCCGGGAGCACTGGAGGTGACGACATCAGCCTGCGCCGCGGCCGCTCCCTCGACGAAGGGATCTGTCACAACCGTGACTTCCTTTCCCCGCAACCTGAAGGCCGAGCGCCCCAAATACGTAATTTCCAAGACAACACCTAACCAGGGATGAGTGACCGGTGGGGGAAAGTCGTGGGAGTGCCCACGACCAGTTTATCATGCTGCAGCCGGGATTTGGACCCCTCTTTGACCCCTCCGGCGGTATGGCCGTAGGATGCGACACACAGGGGCAGGAGGGAGACGGGTGACTGCAGCCGGTACCGAAACCGAGGACTTTTTGGCGTGGACCTGGGATGACATGGAGCCGCGCTACCGGGAGATTGAGGGGATGCCACTGGAGGCGGACTCCGGCGCGGCCTTCCTGGGTGCCTGGTCCAACCTCTCCTCTCGTGTCAGTGAGATTGGCGCGCGAATAAAGCTGGCATCGGACCAGAACACGGCGGACGAGGAAATCGCCGAACGCTACCGCGTGTTCATCGAAGAGATTGGGCCCCGGGCCGAGGAAGCAGAGCAGCGTCTCAAGGAGAAGCTGATCGCGTCGGGCGTCGTTCCGGCCGGTATGGAGATTCCACTGCGGAGCATGCGTGTGGAGGCCGAGCTCTTTCGCGAGGAAAACCTGCCGCTGATGACGGAAGAGAAGCTCGCGGCCGAGGAGTACTTCAAGATCACGGGCGCGCAGACCGTGGAGTGGGATGGAGAGGAGATCCCGCTGGTTCAGCTTCAACCGGTGTTTGAAGAGCAGGATCGCGCACGGCGTGAGAGGGCCTGGCGCGCGGCCACACAGCGGCGTCTGCACGATCGGGACGCAGTTCGCGAGGTGTGGGTGAAGCTGCTTGACGTGCGCGAGCGGATAGCTCGTAACGCGGGCTTCCCCGACTACTTCTCTTATCGCTGGCGCGACCTGGGGCGTTTCGACTACACCCCGGAGGACTCCCAGCAGTTCCATGCGGCGGTCGAGAGCGTCGTGGTTCCTGCCGTGTCCCGGATGTTCGAGCGCCGCCGTCGGCGGCTGGGACTTCAGACGCTGCGCCCCTGGGACCAGGAAGTCGATGTCTTCGGGCGCGGGCCGCTCAGGCCGTATGACTCCGCCGAGGAGCTGGAAGACACCACGGCGGCCGTCGTGCGTCGGGTCGATCCCGTGCTCGGGGATCACTTCGACACCATGCGGCAATCCGGCCTCCTGGATATGGAAAGCCGCAAGAATAAGGCGCCGGGGGCGTATTGCACGATCTTCGACGCCGCCAGGCGGCCGTTCATCTTCGGCAACGCATCGGGAACCCATGACGATGTCGTGACGCTTCTCCACGAGGGCGGTCACGCCATGCACGTCTTCGAGGCCGAGCACCTGCCCTTCCTACCGCAGCGAACCTTCGACAGCATGCCCATCGAATTTGCCGAGGTTGCTTCAATGGGGATGGAGCTGCTGGCCGCTCCCTATCTGACCAGGGACGAGGGCGGCTTCTACAGCGCGGAAGATGCAGCCCGGGCACGAATCCAGCATCTGGAGGGCATTCTCTCACTCTTCCCCTGGACGGTCGCCGTGGACGCATTCCAGCACTGGGTCTACCGCCATCCCGGCGAGGCGCGCGACGTGGGCGCCACCGAAGCGGCCTGGAGCGACCTGATGCAGCGCTACCTGCCGCACGTCGACTATTCGGGACTGGAACGAGAGCGCGCCAACGACTGGCAGCGCGTCCCGCATCTCTTCGGCTGGCCGCTCTACTTCCTGGAATACGCCCTGGCACAGCTCGGGGCTGTGCAAGTCTGGGCCAACGCACTGAAGGACCAGGCGGAAGCTGTGCGCCAGTACCGTGCAGCCCTGGCGCTGGGAGCCACCGCCACTCTCCCGCAGCTGTTCGACACCGCCGGAGCCCGCTTCACCTTTGACGAAGTCATCCTTCACGAGGTGGTACGCCTGGTAGAGAGCACGATCGACGAGCTGGAGGCGTCCCAGGAGTAGACGCGGGCATCGTGCCCGATAAATCGTCACTCCTTCGGACCGGCCCGGCATATCACAACCCCGACCGTCCCGCCATGCCGCACCCCCTTCATCCGTGCCCGATTGATAGCCACCCTTTCGTCCGCATGCGACTGATCGATATACCTTCGTAGCTACCCGATTGATCGCATCCCCGTTCCGTACTGACCCGATTGATCGCCACCCCTTCGTAGTAGCCCGATTGATCGGGCTTCTGGGCAGCGAGCGAGCCCCGCTTGCAGCGGGGCGATGCGCGCGGAGATACCCATGGCGATCGAGGAACCATCGGGGGCATGAGACCAGGGGTATGGAAAGGTGGAGAGTGAATGGGACACC
>JAICWV010000250.1 GCA_025966365.1 Chloroflexota bacterium | reverse complement strand
TCCAGATGCACGGCAACGGCAACTTCAACGACGAGCGGTTCAACGATCCGGCCAAGTACCCGGCGGCGGTCAGAGGCGGCTTTTTCAAGCTCCGCCACAACCCCGACCAGGTGACGTCGAAGCTGGCCGCGCTCCACTACTACCAGCTCTCGCTGAAGGCGCCGACGCCGCCGCCAGGCAGCTTCGACGCCGCAGCAGCGAAACGTGGTGAGGCGGTCTTCAACGGCCAGGGCAAATGCGCGGAGTGCCACATGCCGCCGCTCTACACCGACGCCGGCTACAACGCGCACACGCCGGCCGAGATGTGTGTCGACTCCTTCCAGGCCGACCGCGGGCCGACGGGGGCGATCGGCAGCACGCTGGTCACGCCACAACTCAGCGGCCTCTGGGCGCGGTCGAAGCGCGGCTTCTTCCACGATGGCCGTTTCCCGACGCTGCTGGATGTGGCCAACCACTACAATGCCTGCTTCAACCTCGGCCTGTCGCAAGGTCAGGAGAGCGATCTGGTCGAGTTCCTCAAGAGCCGCTAGGCAGGGGAGGTCGTTGAGGGCGGGAACGCTGCGCAGCGCGATGCATCCGCAGCGTTCCGCCTGATCCTGTCCACGTGGCTCGCGCCCTGAGCACCTGCTTCCAGAAGATCATGCGGTCGACAAATCCGTTTTCCTTGAGGTTGCGCAAGTTGCGCTTGGCGGGATCGAACGTTCTCCACTCGGCGTGCTGAGCTAGCGACATTGCGGCCATCCACGCGCTGGAAGGAGCGCGGTATCGGCGGGACTCCATGCTGGTGTCCCTTCGAGAACCGGTCTCCGCGGACGGATGATGAATACTTCGAGGTGCTGGCCGCCGCCGTATTCTCAGCCCGATTCAACCCCGACATCGTCCGAGCGCGCTGGCCATCGATCCGCGAGGCTTTCGCCGGGTTCGACCTTCGTCTCGTCGCCTCGTGGCCGGATAGCGAGGTGGATCGGCTTCTCGCTCATCCCGGTGTCATTCGAAATCGCAAAAAGGTGATCGCCATTTTGCGGAACGGCCGGGATCTTCTGAAGAGGACTGACAGATTCGGAGCCGTACGGGCTTATCTCGGCTCATACGGCGACGACGTTTCCGCCCTTGTCGACGAGCTCGATAGCTGGGCGCACTACATCGGGACGCCCTCCATACGCTGTTATCTGCATTGCGTAGGAATCCTTCAAAGGAAACGCTGAGTCATGAACAAGGTTTGAAATGCGCCCAATTACCCGAACAAAATATCGCAGAAGTCAGGTCGTCGACTGCGCTTTGACGTCTCGCTCAGGCAACCCCTGGTGAGTGCTGATGGCCATCCGGTTCCAAACATTGATGGCACAAATAGTCATCAGCAACCGGACAATCTCGTTCTTGTCGAAGAGACGGGCGACGTCCTCCCAGACAGAATCCGGCACCCCGGCCTCGCCGATGCGGGTGACTGATTCGGTGAGCTCGAGTGCAGCCTGTTCCCGATCGGTGAAGAACGACGGTGCCTCGCGCCAGGCCGAGAGGATGTCCAGCCGGCGCTGTTCCGCGCCCGCTGCCCGCGCCTCGACGGCGTGCATGTCAAGGCAGAACGCACAACCGTTCAGTTGCGATGCGCGGAGCCTGACCAAAGCGGCCAATGCATGGTCCTGCGTTCCCGCGCGGGCGTATCGCTCCATGGCCAGGATCGCCCGGTA
>JAICWV010000156.1 GCA_025966365.1 Chloroflexota bacterium | reverse complement strand
TTGTGGTGGGGAGGAGCGTCGAAGCCGCGGCGCGCCTGGCGGCGGATCTCATCGAGCGGGAGATACGGTCCAACCCGGCCGCATCCGTCATTCCCGCGACCGGGAATACGCCGTTGCTCACCTACCGTCTCCTGGCGGAGCAAACCCGGGACGGACTGGACACCTCCTGGCTCCGGGTTTTCCAACTGGACGAGTACGTCGGGGTTTCCGCAGCGGACCCGCGTTCGCTCTACGGCTGGATGTACCGGACATTCGTAGAACCGTTGAGCATTCCTGATTCGCGGGTTATCCGTCTGCGAGGCGATGTAACGGACCTGGAGCGATCGTGCTTGAAGTATGACGAGGCGGTGGCAACCGCCGGTGGCATCGATCTGGCCATACTCGGTCTCGGGCTGGATGGCCATCTTGGGTACAACGAGCCGCCCTCCCCGGCCGACGCGCCGACCCGTGTGGTGACGCTTCGACCAGAGAGCAGGGCCACGGCAGCGTCGTACTGGCCGCCGGGCACGGTCACCCCCGATCGCGGCATCACGGCCGGCATGGACATCATTCTGGCCGCGCGGGTTGTCGTCCTTCTGGTGACAGGATCTGCCAAGCGAGATATTTTGCATGTCGTCCTGAACGGTCCCGTCGGACCCGAAGTTCCGGGGTCGTACCTTCGGTTGGTGGACGGCGCGACGATTGTCGCCGACCGCGAGGCAATGGGCGGCGCGTGAAGTGCCCGGTGCTGGGGGTTGACGGCGGTAACACCAAGACCGCGGCGTGGGTGACGGCTGAGGATGGAACGGTCCTGGGTCGGGGCAGGGCGGGATGCAGCGACATCTATGGGGCGGAGTCGACGGAAGCGGCTCTGGAACAGCTGGACAGGGCCGTGGCCCGGGCGCTGGAGTCGGCCGGATGTCGCACCGACGACCTGGCTGCGGCGTGCTTTTCCCTGGCGGGCGCCGACTGGCCCGAAGACTTTGACTTTCTTCGTGAGGCGTTGAGGCGGCGAGGGATGACGCGCAATGTGTCCGTTTATAACGACGCATTCGCCCCGCTGCGCGCGGGATCCGACGATTTCACCGGGGTGGCCGTTGTCTGTGGGACAGGCGCGGCAACCGGGGCCAGGTCGGCCAGTGGGGCCACCTGGCATGCGAGTTGGTGGCAGGATGTGCAGGGCGCCCGGCAGCTCGGACACCGGGCACTGTGGGCGGTGATTCACGCTGAGCTGGGAATCGGGCCGGAAACCGCGATGACTGCCGGCGTGCTTCAGGCGTACGGTGCCGGCAGCCTGGGCGAGCTTTTACACGACATGACACGTCGCGGCGGAAGACGTTGGGCCCACGAGGTGTCAGCGCCCGTCCTTGTCCGAGAAGCGGAGGCCGGCGATCCGGTAGCACGATCGATCGCCGAGGAGCAGGGCTGTGCCCTCGGCGACTATGCCCTGGCAGCGTGTCGACAGGTCGGAATCGGGCAACTGGACTGTCTGGTCCTGGCTGGAACGGTGTTGCGGCGAAGCACGGTCATTGCCCAGGCGTTGTGCCGGCGGGTCCTGGAAGAGCATCCGGAGGCACGTGCCGTCATGCCGGGGCTCGAACCGGTCGCAGGGGCAGTGCTCCTGGCGATGGACAGTGCCGGGATCACCGTGACCGAGGCCACCCGGGCGCGGCTGGCTGCCGGCTCTAGTCGGGGATGATCCGATCGGTCACGAAGTTGACGACCCAGCCCAGGATCGCGTAGAGAATTGAGCCCACCAGTGCCGCTCGCCACCCGTGAACTGTGAACGCGGGAACGATGGCGGCGGCAAGCATGAAGAGCACGGCGTTGATCACCAGGACGAACAGTCCCAGCGTCAGGATGGTGATGGGCAGGGTCAGGATGACGAGGATGGGCCGCAAGAAGGCGTTGATCAGGCCGATGATGACGGCTGCCACCAGGGCGGCTATCTCGCTGACGTGGATTCCCGGCACAAAGTGAGCCACGATCAGCAGTGCCACGGCGCTCAGGACCCACTTGAGGAGAAACTTGAGCATGACCTCAGGCAGTTCTGACTACTACATGCCAGCTACAAACGGGATCGCCCAGAATCCGCAGTTTATAGGCTCCCGCGCTCACACGCTCAGATATGCCGGTGGTGGCCTTCCTGGCGGACGAGGTAAGCGCGTACACAATGATGGTTTCCTGCCCGTTCGGGTGCTTTGGATCGATCCCGTAGATCTGCAGGACTCCGTGGCCGTATTTGGGATCAACCATCATGCATTTGAAGGAATAGTGCGCTTTCCACGCTGAACCAGCAGTGAACGCTCTGGTGGTTGTATCCTCCTGGGCTCCCTTCACGTCGAGCAGGACTGCGCCCTGATTCTCCGGCGCGGCTGTCGCCTGCGGAGTAGAGGTGGGCGTCGGCAGGTTGGAGCTGACCAGCGGATGATGGTCGGAGGCAGAGTGGCCCCCACAGGCGGAGAGCACGACCACCATGACGGCGGTCAGGATGACAAAGCGCATGACCGGGACAATCTCTCTTCTAGGCACAAGAATGGCGCGGCGAGCATTGGCACCGCGCTCCATTGAGTATCCCATGTATTAACGTTTGGAGATGCCAGGAAGCAACAACGGGAGTACGGGGGGTGCGGGATGGCTGAGGGAGTCGACGAAGAGATGAGCCGGATGGCGCTGTCCGAGAAGATCGGGCAGATGGTCATGGCGGTCAGCGTCGCCAACAACCCAGACGTGTCCGACGTCAAGCGCCTTATCACCGAGGGGAAGGTCGGGTCGCTTATCGCCACCGGACATCGCCACCTCGATGCTCCTGCAATCGCCCGGCGGAACAACGCGTTGCAGCGTCTGGCCCTCGAGGCCGGCGCAGGCATACCGCTTCTCATCGGGGGCGACTTTGAGCAGGGTCTGGCGTCGATCATGCCGTTGGCCGCAACGGCGTTCCCGCAACAGATGGCCGTCGCAGCCACGGGCGATGTGCACGCGGCCGAGGAGGCGGCGCTGGCCATTGGCCGAGAAGCGCGCTCGCTCGGCTTTCACTGGACTTTTGCCCCCACGGCGGACGTCCAGGTCAATCCGGCCAATCCGGTAATCGGCGTTCGCTCGTTTGGCGAGGCGCCGGCGATGGTGGTTGACTTCACCAGTGCACAGGTACGCGGTTACAGTCGCGCGGGCGTGCTGTCGACGCCCAAGCACTTTCCCGGACACGGCGATGCGGGGGTGGATTCGCACCGTGGCCTCCCGGTCGTTCACGAGTCGCTCCAGGAACTTCAGCGCGTGCACCTGCCACCGTTCGAGGCCGCCTTCGAGGCGGGCGCCGGAGCGGTGATGACGGCGCACATCGTCATTCCCGCCCTGGATAACGCACTCCCCGCAACCCTGTCTCACCCGGTCCTGACCGGTCTGCTGCGCCAGCGGCTCGGATTCGGCGGAATCGTCATCACCGACATGATGGATATGAAGGCAATCTCCGCCAACTGGCCGGTGGAGGAAGCTGCAGTTCTGGCGGTAGAGGCCGGCGCCGACATCGTGATGCCCGGGCAGACGACGGAGGAGCAGGTCCGCACAGTCCAAGGACTGCGGGCCGCGGCCGAGTCAGGCCGGTTGGCCGGCGAGCGCATAGACCGGTCCGTCCGCCGCGTCCTGGAAGCAAAGGCGGCTCTCGGCGTTCTGGAGGCGCCCTTTGTTGACGAGTCGGCTGCGGGATCGGCGCGCAGCCCCGCGCACGAGGCGCTGGCCCGCGACCTCTTTCGGCAATCAATCGTCCTCGTCCGCAATGACGGCATTTTGCCGTTTAACCGGGACGTGTCCAGGAGCACGCTGGTTGCGGGCGTCAGCATGGTCAACCTGTTTGGAGGCCCGACAGTGTCCCACGTGGAGACGGCGGCCGAGGCAGCACGCAAGGCGTCCGGTGGACCGGTCATACCCTGGACGGCTGCGGGGGAAGATCCGACCGACCAGGAAATTGCCGAGGCCGTCGCGCTTGGTCGCGCCGCGGGACGCATTATCGTGCTGACCTACGCTCGGGGCGTGCTTCCGAGTGGCCAGGCAAGGTTGGTCAACAGCCTCAGAGTGACGGGGATGCCGGTCGTCGCGGTGGCGACGTCCACCCCCTACGACATTGCCTCGTACCCCTCCGCGAATGCATACGTGGCCGGCTTTGTCCACAGCTTTGCGCCGACGCATCTGGCCACTCCGCTGGGACTTGAAGCAGTCATGGAGGTCATCTTCGGCGCCAGGCCGTCGGGCCGGCTGCCGGTTTCGATTCCGGGTCTGTATGACGCCGGCCACGGACTGACCTACGACGTTCGCTAGGATGAAGCGAGACTCGCTCAAAAACGGACGGGGGCAATGGCCAAGAGTGACCAGGGGCACAGGGGAGCGCCAATCGTGGTTGACGGCTCCAACATCGCCTACCTGGAGACGTCGAGCAATGGAAAGCCGACGGTCCGGGCCGTCGAGCGGGTTCGGGAGCGGCTGAAACAGATGGGTTACCGGCCCATCATCATCGTGGATGCGGCGCTGTGGCACCAGGTTGACGATCCCGACCGGCTCAACGCGTTAATCGACAAGGGAGTGATCCTCCAGGCACCCGCCGGAACCGACGCGGATGTCTTCGTGCTGGAAACGGCGCGGCGCGAGCACAGCAAGATCGTTACCGACGACCGCTATCGTGACCATGCCGACCGTTACCCCCACCCGGAGGAGCTGCGGAGCCCGGTCATGATCGTGGACGGGCTGGTGGAGTTCTACGACCTACAACCGGCCGGAAAGTGAGCGAGAACGTGGACGGGGAGCAGGAACGGTGGACCGTCACGAACCGGACCCTTGACCTTCTTCAGCACACCAGCTCCAGCGTGGCCGTGCACCTGGAGCAGGTGGAGGGTTGGCTCAAGATGGCGAGTGTGCCGGGCGAGCCCGACTTCTGGCGAGTGGACGTGGTGGCGGGTCCGATCGGGGGCCTCGCGGACTCCTGGGGACGGCTGACACTCCTGGCGCGTGTTACCGATTCCCAGTCGGAGGTAGCGCCGGCTCTGGAGGAAGTCATGGATACCCTGGTTTCGCTGCTCTCCCGGCTCTTGAGCGGAGATGCAGGCGAGGATGAGGTCGGTACTCTGGAACAGTTGGCGGCGAGGATGCGGACCGTTTACCAGCAGGCAGTGCTGGATCACTTGCCTCACTGATCCGGCGAGTGCGCGGCGGTTAGATGGGCACGCGCAGGACACAGCGTTGCGGCCAGGCATGGCCCTGGGATGGAACCGGCAACCTGCTGATGTCGAACAGGTATACGATCTCCGGCGGCTCATGGGAATTGGGCCAGGTTCCGTTTTCCGAGGAAACGGGGCTCTCGCCCAGATTGGGGCCGGCAAAGGTGGGCCAGGACGCGATGAGGCGGCCCTTGCTTCTGATGAAGTTTGTTACCGGTGAGTTGTGGTGCCGTTCCAGGACCGCCAGCCTGTAGCCCGCGCGGATATCGGCAGCCAGGACGTCCAGTCGCGGCGGGACCGCCGGTGACGCACAGCTGCCGCCCGGGCGCCGAAGATAGAAGGCCATAACCTCGCTCGAGGTCAACGCGCGGCCGCCACGACTATTGACCGCGGCGGCCGCGGCGGCGAACCCTGACCGCTCTTCGGTGAGCCGCCACGACATGGATGCTCCGATGATGGTGAGAGCCAGCGTGACCGGGACAATCGCGAGCAGTGGGCGTCCGGCCGGCGGCCTCCACCGCGCCGTCCGCACCAGCCCCTCGGCGGCGACCAATGCTGCAAAGGGCAATGCCGCCACTAGATTCCTGGGCACGATGAATGGCGCGAAGGTGTAGACGGCATACGGCACGACGATCAGCGCTGCCAGAACCCGGCGGTGGAAAGAGGGCCGGATGAGGGTCCAGAAGAGGCCCACCACCAGCAAGAGCGCGGCCCCCAGCCCGTCCCGGTTGACGTACCAGGCGGCGTAGATGAGCGGGGCAAAGCGCACGACCGATTGTTTGCCCTGGTGAAGCTGGTAGACGACCTCGGCGGCATAGCTCGCGGGGCGGGCGGTGATCTCATTGAAAAAGATGGGGGTTCCGTGAGCCGCGGCCAGCCCTCCGACTGCCAACCACAGCGCTGGAATCAGGGCCAGTCCAGCCGTCCAGAGCAGCACCCGCCGCAACCCGGGAACATGACCTTCCTTCGGCAGGCTCCAGCTCAAATCGAGCGCCACGACCACCGCGACGTAGACGATCAGGCGGTAATTGACAGAGAAGGCGGCGCCTAGGACGGCCGCCGCCGCTGCCAGTCGAATATCCGATGCAGGCCGGCCGGCAGATGGCCACGGCCACAGCCAGAGCGCGGTGCCGAGAAGGAAGAGGAGAGCAGCGTCGCTCTCCGACAGGCCCGAGCGCGCATAGAGGGCGTCGTATTCCGACACGGCAAGCAGTGCTCCTGCCACAATCGCCACCTGTCTCCCGAAGAGCCTCCAGCCGAGGGCAGCCAGCAGCAGACATGCCGCCAGGCTGGAGACGGCGCTCACCATTAGCGGGACGTAGTCGTGGACTCCGGCAATGACGTAGCCAATCCCGATGAGCAGCGCATGACCCGGCTTGGCACTTCCAACCGGCTTACCCCTGGCGAGGGACGCGTGTAGACCCAGCGCCGCGCGGATAGCTTCCTCCATGCGGATGCCCTCTATCGCGAACTTCGCCTCGTCCCAGAGAAACAGTCCTCGTTGTGTCAAATGGGCGAATCGAAGTAGGGCAGCCAGGATACCGACGGCAGCGACAAGCGCCACCGTCAAGGACGACTGACGGAGAGATGGGGACGGTCTCGACATACGGTTATGGCCGAAGTTCCCACCAGAGTACGTCAGACGGCAGGTTGCCTCCGGCATGTGCCGCGTGGTAGAACCCACGGCATCACCCCGGCGGAGTCCCTTCTGATCCATGCCACGGCGGTGAGAGCGGGGCTGATCGCCGCGCTCTTGCTCACCTTCTTCGTCTCGACCTCTCCATCACGCGTTCGCGCCCAGACGGCGGCCCATACCGTGTCCTGGGACTCGCACAGTCTCATGATTGATGGACGGCGGCTGGTGTTGTATTCCGGAGAGTTCCATTACTGGCGGTTGCCGTCGGTGGAACAGTGGCGCGACCGGCTGGAGAAGATGAAGGCGGCGGGACTGAACGCGGTCTCTGTCTATTTCTCCTGGCAGTACCACTCGAGCGCTCCCGGTCAATACGACTTCACCGGCGTGCGCAATATCGACGCGCTTCTGGACATAACCGATCAGCTGGGCTTATATGTGATCGCGCGTGTCGGGCCTTACATGAACGCGGAAGCGGACGCGGGCGGGCTCCCCGGATGGGTGCTGCGCCAGGACCTCGAGCCCCGGTCACAAACCTGGACGGGAAAAGCGGCCCAGGGCGCCTACTCGCCGTTGTACGCGCAGGACTCGCGGGAGTGGTATAGCCATGTCCTCCCCATTCTGGCCCGGCACCAGGTAACCAACGGAGGATCGGTCCTGCTGTTGAGTATCGAAAACGAATACAGCCAGCCGCAGGGCTCGCAGCAGTACATGCAGGAGCTCTTCGACGCGGCCCGCGCCGACGGCATCTTGATTCCGATTTTCCATAACGACTTTTACTTCCGTGGGGACTGGTCGTCACTTGTCAATCTGTACGGGCAGGACAGCTACCCGTATGGCTTCAAGTGCTGTCACCAGTGGTGGGACATCCATTTCCACGGAATCGATACCTGGGCCAGGACCTGGCAATCCCTGGGGTTACAGACGCCGATGTTCGTGTCGGAGCTCCAGGGAGGCGGGTTCGACTCGTGGGGCGGCCAGGGCTACGAGCCAATCGCCCGGACATTGAACGGCGATTGGTTGAATGCGCTCGACCAGTCGGCACTGGCGCAGGGAACCACCTTGTTGAATACCTACATGTTCGCG
>JAICWV010000069.1 GCA_025966365.1 Chloroflexota bacterium | reverse complement strand
GCCTTCGCGTCATAGGTGTGGTCGGGGCCGATCCCCCGGTTCCACCTGCTGCGGCGGGGACCCGGAAAGGCCCTCTTGTTCCCGAGACTCATATCCCTGGGTGGCGAGCACCAGAAGCTGTGCTGAGGCACAGCGGGCGATTGCACATCGCCCCTACATTTCGGGCACGCGATTGCAAATCGCCCCGACATCTCAGGCTCGCGAGTGCACATCGCCCCGACATCTCAGTCCCACGTTTGGAAATCGCCCCGCACCCCCTATCCAGCGATTGCATAGCGCCCCTACTGCAAAAACGTGGGTCACACCCCGTTAATAGGCATCCTTGGACGCGTATGAGGCATCGCAGTAGGATGGGCCGGCGTGGACGGGGCACGCGGTGGGTTGAACCCGGCTACCGGGTGGCGGCCGCGCGCCGAAAGAGGCGAGTTCGAGGTGACCGGGAACCATGGTTGAGCGGACCGGGAGGCGGGTCGGATTGGGCCTCGCGTCGCGCGGAGATGTGCGCGACGTGGTGACATATGCGCACCGGGCCGAAGCAGCCGGATTCGAGTCGGTGTGGATCCACGACTCCTACTTTGAGCGGGATCCCGTGAGCTATCTGGCGGCCGTGGCGCTGGAAACAGAGGGCGTGCGCATTGGTGCCGGCGCGCTGAATCCCTATACTCGCAACCCGACTGTCCTGGCCATGACCGGCGCCTCGCTGGACAACCTGGCTCCTGGCCGCGTTGCCATAGCCCTGGGGAGCGGCCTTCCGCTGCGGCTGGCGCAGATGAATATTCCGTTCGAGGACACCGTGGCGCAGGTATCCGAGGCCATAGACCGGATCCGAACACTCTGGGCCGGGGAGCGGCTCGTGCTGAATCCGAATGTGCCCCCGCTCCAGCCCATGTTTGAGCCGCCGCACCACATTCCCATCTACATAGCGGGATACCAGGGCCGCTTCCTGGATCTGTGCGGCGAGAAAGCCGACGGGTATCTCTCCCGGCCCATGGAGTCGGTGCCGGCGTTCCGAACCATGCGCACACGCATTCGGCGGGTCGCGGGTGAGCACGGACGCGACCCCGACGCCATGGTGACCTCGGGCTATATCCTGGCCCTGGTCGGTGACACACGGCGAGACGCACTCAACCGCGCCAAGCGGGAGCCCTTCGTGATCTACATGGTAAGCGTGCTGAGCGATCTCTCACTGCGGCGGGCCGGCTTCCCGCCTGAGCTCCGCAATGAGATCGCCGCAGCCTGGCGATTGGAGGACTACACCCGCGCCGGCAACCTCATTCCCGACGAGTTATTGGATGCCTTTCTGGCCTGCGGCACCGTCGAGGAGGTGGCGACGAAGGCTCTGGAGTATCACGAGGCAGGCATGGACGTGCCTCTGTTGCAGCCAATTCTTCAGGAGGACGAGCAGGTGGAAGGCGTGCTCCAGGCCGGCGTGATGTACGCGACCGACGGCCGGATCGCGGCAGCAGTCGGTGCCACGCGGACCGCTGACGTCCCTGACGCGCTTGCCGCCCGCCCCTCAGGCGGACGCCGAGCCTGGCGGCATCTTGAGGCGTGGTATGAGATCGCGCGCCCCTTCAGCCTGACCGCTTCCATCATTCCGGTGGCGGCAGGAGCCGCGGTGGCCTGGGCAGGCGGCGTGTTCCACTTCTGGCCCTTCCTTCTCACCCTTATCGGCGCACTCGGCCTGCAGGTGGGGACCAACATCATCAACGAGATCTATGACGTCCGGCAGGGCATTGACAAGATCACATCCCCTCGCGCCTCGCATGCCATAGTCAAGGGTGCGGTGATGGAACGGGAGGCGTTCATCCTCGCTTTTGCCAATTTCGGTCTGGTGATACTTGTCGGCCTGGCCCTGATTGCACTACGCGGCCCCCTGATGCTTGCCTTCGGAATTGTGGGCCTGGTAGCGGGATATGGCTATACAGGGCCACCCTTTCAGTACAAGTTTCATGCGCTGGCGGTTCCGTTGGTCTTCCTGCTCATGGGGCCCATAGAGGTGGTCGGAAGCTACTTTGCCATTAGCGGCCGCTTCGACTCGGTGGCCCTGGTGGCGTCTCTTCCCATCGGCCTGCTGGTGGCGGCGATTCTCCACGCCAACGAGTGGCGGGATATCAGCGAGGACGCTCGTACCGGCATCGCCACGCTTTCTGCCGCCATCGGCGCCCGCCGCGCCCATTACCTCTATATGGGCCTCGTTACCAGCGCCTATCTCACCGTCGGCATTGCCGCCATGGGCCACTTGCTGCCGATCTCCTCTCTGCTGGTCCTGCTCAGCCTGCCCATGTTTATCTCCGTGGTGCGGGCGGCGGAGTTCGGGGCCAGCGGCCAGGTCCACGCGCTCTCCATGATCGACCTCAAAACCGCGCGGCTGCATATGATCTTCGGCTTCCTGCTGGCCCTGGGCCTGGCGCTGGCCCGGTACCTCCACTGATGCGCCGCGCGCTTCTGGGACTGCTGGCGGCGGTGCCGATCTGGGCCTGGGTCTTTCGCGGCCCCCCCTCCGGATTCTGGCGCCGCATGACCGTCGGCGCAGGAGCGCTGGGGCTCTTCGGGCTGGTGTCGACTCCCGATATTCGCGACGATCTGCCCGAGCCGGGTGATGTCGCCATCGGCGCCGCATCGGCCGCGGGGCTGTACGTCATCTTCCAGATTGGAGATCGTATGGCCCGTGTGGTGATGCCGACGGGAGAAGAGGACATCGAGAGCGTGTATCGGTTGCGCACACTTGCCCCCAGGGGCCAGATTGCTGCTCTCCTGGTCGGAATCATCGGTCCGGGCGAGGAGCTTTTCTGGCGCGGACTGGTTGGCCGCGCCTTCATCAGGCGCTTTGGTCCTGTGCGCGGAACCGCGCTGGCGGCGGCCGCCTATGGCGGAACGCACCTGGTCACGGGGAACCTGACGCTTACCGGAGCGGCGACCGTGGCAGGGGCCTATTGGGGTGCGGAGTACGCACTCGATCCCCGCCTGGGACCGGTTCTGGTGAGCCATATCCTCTGGGATCTCTGGATTTTTCTGCTCCAGCCCACTCCCACCGGAAAGAAGTCGCCGTAGGCCTCTTGTTGTAGTGGCCGGCGCTGTCCCAGCGTGCTATATCTTCCTGAAAGTGGGAACAGCAATCCGCATCCCTGTGTTCGAGCCCGTCAACCGGCCGCGTCGGCACCCGGTACGAACCGCTGTGCTCCTGCTCCTGGCCCTGGCGATCATCGCCTGCGGGGTGCTTCTGGCGGTGGCCTGGTACTTCTCGAGCCAATTGCTCGACGTGACGCATAGCTCCTCGTACACGACGCCGGTTCTGGCCGCCGGCACGGGGACGGTGACCCTCGAGCGCACCGAAGACACGTCCCGCCCGGGCACGTACGGCATGGATTGGCCCGGCGGGCACGCCGTCCTGGGGAGGGTGACGGCGCGCTCCCGCAACGGCGTTACCAGAGAGGTATCGGACCAGTCCGGAACTCTGCGGCCCGGGACGAAGGTCGCACTGACCGCCTCGGTCTATCAAACGCCCACCGACGTCAAAATGCCCTATCGCACCATCCGCTACCGGGACCCGCTCGGGCCGATGCCTGCGTGGTATGTTCCGGCCAGAGGCCGTGTCTGGGTCATCATCATCCATGGCTACAAGTCGCAGCGGAGCGAGGGCATTCGCGCCATGCGCGTGTACCATGCGCTGGGCATGCCCATCCTCGACATCTCCTTCCGCAATGACCCTGGAGCGCCATACAGTCCGGATCGCCTGTATCACCTCGGCGGCACGGAGTGGCGGGATACCCAGGCAGCCGCGACATACGCTCTGGGACATGGCGCGACCGGTCTCGTCCTCATGGGTTATTCGATGGGCGGCAATATCACCGAAGAATTCCTCCACCACTCACGCGACGCGTCTCGGGTTCGCGCAACTGTCCTGGATTCACCCGCCCTGAATTGGGATGCGATTCTCGACCGGCAGGCTGCTAATCGCCACCTGCCCCCGTTCGTCACCTGGGCCGGTAAGCGCGTCATCGCCTACCGCCTCGGGATGTCCAGCCTGGGCCCGGTGGATACCGACCAGACAGCCGGAAATCTGCATACACCAACCCTTCTCTTCGACGGCAAGCAGGACAGTCAGGTGCCGTTCAAGGTCTTCACCTCGTTTGTTGACCACGCCCGCCACGGGACGGTTGCGGCCGTCACCATTCCACAAGCCGGTCACACTGAACCATGGAATGTCGCCCCTCATCGGTACGACACGGCTCTGCGCACGTTTCTGATGCGCGTGTTGGGACTCAAGACGCCAAAGCGGCATCAGTAGAGGTCGAGGTCGCCGCGGCGGCGCACCTTCCGTTCGATCCAGCCGAAGGTGAGGACTCCGATGACAGGGAGCGCCAGAGCAAAACCGGCGAGCGGAATGAGCTGCGGGGCCAGCTGGGCGATGGCGGCGTGGTGGAGGCTGGCCTGGGTGAGCGCCTGCATCCCGTATCCGAGCGGAAGGGCCTCTGCCGGATAGCGCAGCCAGGCTGGGAGCAGCGAGATCGGGTAGTACACGCCACCAAGCAGAAACACGAATGAGGAGAGCAGGTTCGCCAGGTCGTTGGAGCGCTTGAGGATGAGGCCAAAGGCCGAAAAGACGAAGCCAAGGCCCCAGAGCGAGGCGATAAAGAGGACGAACGACAGAACCAGCGCCGGAAGGTCGGGGTCGAAGCGGACGCCGAAGGCAATGACGCCGAAGAGGAGGCAGACCGCGGCAGAAACCGTGGTCTCGAACAGGCCGGCGAAGGCGAGCCCGGTCAGCCAGCTGAGCCGCGGCGCCGGGGACAGGAAGAGGTTCACCAGGGTGCCGCGATGTCGCTCCTCATCCAGAAGCTGCCCCACGTAGTAGAGGGCGTTGGTGATAAAGGCGCTGGCGGCGATTGCCACCACGGCGTAGCCGACCAATCCCGGGCGGTGGGCGCGGTAAATGAGCCCAATGCTAGCCAGCGTGAAGACGGGGAAGGCGACCCACACCAGCACGTATCCGCCGAGGCCATTGACCACGATGTGCTCGTAGATCTTGGCCTTCCAGGAGGCGATGGCGGCCTGGAGGGCCAGGCGGCTAGTAGAGGTCGAGCTGACCGACGCGCTTTGCCACATCCTCAACCCTCCAGAGGCCGATCAGGCCGATGACGAACCAGGCAGCAGATGCAATCAGGGAAAGGGCGACATCGTGGACGGTCGACCCCATTCCCGCTCCCAGCAGGGTGCTCTCACGCAGTGCCACCACGGCATGGGTCACGGGGATGGCATCGGAAAACGGACGCAGCCAGCCGGGCAGCACGGAGAGCGGAACCATCAGCCCACCCAGGAGGTAAATGGGCGACTGGATAACGTTGGCCACCAGGTTGCCGCGCCTGGTCAGGATAAAGATGCCCGAAAAGGTGAACCCGGCCGCGAGCGAGGCGATGCAGAGCGCCAGCACCGCCAGCACGACCGCCCAGGGCGCGTGAACGGCGAAGTGGGCGCCAGTGATCCAGCCCAGAACGCCGACGGCGGCAAACGAGGGAAGGAACCAGATAAAGGATCCGAGGCCGTATCCGGCCACGACCGCGGCACGGCTGACCGGCGTCAAAAACAACGAGCCACTGGTCCCGTCGTCGCGCTCGTTCTGAATGGCGTAGCCGCTGCCCCAGATGCTCGAGCTCCAGAGAATGCTGCCAAAGATGCCGACCAGCAGGAAGCCGGATAGGGTAGCGCCGTCGGCGGAGGTGCGGCCCGAGGCGCTATAGGTGATGCGCCAGGTCGCAAACATGAATAAGGGACCCAGCGGCCAGCGCACCAGCTGGATGACGTAGGCGCTGACATCCTGCAGGTAGCGCCGGGTGGTGGCCAGGATGGAAGCCAGCAAATAGACCGGCTCGGTGCGATAGGCGACGCTCACTCGAATGACTTCCCGGCCACCGAGAGAAAGACGTCTTCCAGCGTGGGCTCGACGACCTGGACCTGGGTGATGACGGCGTCGGTAGCGCGGAGGAGGGCAAGGGCGGTATCGAGCGCGCGCGGAGTCTCGGTGCAGAGCACTGTAAGGCGGCTTCCTCCCACGTCGTCGAGGTCGGTGATAACGCGCTGCACGTCCACCAGCGCATTCAGGCCCGCCTCGACGCCGGCCAGCCTCCCGTTCAGCGGCGCCTGGGTGGAGATGACCACGCGGCGGTTCCCGCCGACCCGTGCTTTCAGCTCGTCCGGGGTTCCCTGGGCGACGATAAGCCCCTGATCGACGATGGCAATCTCCGAGCAGAGCTGGTCGGCCTCGTGCATGTCGTGGGTGGTCAGGAGGACTGAGTGTTCCGGCACCAGCCGGCCGATAGCGCGCCGTAGCTCCACCGCGGCGGCCGGATCGAGGCCGATGGTCGGCTCGTCGAGGATGAGGATGGGCGGGTCATGCATGAGCGCCTTGGCCAGATGGAGCCGCTGCTTCATCCCACGCGAAAATCCTTCGACGCGGTCGTCGGCCCGATCCTGCAAGTTGACCAGCTCCAGCATCTCACCCGTGCGCCGGCGGATGGATTCGGAGGTCATGCCGTAGAGGTTGCCGAAGTAGACCAGATTGGCACGAGCCGAGAGCTTGGCGTAGAGCCCGCGGTCGCCTCCCAGCACCACACCCAGCTGCCGGCGGACAATGCGATCCTCCCGCACCACATCATGCCCGCCCACCGTGGCCGTCCCCGCGGTTGGAATGAGGAGGGTCGAGAGCATCTTGATGGTGGTGGTCTTGCCCGCCCCGTTCGGACCCAACAAGCCGAAGATCGTGCCCTGCGGCACCTGGAAGGAGATGTCGTCGACGGCGACCGTTTCTCCGCCCTTCCGAAATAAGCGTCCGCCCTTCCGGTAAACGCGACGAAGGTGTGAGGCGATAATGGCGCCGCCCCGAGTCTCCATGCCATTATCCTCCGCTGCCTGATGTGTTCTTGTTAAGCCACTATACACATTATGAATGCGAGATTCAAGATCGTGAAGGTGCGGCTCGGGCATCCGATCGTCAAGGCGGCACCAGGGTGGCCGACATTATCCGCGAGCATCTTGCCGCAACCGGCCAGACGTTCTCCGATAGCACCCAGCTCATTCGCGAAGATCGGGGCCGTTGACCGGCCGATTCGTCGTGGATGTCAGCGTGGCCGTGAAGTGGTACGTGCCGGAAGAGGGATCGGCAGCTGAGAACACACAGATGGTCACAGCCGACAGCCGCTTCTATACGGCTCTCGCTGCCACCCCGCTGGCGCCGTTTGTATCCCTCCTCGGTGCCTAGCCGACGGTCCCGCCCCGTTCGCTATCCTGGAGTCGTCAGAGGGGGAGGGACGGGAGCCAATGAATCTATCTGTCGGCATCATCGGGCTGCCCGGCGTGGGCAAAACGGCGCTCTTCAATGCGCTGACGCGGCGCAGTACGTCTTCGGGTGGCCGCTCCACCACCGCCACCGTCCCGGTGCCGGACGAGCGGCTCGACGTGCTGGCGGAGATGGTCCATCCCAAACGTATCGTGCCGACTGGCGTGCAGTTCGTGGATGTAGCTGGATTGGTGAAGGGCGCGTCGCAGGAAGGCGGCCTGGGTGGCCGGTTTCTCTCCCAGCTCCAGAGCGTCAATGCGCTCGCTATCGTCCTGCGCTGCTTTCCGCTGCCCGATCTCGGATTCGGCGCCGAGCCGGCCCAGCCGCTGACGGAGCTGGAGAGTATTCTCCTCGAGCTTCAGCTCTCCGACCTGGGGCGCATCGACCGGCGCCTGGAGCGGACCTCCAAAGCCGCGCGGTCGCGTGACACCCAGGCGCAGCGCGAGGAGAGTATCTTGCTCCGGTTGCGCGACGCGCTTGATGCGGGCCGATCAGCACGAAGCGCGGGGATCAGCGAGAGCGAGGCGGAGAGCGTCAAAGATCTCGGACTCCTGACCCTCAAGCCCATGATCTTCGTGGCGAACGTGGCCGAAGACGACCTCCCCGCCGCTTTCGATCCCGTTGCTCCCGACCCCGGCGGTATCCGTTCGATCCTGGACGGCCTGCAAGCAGCTGCTGCCGAGAATGACGCCGAGCTGGCAGTCATCTCCGCCCAGTTGGAGGCGGAACTGGCCGAGCTGGCGGCAGAGGATGCGGCCGAATATCTGACCAGTCTCGGGCTCACTGCCACCGGCCTCTCACGCTTTATCGCCGCCGCCTACCGAGAGCTGGGACTGCTCACCTTCCTCACTGCGGGCGAGCCGGAAGTCCGCGCCTGGACAGTTCGTCAGGGCGCCCGGGCGCCCGAAGCGGCCGGAGCGATCCACTCCGACATCCAGCGCGGCTTTATCCGCGTGGAGGTCACGCCGTACGACCGGCTGGTGGAGGCAGGCAGCCCGGCCAGAGCCAAGGAGCAGGGCTTCACCCGGCTGGAAGGGAAGGACTACGTCATGCGTGAGGGCGACGTCGTCTACTTCCGCTTCAGCGTCTAGACCCCTTCCGGGCTCCGTCCCCAGGTATCGTCGTCGCGCTCCACATCGGCGCCGGTTTCGGTAAAGCTGGGGAGTATCAGCTCCTCCGTGAAGTGCGTGGGGACGCTGGACGGCATGGCCAGATCCACCTCCGGCTGCGGCGGGATGCGTTTCACGCCGGAGACGTCAATGGCGAGGCCCGCTGCCGGCTTCCACTTTCGGCCGGCGAGCATCACGAGGATGGCGCTGATAATGCTTGCCGCCATGGCGATCCCGGCAAGCTGGAGTGGTCCAAGCCCTGCGAGCTTTCGGTCGTTCATCGGTGACTCCTTTCACGTCCCGTCCTCATTCTCACCCAGATAGAATGCCGGGGCGCTAACCAGGATTGGGAAGCGCAAAGGTCAGAGACGTGGAGGCCGCCGCACGCTCCTGGGCCGCGGTGATGTACCCCTGGCTCTGCATACCGGCGAGCACCGCTTTCCAGCGGTAGAGGACGGCGGCCGATCGAGGATGCGCTCCATAAATGGAGGGGGCCTGCGGCATGGCCGCAAGGAAGGCAGCCTGCGCCACGGTCAGGCTCGACGCGTTGGTAGCGAAGTAGATCTGGGCCGCTTGCTCAATGCCGTACGCTCCCTGACCGTAGTAGGCATCGTTCAGGTACAGCTCGAGGATCTTCCACTTGGGAAAGTCGCGGTCGATGGCCCAGGCCAGCGCCAACGTGCGTAGCTTGCCGTGGATGGAGCGGTCGTTGCCCACGATCGCCCGCTTGGCAAGCTGCTCCTCTAGGGTGCTGCCGCCCTGATCCATCTTCTGAGCGGTCATATTGATCCACATCGCGCGAGCGAGCCCGATGGGATCGATGCCGTGATGGGTGTAGAAGCGGCGATCCTCGATGGCCACGATGGCGTGGCGCATGGTTGGGGACACGTCCGCGAGTGATGTATACGACGCGCCGTGCTCGCCCAGCTGCAGCCCCACGGTCGCCGGTATAGTTCCGGCCTCCGACTCCAGGCCCGGCGCATACACCTGCATCACGTAGGCGCGAACGCCGAGGAACAGGACAAACACCACTGTCGCCAGGACCATCAGGCGGCGGAGCCAGCGGAAACGCCGCTTACTCGGGCCAAACCGGGCCGGCTGAGGCTGGGAGCGGCGCACGGGACGCTGGGACGAACGGACGGCCATGGGGAAGCATATCAGACAATCTCGACACGATATGAAGCGTGCTGTAGACTTCGGCATACTTCACCTAGATCGGACATATGTCAATGTTTCTTCGTGGGCTTCTGATCGCCGTGGTGCTGCTCCTGGGTCTGCCCGCAGTTGCAACGGCCGGTACGCAACCGAACGATCTGGGTGTGCTCAGCCACGCCTCTGCCGCACTCGGACACAGCAGCCGTGCCTCGGTCATGCGCTGGCTGCGTGCGCAGACCACCGTGCGCTCCGTCTCCCTGGGGAGCGATGGCCGGACCATTGATATTCACTTTCGGGACAGCCGCGAGATGCTGATCGTGCCGAAGTCGCAGTCGCTCCGGGCCGTGCCTCTTCTCCCGAGGCGCGTGCCGCACGCGCGGGCAGGACAGAGCGCGGGAGCCAGAGCGCTCGTCCTGGAGCCGTTTGCCACGGTGCTGGGGATGGGCGTCGCGGCCGGGCAGGTCGAGCGAGAGGATCTCGTGCAGGCCGGGTTCACCGTGACCGAGCTCGACGACTCGGCCGTCACCGTCAACGTCATGGCCACTCTGCCGCAGTACAACGTGGTCTACATGCATACCCACTCGGGAGCGACCACAGCCGGAGAAGGCGTGCTGGTGACGGGCCAGTTCGCGACCACCAATCCCTGTCCCACCGGCCTGGCTGAGGACTGCCCGGTCATCGTGTCCGGGGTGTACGGCAACCCGCAGCTCTATTACGCCATCACCTCGATGTACGTGCAGCAGTCCATGTCGGCGTTCCCGCGTAACTCGATCCTCTTCTTCAACGGCTGCGCCTTCCTACCCGCCACCCGGTTCTGGAACGCGCTGTCCTCCAGGGGGGCCGGCGTGATGGTGAGCTGGGACCATGACACCCTTGCCTACGACGACTTTCTGGACGGCGCCGCCTTTTTCAATCAGATGGCGACCGGCGCTTCCGTGGCTGCCGCTATCTCCACACTGACCGCCAACGGCTACGGCACCAGCGTCTGGAACGGACAGACCTCTCACCTCGGCTACCTCGGCAGCGGCAGCATCACCCTCGCCCAGGCCGGGCAGGGACAGACCACTCCTCCCACCGCCACGCCCGGGCCAACCAATACCCCCGTTCCCACCGCAACGCCACATCCGACCGGAGTCCCACCCAGTCCAACCTCCACGCCGGTTCCCGCGAGCGTCTCCCCAACGCCGACCTCCGTTCCGGCCACCATTTCTCTTGCGCACTCCACGGTGAAGCCCGGAGATATCCAGGTGCTCACCGTTCATGCCGTTCCTAACGGACAGGTGCACGTAAGTGTGGAGGTCGCGTTCCCTAATGGTCCAAACATCAGCCGTACTGCACTACTGGACCCGACCGGCACGACCAGCTTCAATCTTGTTCAGCCCGCCAATGCGATCAGCAGACACAGCAGAACGGCAAAAGTGGAGGTGCGGCTTCAGGGTCCGGCGGTCGGACAGGTACAGTCGCTGCCGGCCGAGTACAGAGTAGGATACGGAAAGATCGACATCTCGGCCACCAGCATCCCATCCAACCGCAAGGGAAGTGTAACTGTCTGGGTGCACGCCCACGCGCGGGCGATTGTGAAAGGCAAGATCCAGGTTCCGGGCGCACCGGTACAGACATTCACCGTCAAGACCGGCAAGAAAGGCTGGGCTGCCTACAAGTACCACCTCAGCCGCTTGCTGACGGCCGGCCAGAAAGTGACGATTCACGGCAGCGTGACGCTGAAGGGACATACCTACAGGAGCACGCTGAAGTCGGTGGTCAGTTAGCCGGACCGTAGCCTGCTGCCAAGCTCAGATCGGCTCCGGCCACATAACCGCTACGTCCTCGGTCTCGAGAAGGACCGTTTCAGTTAATTTGCTTCGCTTTGCGAACGATCTCGTCAACGACATGCGCGATCGGTGCGGTTGCATCGATGACGATACCGTTCTTCGGAATGTCTTCTTTCGTCTGATGTAATCGCACAATGAGTTCTCGTTCCGTTTGCTTTCCACCCCACTCATCTTCCGGTCGCTGGTCAAGCCGCCGGTTCAATGTGTCGAGGTCTACCTCAAGGACAAAAACACCGTCAAATAGATCTATGAATTTGGAAAAGTTCCGAGAGCCACCGCAGAAAAATGCTACGGGCTCCTGCCGGTCGGCGACCAGGGCCCGTACTCTATCCACATGCCAGATGTGGTGCTCGTGCGTCACGCCATCCGTCGGTTTTCCAGTGTCCGGATCGCCTTGATACGCCAGATCGGTATCGCCGTTGACGGCACAGCAGCCGCGCCGCTGCAACTCCCTGCAGACCGACGTTTTCCCGGTGCCGGAAACGCCCTCAATGAGATAATTTCTCATGCCCATTCCGGATGGTAACAGGCACATGGTGCGGTAATCGTCGGGCCCCAGCAGAGATTTGGAGAGACATTGCGAACTGGGGTGGAAGTCGTTGGGCGTGCTGGAGCTCACGGCGCTGCCCAGCATCGACGAAGGGCTGGGAGTGGCCGGGGATGGGGTGCTCTGCGCTCCGTTGCCCCACATTTCGTCCGGCTCGCTGCTCCCGGAAATCGCTCGAAACACAAGAAGAGGACCCGGCAGATGCCGGGCCCCGTCTTTGTCGGCTAGACGTTGAATTAGATGTCGACCGTGCGGACACGCTCGAACCAGTAGGGATGGTGGCGGGTCGGGAAGATCGCCCTGGTCGGGATACCCGCCACGGCGCCGATCGCCTGACCGCTTGCATTGAGGATGAAGCAGTATGATCCACCCGCGACAAGACCGCCGACAAAGGTCGTCCCCGGCGCGACCGCGATCGGAATACCGCCTGCGTTGACGAAGCCGCTGGCAGCTGTGGTGTAGACACCGCAAGCCACGCTCACGCCCGACAGGTTGGTGGCTCCGGCCACGGCGGTCAACTGCCTGGAGCCGTTGACGTTGGCCAGAATGCACTCGTTGGAGCCGGTGACCACGTTGGTGGCTACCGCACCGGCCGCAATGATGACCGTGACGCCACTGATAGTGATGGAGCCGTTCGCGGTTGAGGTCGCCGAAGTGTAGGACGTGACCGGGCCGCAGAGCTCGAAGGTGGCAGTGACGGGAACCACCGTCCCCACGGTCACCACCGTGGAGTTCGTCGTGGCGGGAGGGCCGGCCGTGGTGGTCCCGGTGATCGTCGTGGTAGCGCTGGCCTGGTTCGTGATCGTGCCGGTGAAGCCGGCGTTGACCACCGTGGAGATGAAGAGCGCGGCCGACCCGCCGCTGGCAATGGTTCCCACCGCGCAGGTCAGGGTGTTGGTCCCGGTGAAGCTGCAGGGGAATCCGGGCGGAGCAAGAACCGTCTGCCCCGGCGCAATGACATCGGTCGCCGTCACGTTGAGGCTGTTGGCGGTGTTATTGGTGAACCGCAGCTGGTAGGTCAGTGTGTCTCCCGGCCTGGCGCTGCCGGCCGTGCTGTAGCCGAGGCCGTTGACGGTCACAAACTTCGCCGCCACAAACGCGCCTGTGCTGGCGCCGACGGTGAACTGCGCGGTCCCGGACTGGCCCGCCGTCGAAACCCGCACCGTGTACACGCCATTGGCCACGTTGGGGACGATGAAGGAAATACCGGCCGGAATCGCACCGGTGCCGCTCGTGGTAAAGCTTCCGCCGGTAACACCGTTGAAGGAGAGCGAAGCGGTCTGATTGGCGCCAAAGCCGCTACCGCTGACCGTCACCACCGTCCCGGCCGGACCGGAGGTGGGACTGAGCGAGATGCTGGCGGGGCTGCTCGTCACCGTGAATTGCGCGCTGGTTGCCGCATAGGTGCTGGCAGCAGTCACCGTGTAGGTGCCTGGAGTCACCGCCGGAGCGGCGAAGGTGGTGCTGATGGTACCGGTGTTTGAGGATGTCGTGGTGGCGACGGACGTGCCGTTGAAGAAAATCGTAACCGGAAGTGAGGTTCCGGCACTGAACCCGTTACCGGTGACGCTGACGATCGTGCCCGTCGGTCCCGATGTGGGATTCAGCGTCAGCGCGGCCGCCGCGCCGGCACCGCCCGGCTGCAGGAAGAGCAGGCTCAGACCGGCAATGAGAGTAACGACAAGGGAGCGCATAATCGCTACACGAAACATGGAAGTCCTCCTGAGAGACATAGGAAAACGGGAGAGACGTCAAGATCCCTGTGCCGGCAACCTTCCTTCCCCTAACCAACGACCAATGGACGGAGAGGCATGTGCCCTAAACATCCCACCTCCACCTCATACTACTACCGGGTCGGCAACGTGCGCGCGTTCAGTACTCTAACGCTGCATCACGAAGCAGTGTGACAGATGGCATAAGTCGTCGCGTAGAGAAATACTGGAATAGGAGTATTGTACAGCCTCGGTGGGCGTGTTAGACTGGCGACGTTTTCGTGGAGATAGGGATTACAAGGACCAACGGGATAGTCAACGGGAAGGAAGCGCCGTCGTGGCTCGTTATTCGCCAGGGTCCCAGTCACGCGCAGTCCTGGAGCAGAAGGAGGAACTGGCCAAACGGCTTCTCGCTGCCGGACTGACCGTCAGTCAGGTCAGCGCCCAGCTGCGGTGCAGCAAGCCGTTCGTGCGTCGCGTTCGCGATGGAGGAGACGACCGTCAGCCCAGGCCGTGAAGCAAGGCCAGCAGTCGCGGCAGGAAGATGTAGATTCCGACGATGACGGAGGCGATGGCGGAGAGCAGAACGGCCCCCGCCGCCACGTCCTTTGCCGTCCGCGCCAGCGGGTGATAGTCGGGGGCCGTAAGATCGACCAGTGACTCGATCACGGTGTTGAGCATCTCCATAAGGAGCACAGCCAGGCCCACCAGGATGATGGCAAGCCAGTCCGCGGCTGTGACGCGAAAGAGGGCGGCAGCGATCAGCGCCAGGGAAAAGAGGCCGAGCTGAATCCGAAAATTGGGCTCACCCAGGACGTGGCGCAGGCCGGCAAACGCGTACCGGAAGCTGGCCACCCGGCCGGAGATGGCGGCTTTGTATCCGCGCGCGTTCCTCCGTCGCCCATCAGCGGGTGAATCGTGCACGACTCCATTCTCCTGCAATCGTCCCCAGAGGGGTGAGGGAGACGTGGCGGAGCGTGCCGCGAATGAGCGCCGTCACGGCGGGCTCGTCCAGCGGGAAAATGGGCAGGTGCCCTTTGGCATAGCGGGATGCTCGGCTGAAGAGCAGCGCGCGCCGCGGGTCCTGGGGGCTATAGGAATCCGCCAGGGCCACGGCATTCCGGAAGCGGCGTCCCGACCAGCCGGTCACATTGGCGGACGTGCCACCCAGCTGCGTGCCCAGAAAGTCCTCAGTGTCCGGATAGTCGCCGCCCCAGCGCACCAGGGCAATGCCGTATGACCGCTCGTCCAGAACCGCGCCGTAGTCTTTGGCATTGAGGCGGCGAACGGTCACGGTGACCCCGAGATCTCGGTGCCAGCGGGCAGCCAGTGCCTCGCCGAGGGCATGGAGGTACGGGTCGTGCGGCATGATAAGGACGACCCGCGCGAAGGTTGAGCCGGAGACGTGAACGGACGCGAGGTACTGCTTCGGCGTCTTCTTCGGCTTCCAGGATGGAACTGCCACGCCGAAGGCAGAGGGAAGAAATCCGCCCGCGGGAAAGGCGGCCGTGCCCATGGCTTGCTTGACCAGAGACGGACTCCAGGCAGCGGCGAAGGCTCGCCGCACGTCGGTCCTGGCAAAAGGGCCGCCCGTGATGTTGAACGCCAGATAATCCATGGCAAGCGCCGGGACGCGGCGCGTCCCGGCAGGCGGTTTGGCGATAGTCTGACCTGGCTGAAGGCCGGAGAGGACATCGATACGCTTCTGGCGGTAGGCGGCGAGACCCTGATCCTCGGCCGGGTAGAAGTGCAGGGAGATGGTGCGCAGTGGGGGCCGGCCGCCGAAGTAGTGCGGGTTCCGAACCAGCGTTAGATAGCGGCTGTGCTGCCACGTCTTCACGTAGTAAGGTCCGAATCCGGCGGCGTGATCGGTCCAGGCCGGGCCATAGCGGCTGATGACGTTGGGATCGATGACGTCCGCGGCAGGGAAGGCGAGCTCGGTGAGGAAGTGGGCGGCGGGGTGCGAGATAGTGATGCGGAGGGTGGTTGGGTTGACGACGGTAATGGCGTCGGGGCCATGGTCGATCAGAGAGAGGTAGAAGGGTGCGGTGCCGGATGCGCCCTCGGGACCCATGGCGCGCTGCAACGAGGCGGCGAAATCGGAGGCGGTGACGCGCCGGCCATCGGGAAAGCGAAGGTCCGGACGTACATAGAAGGTGTAGGTGCGGCCGTCCGGCGAGATAGTCCAGCGTCGGGCGCCATCCGGCCGTACGCGGAGATGCGGATCGAGGCGCACCAGCCCACCGTAAACCAGCGAGGCCACGCTGATGGAGACCGGGTCGGAGGCCAGGGCCGGATCGAGGGTGGGCACGTCGGTCGTGCCGATCACCCCCCACTGCAAAACGGTGGGTGGGAGGGGAGCGGACGAGCCTGGGTTGGAAACCGCGCACCCGGCGAGGAGCAGGAGGAGGGTGCACAGCAGCGGAAGAACGCGCATGCGCACGCATTCTACCGGAGGGAGGGGGCGTGAATCTTGCTAAGGTGACAGGTGCGTGATGCACCTTAACAACATGAGCGCTCTTCCTCCGAGAGCCAGGTATCGCCGAAGCGGCGCAGCGCCTCAATGACTGGCAGTGTTGCCTCTCCCTTTGGGGTCAGAGCGTACTGCACGCGGGGCGGAATCTCCCGGAACGACTCTCGCGAGATCAGTCCGGCGCCTTCCATCTGGCGGAGGCGATCGGCCAACGTCCGCGGGCTAATGCCCTCCGAGCTGGTCTCGATCTCTGAGAAACGCATCGGTCCGTCGGCAAGATCCCGCAGGATCACCAGCGTCCAGCGGTCGCCCAGCAAGCGCGCGGCGTTGGCAATCGGGCAGACGGAGACCGGTTTTGTCTTGACGTGGGACATCCCTGAATCCTTTCCATGCCATGGTATCGCATATTGCTATCCAAATGGAAGTTACTATATACTTGCTAGTACGAACCCGAAAGGAGCAGCCACGTGGCACATCCCGTTGCAATTTCAGACGCCTCGTTCGAGAACGAGGTCGCCAAGGCGCAGAACCCGGTCCTGGTAGATTTCTGGGCTGAGTGGTGCGGCCCCTGCCGCATGATCGCCCCCATCCTGGAGACGATCGCCGACGAGTATTCCGACAGCCTGAAGATCACCAAGCTGGACGTGGACAACAATCCGCAGACGGCCATGAAGTTTGGGGTGCAGAGCATTCCCACCCTGATCCTCTTCAAGGACGGCCAGCCCGTCGAGCGCATCATCGGCTACATGCCGAAGGAGCGCCTGCTACAGAAGATCAAGCCGCACATCGGCGCCACGGCCGGCGCCTAGCCGAGCCGTCAACGAGCGGTAGGCGTGAACGGAGCCTGCCGCTCGTGGTATCGTATCTCCTATGTCAGACCGGACATTGCTGGTGGTGCACGCGCACCCCGACGACGAAGTTTTCAGTACCGGCGGCCTGCTGGCCAAGCATGCCGCCGCGGGTGACCGCACGGCCGTGGTGTATTGCACCAACGGCGAAGCGGGAGAGATTCTGGACGAGAGCCTCGACCCTGACGAGGCGCGTTCGCGACTGGGCGAGATTCGCCGCCAGGAAGTGCAGGAAGCCTGCGATCTCCTGGGCGTCTCCGATATCCGCTTCCTGGGCTATCGCGACTCGGGCATGCGGGACACCGAGGAAAACAAGCATCCGGACGCCTTTATGAATGCGCCCCTGGACGAGGCAGTCGAGCGCCTGCTGCGAGTGATCCGTGAGACGCGTCCGCAGGTGCTGGTGACCTATGACGAAGAGGGCGGGTACGGCCATCCCGACCACATCATGGCCAACCGGATCACCGTCGAGGCCTACCGCCGTGCCCGCGAGGAGGGCCTGGGCGTCCAGCGCCTCTTCTACCCCGCG
>JAICWV010000164.1 GCA_025966365.1 Chloroflexota bacterium | reverse complement strand
TTTGCCGGCGGGCAGGGACGCGAGTTTGCCTTCGGGCTGCTGCGCACGGGAGGACAGTAATGCCCGGCTGCACCCACGGCGACCATATCCATACTGTTCGGGCCGGAACCGATGGCTGCCAGGAGTGTCTGGAGAGCGGGGATCGCTGGGTCCATCTGCGGCTCTGTATGGAGTGCGGACACGTCGGCTGCTGCGACGATTCGCCCAACCGCCACGCCAGCAAGCACTTCCGGGCCACCCAGCACCCCATCATGAAGTCGTTCGAGCCGGGAGAGGACTGGGGCTGGTGCTTCGTGGATGAGGTCTACGTGGAGACCGACTGGCCGATCGAAGGCCCTGCCCATCACAGCCAGGCCGCCAACGCCCACCGTCTCTGGTGATCGGGAGTGACCACCGGGCGCATTGAAGCGTTCAGCGACGGCGTCTTTGCCGTCGCCATTACCATTCTGGCGCTGGGCATCGCCGTGCCCCTACACGCCCATGGCCGCCTGGCGCAGATGCTCCTCGAGCAGTGGCCGCAGTTCTCAGCCTATGCCGTCAGCTTCGCCCTCATCGGCATCATCTGGGTCAACCATCACACCATCTTCGACCAGTTCACCCGTGTCGATCGCCCGCTTCTCTTCCTCAATATCCTGCTGCTGCTCTTTGTGGTCCTGATTCCGCTCGGGACGTCGCTTCTGGCTCGGTACATCGAGGCGGGCAGCGACTCGCACGTGGCCGCCGTGTTCTACAGCGCCGTCTTCTTCTTCCTGTCCATCGGCTTCACCCTCATCTGGGGCTATGCGCTGCGCACGCCCGGCATCCTCCAGCATCCGCTGTACGGCGCCGATGCGCGCACCAGTCTGATCCGCTTCAGCGTGGTTGGTCTCTCGGTCTATATCGTCACCATCGTGGTGGCCCTGATCAGCGCCGTGCTCTGCCTCGCCATCCACGCCCTGATCGCCCTCTACTACGTCTTCGATCAGGCCAGAGGTGGGATGTCGGAGAACGCCTGAGGAGCGTACGATGGGGGCGCAGGAACCGGAGGGACCGCATGTACTTCAAGCAGATCCTCGATGAGATCGTCGGCTGCGCCTCGTATGTCATCGCCTCGCGCCAGTCCAACGAGGCGGCCGTCGTGGATCCGTCCATCAACATCGCGCAGTATGATGTGCTGCTCCAGGAGCGCGGCTTCGCCCTGCGCTACGTGATCGATACGCATGTGCATGCCGATCACGTCTCCGGCGCGCGACTGCTTGCCGCCGAGCACGGCCTGGAGGTCTCACTGTACGAGTCGGCGGGCGTTTGCTATCCGTTCCACTCGCTCCACGACGGCGAGGAGCTTCCGCTGGGCCAGCTTCGCCTGCGCATCCTGCACACGCCCGGTCACCGTCCGGAGCTGATCTCGATTCTGGTTGTCAATCCGGAGCGGAGCCCGGAGCCTTCCATGGTGCTCACCGGCGACTCCATGCTGGTCGGCGATGTGGGCCGGCCGGACTTCGGCGGCGGGGATGCTCGGGACCAGTACGAGAGCGTCTCGCACCTGCTGCGCCTGCCCGACTGGGTAGCCGTTTTTCCCGGCCACTTCGAGGGACCGTGCGGGAACGGCATGTGCGGCCGGCCCAGCACCACCATCGGTTTCGAGCGGCTCTATAGCCCGCTGCTCCACATGGAGCGCGATCCCTTTATCGAGAGCCTGACCGATCACGTGCCCGCGCGTCCGCTGAACATGGTGGCGATCGAAGCTACCAATCGCGGCAAGGCGGACATGTCCTGGGCGATGCTGACCCGGGCGGCTCCTATCGAGCGCGTCGGAGTCGAGGAGATCGCCAATCGAGATGGCGAGACGCTGCTTCTGGATGTGCGCGAGCCCGAGGAGTATGCTCACGGCCACCTGCCGGGCGCGGTGAGCATTCCGCAGGCCGAGCTTGCTTCCCGGCTGGAGGAGGTGCCGCGCGGCCGCCCTATCATCGCCGCCTGCCAGACCGGCGTGCGATCGATACGGGCGGCGCAGTTCCTCAGGCAGCAGGGATTCGAGGACGTGCGCAGCCTGGAGGGCGGGACCGAAGGCTGGATCGCATCGGGGCAGCCGGTGGAGTATGGCGACACCACCCTGGCAAAGCCACGCATCGCCGAGAGCGAGTGGAGCCACGCGGGCGTACTGAGACCGTAGCTACGAGGACGGCGCAGCCGTCCTCCATTCTTCGAGAAGCTCTTGCTCTCGTTCGGGCTTCATGCCGGCACGCCATTCGTGGTCGGCGGGGCGGGTGCGGTCCCAGGCGATGGTGTCGCGCGCCGTCTCTTGGGCCGGGCGGAAGGTGAGCCCGTCGCGGACTGCTTTGCTCACGTCGTAGGAGAAGAAGCCGGGCGCTTCCTCCTCGGAAACCCAGAGCGGCAGCTCCATCCACTGCCCCACGTCACGCTGAATGAGAAAATCCTCGGGCACCCAGACGAACTGCGCGTCGCTTCCGGCTGCGCTCTTGCAGGCCTCCACGAACGCCCCCATGGTCTGCACCTCGGCGGGCCCGTTGGCGCTATAGACGCCGGTCGTTCCTTCCTCCACCATGTGGACTGTCCACTCGGCCAGGTCGCGGACGTCGATGTACTGAACGGCTCGCTCCGGCCGCCCCGGCACCAGCACCTCACCGCCGCGCGCGATTCGCACCGGCCAGTAGGTGTAGCGATCGGTGGGGTCATCGGGACCGACGATCAGGCCGGGGCGAATGATGAGAGAACGATGGGGGTAAACCTCCTCGACGACGCGCTCGCAGAGGACCTTGAGGCCGCCGTAAGTCTCGCCGGTGATCTCCTCCACATTGTCGTCCTCCAGCGTTGCCAGCGGGGCGTTTTCATCCTGGCCCACCGTTTTCTCATCGGCGTAGACAGAGATGGTGGAGATGAAGACATAGAGATTGGTGGCGTCTTTGAGGGCCTCCGCCGACTGCCGGACCACGCGCGGCAGGTAGCCGGAGGTGTCGATCACGGCATCCCACTGGCGCCCCTGCAGCGCGCTCAGCTCGCCGTCGCGATCGCCGCGCAGCTTTTCCACAGTGGGGAACAGATCGGGGTTGTGCTGGCCGCGATTGAAGAGGGTCACCTCGTGTCCCCGCTCCAGCGCCGCTTCGACAATATGCCGGCCCAGAAAGACCGTGCCGCCCAGTACCAGGATCTTCAATGTCGCCTCCTCTGCCTCGTTGCACCCATTTCAGGGCTCCCCCTATAGTCGCCGATTTCGGTTGGCGTCAATCGTCCGGACGTGGCACAATCATCACACCCACCTCACCCTGACCATGACACTCTCGGAGTTTGCGTGTGGAGAGACAATCGGTGAGCGTGCGCATCCCGGGGCAGCTTCTGGCCCGGACCGGCCGCCGCAACACCGTTCAGGTAGAGGGCGGTACCATTCGGGACGTGATCGCTGCCCTCGATCGCGACTATCCCGGTCTCGGCTTCAACATCTGCCACGAGACCGGCGAGCTGCGGCCCTTCGTCAACATCTTCCTGGAGAAAGAAGATGTGCGGTGGCTGCAGGGGTTGGATACGCCTGTCCACCCCGGAGCCACGGTTCATATCTTTCATTCCGTTGCAGGAGGGGCATGACAGCAGATCCAGGGGCGGAGGGCTTTAGCCCGGTCCCCCGCTCAATTTCCCTTGTCCCACGTATCGCGAAATACCGGGCATCTCATCATCGTGGAGCCGTAAACGTGGGGGCTAAAGCCCTCCGCTACCTAATGGATAACGCATATTGGAGGCCATTGTGACCACATCTCGCTATGCACCTGGAACCGTTGTTGCGCTGCTCGGCACCAAGCGCGGACTCTTTGTCCTCTCTTCCGAGGACCGCAAGAACTGGAACATCGACCAGCACACCATGCAGGGTGCGGTTGTCTACAACGCGAAGCTGGACGAGCGCACCGGCCGCATGTATGCCACCGACAACAACGTCTTTTTCGGCAGCAAGCTGATGCTCAGCGACGACGAGGGGACGACCTGGCGCGAGCCCAGAAAGGGGATCCAGTTCTCGGAGGAGAGCGGCCGCAAGCTGACCAACATCTGGCTCATCGAGCCCGGACGCGAGGACGAGCCGGAGACGCTGTACGTGGGTGTTGACCCCGCCAGCCTCTGGGTGAGCCGCGACTGCGGCGAGACCTGGCAGCTGGAAGAGGGCCTGGAGAACCATCCCACTCGCGAGCGCTGGAACCCGGGCAACGGCGGGCTCTGCCTGCACTCCATCGTCCCTGACCACTCCAACAAGGACCGGATGTGGATCGGCATCTCGGCGGTGGGCTGCATGCGCACCGACGACGGCGGCAAAACCTGGGTCCACGCCAACAAGAACACGCGCCAGGATTTTGGCCCGGAGATCTATCCCGAGTACGGCCAGTGCATTCACCGGCTGGTCCAGCACCCCACCGAGCCGGATGTCCTCTACCAGCAGAATCACTGCGGTGTCTACATGTCGGAGAACGGCGGCGACGATTGGGAAGACATCCGTACCAATCTCCCCGGTGACTTCGGCTTCCCCATGGCACTGGATCGTAACAACCCGGAGACGCTCTTCACCGTCAACCTCGATCCAGAGGGCCGCTACAACTACGGCGACCAGTTCACGGTCTACCGGACCAAGGACGCGGGCAAAGAGTGGGAGCCAACGACCAGCGGCCTGCCCAGCGGCGCCGGGGTGAAACTGGGGGTCCTCCGCCACGGCATGTGTGCCGATGCGCTCGATCCGGCGGGTGTCTACGTCGGGACCAATACCGGCCAGTTCTTCGTCAGCCCCGACGCCGGGGACTCCTGGGACCTGGTCGCGGACTTCCTGCCGCCGATCAACTCGGTGACGGTCAGCGTGGTGCGGTAAGCGTGCTTTAGCTCAGCTTCCCGATCGCCTGGCTGACGTCGTTTGGACTGTTGAACGTGTCTCCGGGCATGCGCTCGAGGGTGCCGATGACCTCGTCGTTGGCACCCTCTTTGCGCGCCGTCTCCACGATGGTCTTCTTTTCCGCCGGATAGTTGATGCCGCTCAGGTACTTCTGAACCTGGATCGGGTTTACAGCTGCCATGGTGTCCTCCTGCCGGGTTTCCCCTCGTGAGCATGCACAGCGCGTGCCACGGGATAGAGACCAAAGACCCATGGACAACGTCCGCGGACACCTATACAATGCCCGCACTATATTCTTGACGTCTGATTATTGCTGTCAGACGGTCGGAGGAGAGGGCACACGTGATCAGGAAGAACGTCTCTATGAAGCGTCTCGTGCCGCTGGCAGCAATTCTCGCGATCCCCATCGGCGCGCACACGCCGGCGTCCGCGTCCCCAGCGCGTCCGGCACCCATGGCGAAAGCGGTCGCGAGCGAGTTGACGCAGCTGAAGCATGCCCGAAACCTGCAGGTCAGGAGCGTCATGCACCGGCTGCGTGACTCGCATATCCAGTCCCTGGGCGGGGCGACGAGAATGAATGTGCGCGCAGGACAGGCGGCCCCGGTGCAGCGATTTGTGGTCAGCCATGGCCGCAGCAATACCTCAGGCTCGGACCTGGCGCTACCGCCCGATGTCCTCTCGGCCGGCAATGGGACTCAGGGCTCCGTTACCAGCGCAAATGCGCCGTTCAGGGTGTTTCACACCAACTGGACCGGGTTCGCCAGCGGAGTTGGCGCTTCGTTCAACTTCGAGCCCGTCATGGACCTCTTCTACCAGGGCTCCGTCTTCACCAGTGCGGGGTCGGCTCAGGCCTACATGAACGAGAGCTACAATCACCTTGCCTCGGGCAACGCCGTTCCGCCGAACGATTGCAGCGGTACTATCGGCTATCCGTGCAAGATCATTGGCTACGAAACGACGGACGGGCTGGCCGCGGTCTACAGCGTGGCGCAGATCAATTACTGCGTCATCGAGACGGGCTATCAGGGAGATCCGGACCAGATCAACGCCAACCTGGATACGGTGTCGAAAGCCGCGGCCGGCGTCTTTGATGTTGGCGTCACGGAAGCGGAGACCGCGTGTACCAGCGGGTCGTCCAATCCACCGCCCACGGCTCAACCAACCGCGCAACCCACGGCTCGCCCGACGCAGGCACCCACCCAGGTCCCAACCCAGGTCCCCACCAGCCTGGAGGTCGTTGGCTGCTTCCAGAAGAAGGGCACGAAGCTGGGCAGCAGTCCCACCTGCTTGCACAAAGCCAAGCGCGGGCAGAAGGTGCTGCTGGTGGCTTACACCACGGTGGAGTCGGCCCCGGTCGGCTCAAATGCATCGGTGGCGGTGACAGTGAAGCGGGGATCGAGCACCGTCCGGAAGGGAACCGGTTCCTTTACCACCGATTCGGCGGACAACCTCTACTACGTCTACGGATCCTGGACTCTTCCCAGGAAGAAGGGAACCTACGCGCTGCACGCCCAGACCACAATGAACGGCGTCACCGTCAGCGACGATGAGAAGCTGACGGTCAGCTAACAGCAACAGCGAAACAGTGACGGGGCCGGAGGGCATGCCTCCGGCCCCTTGTCGTTCACCGTGGCCAGCCCACTATTCTGCCCCGGTGATTCGTCCGCCACGGGATCTCCTTCAGGCCATCCGTCCCTCGCCGGTAGCGGTTTCCTCCTCGTGCGACCTGGGCGGTCCCCGGAGGACCCAGACACAGAAGGTCGCAATCAGAGCGCCAAGCATGGGGCCGATGATGTAGATATAGAAGTCGTCGTAATTGGCGGCGACGATGGCCGGGCCGAGCGAGCGAGCCGGATTCATTGAGGCGCCACTCACGGCGCCTCCGACCCAGCCATCCAGGGCGATGGTCGCGCCCACGGCGATCCCGGCGTTGGGACCGAGCAGTTTGTGCCCGGTGGCCGTGTTCAGAATGACGAAGACCAGAAAGAAAGTCAGGATAATCTCGATCGCCAGCGACGTCCCCCTGACACCGTGCGGAACCGTCACCCCTCCGTGTCCGGCCCCACCGAAGAGGAAATGGATGAGGGCTGCCGCCAGGAGGGCGCCCGCCAGCTGCACTGCCCAGTAGGGCAGGACATGCCGCCAGGGAAATGCCCCGCGTGCCGCGAAGCCGAGGGTGACAGCCGGGTTGATATGGGCGCCGGAGAGATCGCCGATGGCATAGATCATGGCCATCACCAACAGTCCGGGAGCGATCAGCGTCGCCGCCTGCGTGAGCGCGTCGTGGCTCGCCGCTGCGATGGCATCTGCTCCGGCTGCGACAAAGGTCAGCCCGAGGGTGCCGATCAGCTCCGCGAAGAGCGCTTGCAACTGCCCCTCGC
>JAICWV010000084.1 GCA_025966365.1 Chloroflexota bacterium | reverse complement strand
CCCTATGGGCGCAAGCCCATCACCATGTACTCAGAAGGCATGGCCAACATCATCCGGGCCATGCAGCGTCACCAGGTCCGCCGCCTGCTCGCCGTGACCTCGACCGCGGTCGATCGCCGCTACGACAACGGCGGGGGCTTCTTCTTCGAGCGGGTCCTCAAGCCGCTGATCGCGGTGAGCATCGGGCGCACCACCTATGCCGATCAGGAGCGGATGGAGACCCTGATGCGCGACAGCGGCCTCGACTGGACCATCCTCCGGCCCTCCGGGCTCTTCGAAGCCCTGGAGGTTACCGACTTTGAGGTGACCGACGGATACACGACCGGAAAGTTCACATCGAGGCTGGACCTGGCCGCCTGCATGCTCCAGATCCTTGATGACGAGAACTCGTTTCAGAAGACGCTGGCCGTGACAACCACGGCCGTTCAGCCGCGACTCCTTCAGATGATGCTGCGGGAGGCAGTCCCGCACCGGCGCGACACGCTCACTCCGGCCGCGTAGCACCAGCCGGAATGGGAAATTCGACGGTGAGCTCCACGGGCTGCTCCAGGAAGTGGCTCAGCCGCCGGCCCGGTTCTTCGAGGGCCTTCTCTTCAGCACGGCCCAACCGGTCCAGCATCCGGAGCTCGATGCGGGCCCCTTCGCCCGTGCCGGCCCGGCGCCAGGAACCGCGAACCTGGCCGGCGATGGTGACGACGTTGGAGAGGACGCTGCCAAACGAGAAGAGGGAGGGATCGAACGGCCGGTCCGCGGAGAGCACAGCCTCCCGATCCCGGTAGCCGACCGTGTACTCGTCCCAGTTGGACAGGAGGTGCGCGGCCGCGGTTGCCGGGGCATCGAGGTCGGCATCGGCCGCCAGCCAGTAGTCCTTTCCGGCGACAACCCGGCGCTGAAGGTCGCCGGCGGCACGCGCGAGACCGGATCGAGCATCGGACACCGTGAGCCCGGACCACCAGACGAAGTCCTGAATCTGGGCCGGGCCGTGGCCACGGAAGTAGCGCCTGGTCAACTCGGCCACTGCCTCGGACCGGTCCAGGCTCCTGGCGCCCGGCGCGCGCTCTGCCAGCAGCGCATAGCTGAGCTGCTTCCCGCGGCGCGGTCCGCTGACGATCACCCCGTCGAGCTCCGCCGCCATCAGCAGGTGCGGGAGGCGCTGGCCGTCCGGCGCGATCCCGGCGGCGCGCAGCGCCTCGCCAAGCTCGGGACGTGTCCGAAACCGGCCGCCGGCCAGCGCCTCCCGAAAAATCTCGGTGGCGCGGGGCACATCGCTCTCGTCGATGCCGAGCTGGCGGTAGCGGCCGGCCAGCCCGCGGCGGATCCTCGGCCCCGTCAGCTCGAGCAGCCAGCGAATGTCCTCGGGGAGGACAAAGTGCCAGGTGGGACGCAGGACGTGGGTGCGCAGGATGTGGCCCTCGTCGAAGAGCCGGCCGATCTCGGCATCGGTGGCCCCGGCCGCCCGCTGGCCCAGTGCCCACCTGGCGCCCGGAAAGTCCTGTGCTTGCACCGCTCCGAACAGCCGCACCACCTCGACCGGCGACGCCAGGGGCGCGCCGACTAGCCGCTGCGCGCGCAGGCGGCTCGCCGCGATATCGACCATCGCCCAGTGTAGACCGGTATCGTCCGGCCGGCTGAATCCGGCGGGCCGCCACCCGACTCCATCGTGGTACCTGACAGCCGGATTGTCACTCGCCGGGGTGATCCCGGTGTTACAGAAGCGTCCCGCTGGACGTTACCTCCACAGGAGGCACCCGCGATGAGCCGGCCGTTCCTGTCCGTCTTGCTCGTCCTCGCGCTCCTGGCGATATCAGCGCCCGGCGCATCCGGCGCCGTCCCGGCCGCCCGCGCGGCACACGGTAAGAGGACGAGCAGCGCCTGCGCGCCACTCATTCACGTTGGGGGTGGCCACGAGACCTGTTACCTTCCCGCCCGCATTGGGGAGGCCGAGGCACAACTGGTCGTGCCGCCGGTGAACCCGTCCCCAGCGATACGCGCTCTGACGGGTCTCAGCCTCGACCAGATCGTGCGGTATCGGCTAACAACGCCACCGGGGGCGCCGGGCTCTCTGCTGTATATCTATGGGACGCTGCCGCCGATTGGGGATCGCGCCTTCTTTGGATCAGCCCCCTTCCCTCCCCCGCGGGCGCATCCGCGCTACATGATCGTGGAGGAGGCGCCGGGAGTCGAGCCGGCTCTTCACGGTCTGTTTCTCGGCCGGCCCATCCAGTTCGGCCCGGACGGCAAGACCCCTACCTCGTATGGCGCCTGGCACCTGTACGCCAACTTCCCCCATCGCGACCTGCAGCTGACCATCGTCTCCGACGCGACCAGGGCGCTGACCCGGAGGGTCGGCAGGGCCATCATCGCCACCGACGAGCGGGGCCCGGTGGTGCCGTCCCCCTTCGTCCGCCTCTCGCTCTCGGTCCCTGCCTCCACCTATCCGCGCAACGCTCTGGTCCGGGTGACCGTGCGCCTGCGGAACATCAGCGCTCACCCTATCCATCTCAACCCGCCCGACTGCGGGACCCGAAGCATCAGCGTCGACGTCCTGAATGCTGCCGGGCGTATCCTCTATCCTCCCATCCTTGCGGGAACTCCCCTACCGAACTGCGGTGTGACTACCGGACCGGGGCGGTCAGTCGCGCCCGGTCAGACGCTGACCATCACAGAACTGGTTGTTCTGCGAGGATGGCGGGTGCAGGCGCGGGCCGACATCACCGAAGCGGGAACGATCCTGGGAGCGCCAGAGCGGGTCACGCTTACCCGGGCCGATCCCCCGGTGGTCGCGGTTCACACCCAGCCCGATCTCCATGCCGACCTCACCCGTCCCGCCCGGGCCAGGGGCCCTCTCTGGTATTTCGCCTGGGGGCGGTGCCGCAGCGGCGAGTCGGGCCAATCAATGACGGGCATGCTTGACTGGCGGTCGGCCGCGGGAACGCGGCTGCCTGCGGCAGTGCCACAGGGCTGCACGGGCTCACCGGAGTGGCACGCGCTGGCGGGCTGGGTCGGTCACACGGTGGCCCACATCGATCACACGGGCGGGTAAACGTGACGACCCAGATGCGAAGCGTCTGGAGATAGCCCACTCCGAGATGGGTGTGTCACAGGGGGAAGCGCTTCCTCTAAAGTAGACCGTGCCCTTTTCGTCTCTCATCGCCGCCGTGGCGCTGATCGTCGCGGCCAGTCTTTTCCCCGCTCCTCCTGGAGTGCCATATTCGGCCCGGCTCTCATCCCTGGATCGCGCCGTGGGCGGGACGGTATCGCAGCTCGCTGCCCATGATGTCCGGAGAGCCGTGGCCTGGGCACGGAAGAATCCAGATGTTGCCGGGGTGGAGCTGGGGCTGGACCGGCACACGATCGTGCTCCACTACACCGACGGCCATGAGCTTGTCATCCTTCCACCGCAGCCTGTGCTGGTCCGCGTCCCGTCCCGAGTCCCGCACAGCATGCCATCCGACAGCGCAACCCCCAGGGCCCTGGTGCTGGAGCCGTTCGCCAGCCAGCTGGGCTTCGGTCCCAACACCGGGGATGACGAAGCAAACGCCCTCCGTGCCGTCGGATTTTCCGTCGATATTTATCGAGACGGCCAGGTGACGGTGCCGGTGATGCAGCGGATTCCTGAGTACGCTGTCACCTACATCGAGACCCACGCCGCGGTCATGCCGGACGGCGATGCCGTGGTGATGACCGGTGAGCAGGACCCGGGCCCCTATGCCGACTACTATCGGGATCACACCCTGGCGCAGGCAACGGTCTCGGGCGATCCCACCAAGATGTTGTACAACGGCGTCACCGGCGCCTTCTACGCCGCGCATGCGGCGCCGTTTCCCGCCGGAAGTCTCCTCTACGTCAACGGGTGCGTGGTCCTCAATGCCCCTCATTTCTGGAGCACCCTGCAGGGCCGAGGCCTGCGGACGCTGATCAGCTGGGACGGCGAGGCCCAGGCCACGTCAGACCAGACAGCCGGGCCCTTTGTGCTGGGCCAGCTGTCGCACGGCCTGACCGTGGCCTCGGTCGTCACCGATGCCGTCCATCAGGGAGTCGGCATCAGCGTCATCGGCGACCAGGTCGCCCATCTCGGGTACGAGGGGAACGGGCAGGAAACGCTGACCAATGCCCTGCAAGCGACAGACCCGGCCACGCCGACCGCCACCCCCTCCCCCACCGCGACAACGCAGCCGACCTCCACGCCGCGGCCCCGAAAGAAGGGCGCCTGCAAGCCGGGGCACCACCGCTCCCACGGGAAGTGCGTGAAGACGCACCATCCCCGGTCGCGGCGCTCCAGCTAGAGAGGGAGAACCTCAAGGGCTACACGTCTCCATCGCCGTCGGATGGGGCGCCGTTGTTATCACCGTCAGAGTCACCCCCGTTCCCCTGCGGGATGACATTCATCGGCGCGGGCTGCGTGGGGACCATCTGTACCGGCGGTGGTGCCGGCAGCGCGGTCGGCGGCGGCACAGCGGTGGGGGCGGGTCGGGGCGTCCTGGTCGCGGAGGGAACCGGGCGCGCAGTCGCTGACGGCAACGGGGAAGGGCGCGAGGTGGGCGTGAGAGTAGCCCGGAGCGGGCGGTGAGACTGGGCGGATCCGGCGCGTGCCGCGACCAGGCCGCCCAGCGCGGCGATCCCGACAACAATCGCCAATGTTAATCCTACGGTAGAGCGAGTCAAGGAGATACCTGCTTTCTGTTATGGCCGAGGATGATCACCAGGGCCTGTATGAGGTGAAGTGGGGATCTGTAAGCAGCTGCTTACGTACTCATACGCCGCCGATTGCACTTGCGGCCGCCGTGAGCCGTTAGCCCAGGCCGCCTTCTCGGGCTCGCATGATCGCCTGGGCTCGATCCACCACCTGCAGCTTGGCGAAGATGTTGGAGACGTGATTGCGCACAGTCTTGGGCCTGAGTCCGAGCCGCAGCGCGATCTCCGGATTCGTGTGGTGCTGCGCAATCAATGCCAGGATCTCTTGCTCGCGTTCCGTGAGCTCGGGAAAGGCCTGCTGGGCGGCTCCGGGCTTGAGTCCGCCAAAGAATTGCATCAGCCGTCGGGCGATGCTCGGCCCAAAGACCGCCTCTCCGCTGCTGACGCTCCGTATTGCCCGGATCAGCTCGGCCTTGGGCGCGCCCTTGAGGAGATACCCGCGTGCACCGGCCTGAAGCGCAGCAAAGACAGAATCATCGCCCTCGAACATCGTCAGTACCAGGATGGCGATGTGGGGACTGGTGTGCAGAATCTGCCGCGTGGCCACGATGCCGTTGATGCCCGGCATTTGCAGGTCCATCAGTACAACGTCGGGCTGGAGTGAGGTAGCCATGCTCACCGCCTCCTGGCCGGTGGCGGCCTCGCCCACGGCCTCGGTGTCCGGTGTGGCCCGGAGCAGCGTGCGGAGACCTGCCCGGAACGGCTCGTGGTCGTCGGCGATGAGCACGCGGATTGTCTCTTCCATCACCGCATCTCCAACGCGCCGTCATCGGGATCGGGGCATACCAGCGGCAGGACGGCAGTGACCCGCGTTCCGTGCCCGGGGTCGGACAGGGATGCGACGGTACAGGTCCCACACAGCTCAGCGGCGCGCGCCCGCATGGAGTGCAATCCCACCCCGTCAGACCACGGGATGTGCAGTCCGCACCCATCGTCCTTCACGCTGACCAGGAGCGCCTCGCCATTCTCGGTGTCGCCGAGCCGAAGGTCCACCACGCAGGTGCGGGCCCCGGCATGCCGCACCACATTGGTCAGCGCCTCCTGAACGATGCGATACGCCGCTACCTCTACCGCGGCGGGCAGGGGCGGTAGCTCCTCCTGCGATTCCACCCTGACGGAGAGATCTCGCCCGTTCAACCGATCGGCATGAGCACGAACGGTGTCAATCAGGCCCAGATCGTCGAGGGCAGGCGGCCGTAAGTCATAGACCACCCGGCGAATGTCGGCGATTGCCGTTTGCGCCTGCGTCGTGAGATCGGCCAGCACCGCGTCCGCCTCCGCCGGGTCGCTCCGCAAGAGATCGCGCACATTCTCGGCCTGGAGGGTCACAGAGGCCAGGATCGGGCCCAGCCCATCGTGGAGGTCTCGTCGCAGGCGGCGGCGCTCCTCTTCACGCAAGGTCACCAGCCGCGTGTTCGCCTGCTGGAGCTCGGCAGAGAGGCGGCGGGCCTTCGCCGTCAGCTCGCTGGCATGGACGGCGACCGCGGCCTGCCGCGTCAGATCCGAAAACACCCGCTGATCGGCGGCGCTCAAGCTGTCACTGCCGGGACGCGGCGCTACCAGCAGTTGGCCGACAAGCTCCTGCCGGTAGACGAGCGGGAGTACGAGCGGCGAGGGCACCGGCGTCCCGTGTGAGGCCACCACGGCTGTGCCCCTGTCCTGAGGAAGGGCGATGGCGACGTACGGCAGTTTCAGCGCCCGGGCCACCATCTCGACCAGGGTGGGGAGTACAGCGTCCGGGGTGAGGGTCTCCTCCAGGCGCTGACCGAGGCGCGAGAGGAGGAGATACGGATCGTCACGCTCTCCATACAGCAAGCGATTGACGTTCGCTTGCAGGCGCTGGCGCAGGGGGTGAACCAGCAACGCGACCAGCCCCGTCGCCACCAACGAAACGAACACGACGCTGTGTCCTTCAAGGACAGTACTGAGACCGCCAACGACGAGGACATAGAGCCCGATGACGATGCCGGTCAGCGTTCCATAGACCAGAGTGCGATTGAGGAGCAGATCGACCGCCCACAACCGGTGTCGCGCGATGGCAAGAGCAATGGCCGCGGGGACCAGAAGCGCAGCGGCAACGCGCACGGTGTCCGCGGCTGCATGCACGAGCAGGTTCTGCTCGAGTGTTGCCGGCAGAAGCCTGACGATGAGCTCGGTGGTGAGCACCATTGCGACCGCGAGCACCACTCCCCGAATCAGCCACCTGGTCTGGCGGCGCTGCACCGGTGTCGAGATACGGCGGTAGCGGTAGAGCATCACGGCGGTGGCAGGACCCAGCCCGGCCATCGCTCCGAGAAAGGCGAGGAGCGGCGGCCAGGTACTGTAATCCCATGGCGTGCCCGGAGCGAACTGGTGCGCTGTCTGGATCGGCAACCAGGGCACGACGAGCCAGCGGGTCCAGTGCGGAACGAACCGCCCATCGGGGACAAGGTAAATGGCGAGGGTGAGCGCAACCACGCCCATAAAACTCAGGCTCAGTCCGGCCCAGTTCCAGGGAGAAACCAGGTGCGCGATCGTGCCGGGTGAACTGATGTACACCGGAAAGGTGACCAGGGCAAGCGCCGTGAGGAGCGCCATGCGCGCGCCCGATCGGTGCCACGCCAGCAGCGCACCCACGCCCTCGAACACGGCCACTGAAAGTGCGAACAGCGCCATCTCATAGGTGGCGTAGACGCCTGAGGACAGGCCGCCTCCTCGGGCGTGAAGGAGAGCCGTATACCGCTCCGGGACAGTGATGACGACGACGACGGCGGCCAGGAGGGCCACACCCACCCACGCCAGCCGTGCCAGGAGAAGCCGGCGCCCCCACAGGCGCGCGGTCACAGAACCCCGTCCCTCGACGGGCCCGGTTGCGACCGGCGCCGCTGAGGCGGGAGCCCGGATCATGACGGGCCTCCTCGCGCGATCCGCCCTGTTGTCCATCGACCCCGGTTTGCGCGTTCCAGGTCGATGTGCCTGTGACAGCGTCTCCCGCTGCCTTGCCAATTTGCCTCAACCGTAGCACATGCTCCGATATGGGCGTGCAGGTCAGAAGTGAGTTTGATTGTGGCTATCACGCGGACACCTCGAGCCTCTCCACCACATCGTCAGCCGTGGTCGGCGAAGGCTGGACGCGGAGTAGGCGGGCCGGGAGATCCGGGAGCCACCAGTTCCAGCGACCGAAGAGCGAGACGAGCGCGGGCACGAGCAGCATCCGGATGAGCGTGGCGTCCAGGAGAATGCCCGCTCCCAGCCCGGTCCCGATCACCTTCACGTTCACGTCGGGGCCGGCGGCAAGCGACGTGAAGGCCAGGAAGAGGATGAGGGCGGCGCTGGTCACCAGTCGCCCGGTTCGGCCGATGCCGCGAACAACGGCCTCGGCCGTCGATCCCGTCGCGTCGTACTCCTCCCGCATGCGGGCCAGGATGAAGACCTCATAGTCCATCGACAGCCCGAACAGGAAGGTGAAGACGAGGAGCGGCACCCAGGTGACGATCGCTCCAGTGGCGGGAATACCCCAGATCAGCTGCGAACCGTACCCGTCCTGCCAGACGAGGACCATGACTCCCCAGGCCGCGGCGACCGAGAGGACGTTGAGCACCACGGCCTTGAGAGGCAGCACGATCGAGCGGAAGGCGCGTGCCAGCAGCAGGAAGGTCGCCGCGGCAATCAGCACGAGCATGAGCGGAAAATTCCCATAGGCGGCGGCGATGAAGTCCGCGTCTTCGGCCGTCTGGCCGCCAACCTGGACGCTCCCGGGCTGCGCGTGGGCCAGCTGACGCACGCGGCGGAGGGTCGCCTTTCCCGCCGACGCGTTGCCGTCCTCGGTCGGGATGACATCGACAAGGGCACTCCCGGCCCGATGCCAGGAGGGGCTCGGCGGCGCTACCACGCCCCGAACGCCCTCCAGTCTGCCGAGGCGGCGGACGAGGGTACCGGGCGGTCGCCCCTGCACCAGCACCTCATACGGGCTGAGTACTCCCTGGCCGATGCCGGCACGCTCGAGCGCCACCAGGCCGGCATGAGCATCCCCGGATTTCGTCAGGGCGTCGCCACTTGCCTGGCCGAGTGTGAGTGAGGTGGCCACGAGGAGGAGGGCTCCCAGTATCAGGCCCCCGACACCGGCTGCCGGCCGTCGGTGGCACACTATCATTCGGCTCCAGGCGGTCCAGAAGCGGCTGGACCGCGCTCCCGACGCAGGTCGCGGCCAGTCCAGCCGCGGACCGACCGTGGCGAGCAGCACCGGGAGAAGCGTCAGTGCCGCGGCAACGCTGACCAATGGAATCAGCATGCCGCCATAGCCGATGCTCCGCAGGAACGGAGCGGGGAGAACGACGAGTGCGAGCAAGCCGACTGCCACCGTCGTACCACTGAAGATCACCGCCCGGCCCGCCGTCTCCATGGCCCGCTGCACTGCTACCGCGTTCTCCAGGCCACGTGCCCGTTCCTCCCGCCAGCGCATGACAACCAGCAGCGAGTAGTCGATCGCAACCCCGAGACCGATCAGTGTCACGAGATATTCCACGATGAAGAAGACGTCGGTGACCGCGGTGAGGCCCCAGACAAGGAGGAAGGTGGTGGGAATGGCCGCCACCGCCATGAGCAGGGGGATGATCGCCATGAACGATCGGAACACGAGAATCAGGACGATCAGTGCACCAAGGCCGCCGAGCAGCGTTTCAATCAGGACGCTGGGGCCGGAGCCGCCGTTTGAATGCGCTGCCAGGAGGGTGAGACCGGTGATATGGACGCGGTCTCCCACGAGCGCGGTGTGCGTCAGCGCCCCCTCGACGGCGCCCTGAACGTCGGCATCGGAAAGGTTGACGTTGGGATAGATGAGAGCGAACGTGGTTCGCCCATCGTGGGAGACGAACGCGCGATTGCCGCTGGTTCCATAGGACACCACGCGACTGCCGGGCAGCGCCCGGGCTATGCGAGAGAAAGCAGCGCGCAGCCGGGAGCGAACGCCGAGGCCATCCACGGTGGTGCCGGACCGGAGTGTGAGCACCGGCACGATGGGAAGAGCATTGCCGTTCCCATAGGCATGCACGATTTTTAGGTCGGTAAGGGCGGCGCCACCTGGAACCGAGCTCTGCTGGGAGAGAGCGCCGGTTGCCCGGGAGACGAGGGTGAAGCCGACGACCGTGACCACCAGCCAGAAGGTAATGACGAAGAGCCTGTGGGATAGGACCCAGCGGGTAAGTACGTGCAAAGGATTCTCCTTGGTGCGCCCGGCAGGCAGCGTATGCAGAGGGCCGCTTGCTGAGATATAAGGCCACCGTACGGCCCGATGCGTCCCGACGTCATGAGACAAAGTCCCGGCTCGGCCGGGACGAATGTCAGTCCACCATGGCCGGCCTCCGCGGACAGCCCGGCATCGGGTGTATCTGAAACCTGCCCGCGCACCTGGGTCAATTGTCCCGGCGTGCCCGGGACGGTGTCTCACGACGGCAGGACGCCCAGCGCCATACGGTAAATCCAGTTGGCGATTTGCCCTGGCGGCTACCAAACGGAGTCAAGCAGATGCACGCTGCACCACCAGATCTCAGCCTCGCCACAGCCGCGACGGCGGGTGCTGAAGCCCTCATCCCACGACAGGATGCGGAGCACATATTCGCGCACTACCTGGAGCCAGTCTATCGGTTTCTGTACCGGCGGGTGGGCAACCGAGAGGATGCCGAGGACCTGACCTCCCACGTCTTTCTCAAGGCATCACAGCAGCTCGATACGACGCGAGCCGAGTCGAGTATCGCCACCTGGCTGTTCACGGTAGCCCGGACCGTCCTGGCCGATCACTGGCGGCGCTACTATCGCGGCCCGCAGTGGTTCGAGTTGAATGACGAGATCGCGGCCGAGCAGCCGCTCGACCAGCACGCTAACGGCGCACCACGAGCGACTGAACAACTGGTGCAGGCGGTCCTCGAGACCCTGCCCGCGCGCTATCGCCGCGTGCTGGAATTGAGGTTTCTCCAGGGATATGCCGTGGACGAGGCGGCACGCGAGATGGGCGTGACGCCCGGCAACCTCAAGGTCCTGCAACACCGCGCCCTGGCGCGGGCAGCCGCGATCGGGCTCCCCGATCGAGAAGCATTCACCGGAGGCAATCGTGTCCGGGATCGGAGCAGGCTATGATTCCCTTCGCCCGCGATCCGGAGACTGCGTATCTCCTGGCCCTCCTTGACCGGGAGCGTGCCTTTCAAAAGGCGTCCCTCCGTCAACAGGCCCGGGAAGCCCGGCGAGGTATTAGCGGATCTCCTCACTCCTTCACGGTGGTCGGACTGCTGTCCGCGATCGCAGCACGATTGCGCCCGCGGCCTCGGTGTCCGGCAGTTCTGGAGGGTACGGGAGATCCGGGCACGGAATGCGAGGCGGTGATAGCCTGGCACTCAGGGAGAGACGCATCGTGAAGTCCGTCAGGATACGCGGCCCTGCCGCTCGATCTCCCGGTCGATCTCCTGCTCTGTAACCGGCTCATGTCTGTAGACGACCCAGTACCGCGCCGCCAGATAGAGCGCCCAGGTGGTGACGGGATACACAATCCACATGTTCCATACATGGTGAAGCCCCGAGCTCTGGCTGAACCCGCCGGTGGGCCAGCCGCCTGAGTTCTGATACTCCCCGGTGGCCCAGACGACGACGATCAGAATCAGGCCGATGGTGGAGGCAATGACCTCAACCTGGAAGCGGCGCCTGCGTTCAATGTGCTTGATCGCCTGTTCGCGGGCCATTGCCGCTCGTTCATCGGGAGAATCCGGTGAGATGGATGGGACGTGAGTCTGGCTCATGGTCGATTCCTTTCGGGCACACGCGGCGGGCCTCAGAGTGAGCTCGCACTGTGGGATCACGGTAGGGCGCGGTGTGTCCCGATGTCATGAGACAGGGTCCCGGATCCACCGGGACAATTGTCCGTCTACCGGGGCAGTGTTCACAGCCACCGAATTCGACAGTCTCACCGATGAGCCTGTCCGCGGGTAGGATGGGCCAGACCGGCTCACGCAGGACGGCAATCTGATGCGTTTTCGACAGGATATGGAGCAATCAGGCACCGGCAGCTCGCTCCCGGTGCGAGCGCGCGAGCTGGTTGTCCTCAATGCCGTCGCCGAGGCCCTGAACAGCAGCACGCAGGTGGGCGAGGCGCTCACCCGCACCCTCGACCTGGTCACCGATCTCCTGCATCTGTCGGCGGGCTGGGTCTGGCTGCTCGATCCCGAGACGCAGCAGTTCTATAACGCCGCCGTTCACAACCTGCCGCCCTACCTCCGCGAGCCGGTGCGCATGGCCGGCGATCCCTGCCACTGCATGCGCGAGTTCCGACGAGGGCGGCTCAACCCCCAGAACATCGGGATGCTGGAGTGCAGCCGCCTGCGGCGCGGCCGGCAATCGGGGGAGGAAGCGGCAACGGGGGGCCTGCGCTACCACGCCAGTATCCCGCTCTCCATCGGCGACCGCCCGCTCGGCATCATGAACCTCACCGGCCCCTCCTGGCGCAAGCTCACGCCGACCGAGCTGCGCCTTGTGTCCACCATCGCCTACCAGGTGGGCATTGCGGTGGAACGCGCGCGACTGGCGGAGGAGAGCACCCGACTGGCACGCGCCGAGGAGCGCGAGCGCATCGCCCGCGAGATCCACGACACCCTGGCGCAGGGACTGACGGGCATCGCGCTCCAGATCGAAGCCGCCCTGCCCCACCTCGCGGATGACCCTGAACGCGCGCAGGCACGGCTCCAGCGCGCGCTCGAGGTGACGCGCACGAGCCTGGAGGAAGCGCGCCGATCCGTCCTCCATCTCCGGACCACCTCGCTGGCCGGCAAGCCGCTGGCCGATGCCCTGGCCGGGCTCGGCCGCCGCTTCACCCATGAGACCGGCGTGCTGGTTCGTGTCAGCGCCTCCGGACGCGAGAAACTGCCCCTGCCCGTGGAAAGCGAGCTGTTTCGCATCGCGCAGGAGGCGCTGGCCAACGTCCGGTCCCACGCCAGGGCGCATGAGGTGACGATCAGCCTCCGGGAAAGGGAGGGGCGAGTGGTGCTGTCGATTCGTGACGATGGCGTGGGCTTTGTTCCCTCGGCCGCCGGCGATGAACGCCACGGCATCCTTGGCATGCGGGAGCGGGTGCGCCTGGTCGGCGGCTCCCTCCGCATCCGCAGCCGGGCGGGCAGGGGCACAACCGTCACCGCCGCCGTCCCGGTGGAGGAGGAGGCGACGTGATTCGCGTCCTGATCGTCGACGATCACCCCATCGTGCGCGACGGTCTGGTTGCCGTCCTGGCCGACGAGCCGGACCTGACGGTGGTGGATGCCGTCTCCTCGGCCGAGGAAGCACTGGAGGCGATGCCGGGGCTGCACCCCGATGTGATGCTCCTCGACCTCGAGCTGCAGGGACAGGACGGGGTTTCGGCCATCCCCGCTTTGGTGGGAGGCGGGGCGAGGGTGCTGGTCCTCACCGCCTACGATACGGACGAGCGCGTATTCGGTGCCCTGCAGGCCGGGGCCGTCGGATATCTCCTCAAGGGAGCCACCGCCGCGGAGATCGCGGGCGCCATCCGGAGTATCCACGCCGGGGAGTCGGTCCTGGCTCCCACGGTGGCGGCGCGTGTCGTCGCATCGGTTCGGCCCCGGCACGGCCGAACCGGGCTGAGCGCCCGTGAACGCGAGACCCTCGGCCTCCTCGCCGAAGGGTTGACGACCAAGGAGATGGCCCGCCAACTCGGTATTACCGAGCGCACGGTGAAGTTTCACGTCCATTCGCTCTGCGCCAAGCTCGGCGCCGCCAACCGGACCCAGGCCGTTGCCCTGGCCACCCAGCAGCATCTGCTGTAGTAGTCAAGCGAGAGTGTGAATACACTCCGCTGTGTGACGCGGTCAGCCCCGCGGCTCCCCTCGCAGTCCACGACCCGCATGGCCGGTCATCCGAACAATGCCAGGGACCGGTGTTCGCTGGACGGGCATGTTTATTCATCCAGACGATGTCACCCGGTCGCCGGTCCCTCCGCGGGCCGGATGGGGATGGACCAGGGGGTGGGAAGGAACCAGCGGGGGAGCGGAACACCGGACCATGGAAGGTCCGGCTACAGTCGGGACGGTGTGGGAATCACGGGACATGGCGGATGCCGGCAGACGGGACGGTGGTGGGGCCATCGGAGACAGGGGATGTCGACAGACGGGACGATGTCAGGATTATCGAACATATGAGGATGCCCACCGCCGGCCACGGAGGAACCGTCCTACAGTGTGTGGGTCGGCAAACCGGGCTGCAGCGTGAGCAAGAGGGTGCGCTGCGGGCGCACCGGGCAATTGCACATTGCGCCTGCACCCGGCGACGATACATTGCCCCTGCGTAGCGGGCGGATGCACGTTGTCCGTATCTCGTGCTCCTTCCGCTCCCTGCAATACCGTTAGTCGTACCGGTCCGGAGGGTCGCTGTACAGCCGAACCCCAGGATGCAGATACACACCTGTCCAAAGGGACAGGTGGCGGACTGGCCGGGGGGCCGGTGTTTTCGACCCTGCCAACCAGCGACCATGGAGCAGGACTCCAGAGAGGAGAGCATCATGACAGCCACCACCTCACCCACCGCCCTCATCACCGGCGCCTCGCGCGGCTTCGGCCGCGCCGCCGCCTTCGAGCTGGCCCGCCGCGGCTGGACTCTGGTCATCGACGCACGGGACGCCCAGGCCCTGGAAACCGTTGCCCGGGATCTGGCACAGAAGACCCGGGTGATCCCCATCAGCGGAGACATTGCCGATCCCGGCCACCGCGCCCGGCTCGCCGCCGCGGTGCACGACCTGGGGCGGCTCGATGCCGTCATCAACAACGCCAGCACGCTGGGCGCCAGCCCTCTCCCCGCCCTCCTCGAGTACCCGCTCCCGACGCTGGAGGACGTCTACCGCACCAACGTTCTCGCGCCCCTCGCGCTTCTGCAGGCGATCAAGGACGACCTCGGCCCGGGAACCCGGGTCATCAATATCACCAGCGACGCCGCGGTCGAGCCCTATGAAGGCTGGGGAGGCTACGGCTCCAGCAAGGCCGCCCTCGAGCAAATCTCCGCCGTGCTGGCCGCCGAAAATCCGGAGTTGCACGTCTACTGGCTGGATCCGGGTGACATGCGGACCGACATGCAGCAGGAGGCATTTCCCGGCGAGGACATCAGCGACCGGCCGCCGCCGGAGGAGCGCGTCCCCGCCATCCTGCGCCTTCTCGACGACGATCTCCCCGGCGGCCGCTACCTCGCCTCGGACCTGCTGATCCCCACCGGAGCCACGCCATG
>JAICWV010000228.1 GCA_025966365.1 Chloroflexota bacterium | reverse complement strand
TGACCCGCCCTGCGGTCAACCGGCTATGCCTGAAACCAGCCGGGCGATGACGTACGCAGCACCCGCTGCCATGCCACCGACCAGCATGGTCTGGAAGGCGCTCTTCGCCGGCGCCAGTCCGGTAAACGCACCCTTTACCCAGCCGAAGATACCGAGAGCGACAAGCGTTATGGCGGCCGAGAGAAGAAGGGCATGTTCGATGTTGATCGGCCAGAAATACGGCAGGAGCGGAAGGATCCCACCGGCAATATAGGAGCCGCCGATGGTCAACGAGGACCGGAGCGCCCGCCCGGGATGCGGCTCTTCCAGTCCAAGCTCTTCACGCATCATGAATTGCAGCCAGGCAAGGCGATTGGCCGTAACCGCGGAGGTCGCGGCCTCGAGTGAGACACCTTCCAAACCGTATCTGGCGAAGATGTCGCGAACCTCGTCCCGCTCGACCTCCGGAAACGCATCGATTTCGTGCTCTTCGCGCCGGACCTCGTTGTGGTAAGAGTCGGCGTCGCTCCGCGCGGCCAGGTACCCGCCCATGCCCATGGCGATAGAGCCCGCCGCTATCTCGGCAACCCCGCCGACGACGATCAGCCAGTGGTTGGACACCGCTCCCGCCAACCCGGCTGCCAGGGCAAAGGGAACTGTCAAGCCATCCGACATGCCGATGACGACATCGCGAACCGTTTCTGATCCGGTGAAATGCTGCTCGATGTGGCCCGCTGTACGGCTCATCGCACCCTCCCGTGTCACTCTATGCCCGGGAAGGATCGAGCGCCATCGGGTCGCTATCCGAAAGTTGGGGGTGTGGCACCGGATTCGTGAGCTAGACCAGGAGCTGGAGGACGTCCTCGACGTCCATGCGGCGACCGAGATAGATGGGGGTGTCGTACGTGGTGTACTTGCGCACCTCGGCGGCGCGGAGCCGCTGCATCATCTGCATAATCTCGCCGGGATCATCCCCTTCGATCGCCACCACGAACTCCTGGTCGGCCAGGCCAAAGGAGGAGACGGTGTTGGTCAGGATGCCGGGGAACTCGCGGCCCAGCTCGCCGTGCTCGCGCATCATCCGCTGCCGCTCCTCATAGGGAAGGAGGTACCACTCGGCCGTCTTCACGAAGGGGTAGACGCTGAGATAGCGCCTGGGGGCAACGCCGCGAATAAAGGCCGGGGAGTGATCGGCCACGTACTGCGAGGGAGTGACCACTCCCAGGTAGGTGTTGACCGCCTCGATGTCGCGCCCGGCCTCAGTCTCGACCATGCACGTCCACGTGGTCTGGATGGCATCGAGGTCATTGCCGTGCAGCCAGAGGATGGCGTCGGCATCGGGGCGGAGACCCGCCAGGGAGTAGGCGCCGCGCAGCCGGACGCCGTCCTGGGAGAGCAGGGCCTGCTGCAATTGCTCGCTGCTGCCGCTGCGATCGCCCGCTCGCGCCCGCCGGAGCACCCAGAACACGGAATAGACGTTGGGGCCTTCAACCTGTTGTGCCGTCATCGCTCACCTATCTCCTCCAGTATGCAAGACGCGCGCGACCCGGCATGAGAGACTGTCGAAAGTGGGGAGATGCTCGATGACAGACACGCACGGCGACATGCGCGAGCGCATCGCCGACTTTACCCTCCACCTGGTGGCGGCGCAGAGCCCGCCCGGACAGGAAGGAGAGGTCGCCCGGCTGGTGGCCGCGGAAATGGCGCGGCTGGGATATGAGGTTGCGGTCGATGCCATGGGAAATGTGGTCGGCAGCATCGGCAGCTCCGGCCCCTGCGTGCTCATCGACTCGCACATGGACACGGTGGGCGTTACCGACGAGAACGCCTGGGAGCACAACCCCTGGGGCGAGCGCGTGGGAGACCGGCTGTACGGCCGCGGCACCATGGACATGAAGGGGGCACTGGCCGCCTCCATCTACGGCATCGCGGGGCTGCGGGATCGCCTCACCCAAGGACGTGTGGTGGTATCGGCGACAGTGGCGGAGGAGATGATCGAGGGGCCGGCGACCGTGGACGTGGCGCGGCGGGTCGGGGCCGACTACGTGGTGATCGGCGAGGCGACCTCCTTAAACCTGGCGCGGGGCCAGCGCGGGCGCGTCGAGATCAAGATCGAGACCCGCGGAAGGCCGACCCACTCCTCCCGGCCCGAGCTTGGCGTCAACGCGGCCCAGGCGATGGTAGATGTAGCCGAGGCGCTGCGTGCTCTCGATCCGCCCTCCCACCCGGTGCTGGGCAAGGGCATCCTGGTCCTGACCGACGTCCTGTCCACGCCCTACCCCGCCAACTCGGTGGTCCCGGACCTCTGCGTGGCTACCTACGACCGCCGCATGCTGCCGGGCGAGACGGCAGAGAGCGTCCTGGCCCCCATTCGCCAGATCGTCGAGCGAGCGCTTGCGCCCAGTGGGGCGACCGGCACAGTTTCCATCGCCGAGGATGACCTGGAGACCTATACCGGCGCTCGCATTCGGGCGCCAAACGTTGCCCCTGCCTGGTTCTACGACAGCGACGAGCCGATCGTCGCAAGGTCCCTCGCCGCCCTGCATGAAGCCGGGATCAACGCGCGGCTCTCCCACTATGCCTTCTGCACCAACGGCAGCGGAACCGCCGGAGCGCTGGGGATCCCGACGATTGGGTTCGGGCCCGGCGATGAGACGCTAGCGCACCAGCACAACGAATTCGTCGAGCTGGACGCACTGGTCGAGGTCGCGCGCGGCTACGCGGCGATCGCAGAGACCCTGACACGGTCCAGCGTCCCGAGGCAGTCAGGGCAGGAGAGAGATGGCCGGGCTTGACAGGTTCGTCTCCGTCCCGCCAGGGATCGGCATCCATATCCACTACCCCGGCGTTCACCGATCGGGAAGTGGGACCGACCTTGCGTATGGCTCAATCAAGCGATGCAAGCAGCGGTGTATCTCACCGCTGCACACCCACGACACCACCGGGATTCTCCACACCGAGACGGCGACGGTGAGCCCGA
>JAICWV010000222.1 GCA_025966365.1 Chloroflexota bacterium | reverse complement strand
GCGCTGGAGCGGGCGGGCGCGCGCGACGGCAGCAAGGTGCGGATCGGCGAGATAGAGTTCACCTGGGACACGACCTACCAGCCCGAGGTGAAGCCCGCCAACCGCAAGGGGCCCGCGAAACCAAAGAGCAAGGCGTGACTGCGGCCTGAAGGCCTCCGCTACGTGATTTCCTCGCCCGGTCGTCCACGACGTAGCCGAGGGCTTCAGCTCGCCGTCCGCGGACGCTCAATCGGAAAAGAGCTCTTTAAAGTTCCCGTCGAACTCTTTCAGGAATTGATGCACATCCAGGAGGTCGTCGCTGGTAATGGCCGGTTGGCCGGCGCTTTTGGCGCGTTCGGCGGCCACGATGCCATCGACGTCGAAGTCTTTGGGGGTTATCCAGAAGACTTCCTGATTGCGGCACAGGCGGCAGCGGACACTCACGATCCAGAGCTGGTCGTGGCGAGCGGCCAGGCGCATGTGCTCGCGATCGAACTCACGGCGGCAGACCTGACAGCGCCGGCTGCCGATGAGCTGGCGCAGGAGCCGCTCCTGACTGGAGAGGTCGTCGGCCATCCTATCCGTCCGGCCGGCGCTCCCCTTCGCCGGACCCGTGCGACTCGAAGAGCTGGTTGACGAATTCGCGGTAGATGTCCAGGCGCTCGTCCTCTTCTGTCGGCATGCTGATGGCGGCACGATCCAGTATGTCGTGCTCCACGAAGATAGGAGCTTCACTGCGAACAGCCAGGGCAATGGCGTCGCTGGAGCGCGCGTCTATATCGATTCGATCGCCGCCCGCGCTCGTCAGACCGATACGCGCGTGATAGACCTCGTCGGTCAGCTCCGAGACGACCACTTCGGACACCTGCGCCCCCAGCTCGTCTATCACCGTCTTCAGGAGATCAGCCGTGAGGGGACGGGGCGCCTTTTCGTTCTGTAGCTCGAGCGCGATCGCGTTCGACTCGTTGATGCCGACCCAGATAAACAGGTAGCGGTCGAGCTTCTCATCCTTGAGAATGACAACCCGTTGACCGTTGGTCAGGTTCACGCGAACGCTTTCGACAACGACCGGAATCATCATGCGTGGAAACCTCACTTACCACGCCATTCTACCATCGGCTCGTCAGGCTGGAACGACTTCCTGAACTAACGTGATGCCCTCGCCCCGTCCATCCGCGCTGAGGTCGACCAGCACGCCGTTGACGACGGTCGCTCCTCCCGCTACCTGGTAGCGGTGGAACATTTGCGTCAGAAACCGCTTGATGACGGGGTCCGCGTCCATGCCAATCACCGAGTCGCGTGGGCCGGCCATGCCCACGTCGGTAATGTAGGCCGTGCCCTTGGGAAGCACGCGCGCATCGGCGGTGGGCACGTGGGTGTGCGTACCGACGACGCCGCTGACACGTCCGTCCACATAGAGCCCGAAAGCGGCCTTTTCGGCGGTTGCCTCCGCGTGGAAATCAACAAAGACATGACTGGGACTGCCGAGATCGGTCAGGAGCGTGTCGATGGCGCGGAAGGGATCATCCAGCGGCGGGAGGAAGACCCGGCCTTGGACACACACCACCACCAGGCGTTGCTCACCCACCGACAGCTCGATGCAGCCGTTTCCGGGCGTTCCGGGCGGAAAGTTCAGCGGCCGCAGAATACGCGGCTCGTTCTTGAACAGCTCGGGAGACTCTCGTTGGTGAAAAGCATGGTTTCCCGTGGTGAGGGCGGCGATGCCGAGCTTGAACATCTCATCGGCGGTCTCACGGTTGATGCCGGAACCGCCGGCCATGTTCTCACCATTGGCAATGACGACGTCGGGGTGGTACTGCTCTCGAAGCCGCGGGAGCAGAAGCCGGACCGCCTTGCGGCCCGGCTTCCCCACGATGTCGCCGATGAAGAGGATGCGCAATTACTTGGCGTAATCCACGACCCGCTTCTCGCGGATCACCATGACCTTGATCTGTCCCGGATACTCCAGAGTCTCCTCGATCTTGCTCACGATGTCGCGGGCCATGCGCGCCGCGGCCAGATCGTCCACATCTTCCGGTTTCACCACGATACGGACCTCGCGGCCGGCCTGGATGGCAAAGCTCTTGTCCACGCCCTCAAAGGAGTTGGCGATGTTCTCGAGGGCCTCCAGTCGCTTCACATACGCTTCCAGCGAGTCACGGCGGGCACCCGGCCGGGCACCGGAGATAGCGTCGGCGGCCTGAACCAGGAACGCCTCCACCGTCTGTGGCTCTTCCTCGAAGTGGTGCGCGGCCACGGCGTGGACCACCTTGGGCGGTTGACCCAGCCGCTTGGCAATGTCGGCGCCGATCAGCGCGTGGGGACCCTCCACCTCATGCGAGACGCCCTTGCCAATGTCGTGCAAGAGCCCCGCCCGGCGGGCGACATTCACATCCGCTCCCAACTCCGCGGCCATCATGGCGCAGAGGTGCGCGGTTTCCACCGAGTGCTTGAGGACGTTCTGCCCCATGCTGTAGCGGAAATGCAGACGGCCGACGGCTTTGAGCAGGTCAGGATTCAGTCCGGGCACGCCGGCCTCGAAGGCCGCGCGCTCGCCCTCCTCTTTGATGATGGTCTCGACCTCGGAGCGGGCCTTGTCCACCATCTCTTCAATCCGGGCCGGATGGATGCGGCCGTCCTGGATCAGCTTGTTGAGTGCCTGCCGCGCGATCTCACGGCGCACCGGATCGAAGCCGGAGAGGATGACCGCCTCCGGCGTATCGTCGATGATGAGGTCAACGCCCGTGGCCATCTCCAATGCACGGATGTTGCGTCCCTCCCGGCCGATGATCCTGCCCTTCATCTCCTCGCTCGGCAGTGGAACCACAGAGACGGATGACTCCGACACCTGATCGGAGGCCCAGCGCTGAATGGCGGAGGTGATGACGCGGCGGGCGCGCTCGTCCGCCTCTTCCTTGGCCTGCGCCTCGATCTGGCGCACCATGCGGTTGGCCTGGTCGCGCACTTCGACCTCGATGGAGCGGAGCAGCATCTCGGTTGCCTCTTCGCGCGAGAGCCCGGAGACGCGCTCGAGCTCAACCCGCTGCTGCGCGATCAACTCGTCAATCGTCGAGCGATATTGCTCGATTTCGGTCTCCCGCTGTCCGAGCTGGCGCTCGCGCTTATCCAGCGAGTCCGCCCTGCGCTCGAGATTCTCTTCCTTCTGCAGGTTGCGG
>JAICWV010000201.1 GCA_025966365.1 Chloroflexota bacterium | reverse complement strand
GATGCTCGGGTTTTTGATGCCGGCGGATGTGAGAAGTAACCTCATGATGCCTCTCCTATGTTGCAATCACTCACCGGCCAGGCACAAGAATGAGGCCGGAATGGGTCACAGGACCATACCACCATTCTTTGGAGGAATAGATTGAGCGATTCCAGCACCGGAAACGGCAAGGTGGTCGTGAACAGGGCGATGTCGCTTGACAGCTTCATCGCCGCTCCCGGCGACGCGATGGACTGGATCTTCGACTTCATGGCGCCAGACGAGTTCCCCGAGATTGCGGCGGCGACCGGCGCCTTTCTCAGCGGCAGGCGGACCTATGAAGTCGGCAAAAGGATGAACGCCGGCAAGGAGCGGGGGTCAGCATCGAGTGGCGAATCCTACCCCTCGTCCGCACCCCAATTCGTCCTGACCCACGTGCCGCCGGACCCGCCGGACCCCACGGTCACGTTCCTCACCGGGGACATCGGGGAGGCGGTCGCCGCGGCCCTGGACGCCGCGGCCGGGAAGAATCTTGAAATCCTCGGTGCCGACGTGGCCGGCCAGTGCCTGCAGCGCGGTCTCGTCGACGAGATCCTGGTGTATGTCCTGCCGGTGCTGCTCGGCGACGGCATCCGCTTCTCGCCCTCGGGCCTCGGGAGGATCGACCTGGAACCGCTCGGCAGCACCCGGTCGGGCGCCGTCACCATCCTCCGGTTCCGCGTCCGCGCTTAGTCCCGACTCTACCCGAGAAAACGCCGGCGATGGAAGGTAATCACGCACGCACCCGCATGCAACGTGTCACCGCCGCGCCGCTCTTGTCCTGCGGTTGTAGAGCCGCGGAGCGCGAGCACGCCCGCGTGACGGGCACTACTCTGGGGAAGGTGCGGTTCGGCGCCAACACGTCGTCGGAGTGATTCCCTCGTCACCAGGCTGTTCCCAGCTGCGCGAGGCTCGCGGTTAGAGCGGTACCCGCTCGGGCGGGTTTTCGGTAATTCACCTTATTGATCGGATGGGCAATGAATCGATCCCCCGCTCTCGCTCTTGATGACGGAGTTCGCCGGCGGCTCACCTTGCGATTCGGCGAAGCGATCGAACCCTGGTTCGATACGCTGCCAGCTGTGCTAAGCTCTCTCGCTGAGCGGTGGCAGCTCACGCTGGACTCGACGATTCCCCGTGGGAGCGTCTCGGTCGTCATTCGCTGCAGGGTGCGGGCTACCCTCCCCGCTGTGCTGAAGGTCACCCCTGATCACAATCGGCTGGCATATGAGGCAGCGGCACTCGACATCTGGCAGACCGTGCATGCTCCGTCCGTCCTTGCCGTGGACGAGAGTGTGGGAGCCCTCCTCATTGAGGCCATCGACCCCGGAACTGCCCTCGTCGAGTCTCTCGCGTACCCCGCTATCGAACGCCTCGGGGAGCTTCTGACAGCACTGCATACGACCGGTGTGATGGAATCGTCCTACCCGTCGCTCGCCGACCGCGTTGCATACCTTTTTGACTCCAGCGCGAAGCTCTACCTTCAGAATCCGGCGCTGGATGACCTCGTCCCGCGGGAGGTGTACGAGCGAGGACGCCAGTTTGCACTCCGGCTGGCGGGGCAGAGCGCGCCGATCGTCCTCCTGCACGGAGACTTCACCCCCAGCAACATTCTCGATGGCGGCGAGAGCCGCGGGCTTGTGGCGATCGATCCGGCTCCCTGCCTCGGTGATCCCGCGTTCGATGCCGTCGATCTCCTGTGCTGGCAGGCCGATAACACGGACGTGGTTGCGGCCCGGGCCGAGCGTTTGGCACCAGCGACCGGCTTGAAAGCGGCTCGCCTGCTCGACTGGTGCACGGCGTTCGCCGGCATGACAGCGCTGGACATAGCCGACTCGTCGGTCCACTCCCGTGCCCGCATCCAATCATTCGTTGCTCTTGCGGCCGGCGGCGGTAGTGATCGCTGATGCGTCGATAGACGGCAAAACCGGAACAGTCATAAACATCGAGCGCAGGCTATAGATCGGCTTCGAAATCAGAACCTCGGGGTACCGCCGAGATCGATCGAATTCACCCGCCGCCGAGAGTGCGGGCTTGGCCGATCCCGGCGCGTCGGGACAACAACAGCGCGGGCAGGTGTCACTATGGCGGGCGGCACTCTGCCACTGGCTCGCCTTCCCCCACCGACCTAGATTGATCCCTGGAACGGCGCGGACCGATGCCGACTACCGAAATCCTCCATCGGGGCTCTCCCCAAGGATTTCCCGCTCCTCCCACGGTCCCGGTTCGCGCCGTCTCCCTCACCCGATAAGAAAGGCGAGACGTCATGGGACTGCGAGCGATGTACCGGAAGGCGGTGGAACGCGAGGATCTGCGCGAAGCGGTCAACCTCCAGACCACCGCCACAACCGAAGACTGGTTCTGGGGCAGAGCCTCCGCGACCGGCACCGAAGAGGATTACTTCTGGCGCCGCCTCTCCGACAACTGGTCGCAGAAGGACGTCCTCCCCTCCACCTATCGCGAGATCCACAACCAGGTCTACGAGGCCTACAACAGCAACCCCCTCGCCAATGCCGTCGTGGAGCTGGGCGTCAACTTCGTCCTGGGCGACGGCCTCCAGATCGACGCCGCCCATCCCAAAGTGCAGAAGCTCATCGACCGCTTCTGGAACGACTCCGACAACCACATGGCCCTGCGCCAGTACGACATCGCCACCGAGCTTTCCCTCTACGGCGAGATCTTCATCCGTTTCTTCGTCAATCCCTACGACGGTCACCTCAAGATCGGTATGCTCGATCCCTCGCTGATTGACGAGATCGAGTGTGATCCAGAGAACATCGAGCGCCAGTTGCGCTGCCATGTGCGCGCCGAAAATTGTAGGGGCGCAATGGAATCGCGCCCTGAAGTCCGAATCCCCACGGATGATGGTCAGTGGCTCTCCATGCCCGACCAGGTGATGCACTTCGCCGTCAACAAAGTCTCCAATGCCAGGCGTGGCAAGAGCGACCTGGCCACGCTGCTGCCCTGGCTCCGGCGCTATAAGGACTGGCTCATCGATCGCGTCCGCATCAACAAGTACAAGGCCGCCTACCTCTGGGATGTCACCCTCACCGGCGCCAACCGGCAGATGATCGAGGCCAGGATGATGGAGTACGCCAGACCGCCGGAGCCGGGCTCCGTCCTGGTTCACAATGAGTCGGAGCAGTGGAAGGCAGTCCAGCCCATGATCGACGCCGGCAATGTCGCCGCCGACGGCCAGGCCATCAAAATGATGGTCGCCATCGGCGCCGGAATCCCCGAGCACTACCTCTCGGAGGGCGGCGACGTGAACCGTGCCACCGCCGCCGAGATGAGCCTGCCCGTCCTGAAAAAATACCAGCGGCGGCAGGACGTCATCCGGCACATCCTGACCGCCCTCATCGATCGCGCTATCGAGGAAGCCCGCGCCGCCGGTACGCTTCCCCGCACCATCGACACCGCCTATACCATCACCTTCCCCGATCTGAAAGCGGAAAACACCCGCGATGTCGGCACCGCCGCCTGGCATATGTCGCAAGCGCTCGGTGGCGCCATCTCCCTGGGCATCATCTCCCACGAAACTGCCAGCAAGCTCTTCTTCATCGCCTGCCGAACCGAGGTGGACCACAACGAGGAATGGCAGCGCATCCGCGCTCAGTCCTCAGTTGCCAGTCTCCAGAAGACGCCGGCCGGCCAACCGACAACTGACGACTGACACCTGGTACCGCCAGCCATGACCGCCGACGAATACGACTCCCTCATCGCCGCCATCTCCGGACTGGAGATCAAGCTCACCAGCGGCCTCCAGTCCGTCACCACCTCGATCGCCACCCTGACCGAGATGCACCACAAGGCCATCCTGGAGCAGGAGCGCCGCAACTCCTCCTTTGCCACCCTGGAGCGGCTCGACGGCGTCGTCCGCCGCCTGGACGATCTGGTGGCCGGCTTCGCCGCCCGCAACGAGCGCCTCGACGCCCTCGACCGCCAGCTCAATCGTCAGGACGCGCAGATCGCGCAGCTCACCGAATCGGTCTCGTCCCACTCTGTGAGCACGCTCACCACCGCTACCGGCTGGCTGGTCATCGCCCTGATCACCGTCGCCTCCAACGTCCTCACCTTCCTCCTCGCCCACGCGCATTGAGAGCGCAGGCGGCATCTCTCATCGAACGGCCCGGCGTCATGTGTAGCCGGACTGCGGGCTAAAGCCCTTGGCTACGTCGTGGACGGCATAACGGGCACTTCGGGTAGCGGAGGCCCTCAGGCCGCAGTCCCCCGTAAGGCGCTACACTACATCTATATGCGACACGCATCGCCCGTCTCTCTACACCGCACCTCCTGTTCTTGTCCGGCTGTGCTCCGGCTGGTTGGTGCTGGGAGCGTGCGCTGCAGACGCTGAACGCACGCGGAAACAGACCATACCGGCCGGATCGTACCGGCCGGTTTTTTATTTGATGAGGAGTATGCAATGGCGACCGATGAAATCTTTGACGTCAG
>JAICWV010000246.1 GCA_025966365.1 Chloroflexota bacterium | reverse complement strand
CATGGGCATTCCGCCGGAGATGTTTACGGTGATCTTCGCCGTGGCACGCACGTCCGGCTGGATGTCGCAGTGGAACGAGATGATCAACGACCCGGACCGGAAGATCACGCGGCCGCGCCAGATTTATACCGGCCGGCGGGATGTGGATTATACGCCCATCGGACAGCGTAGCTAGATCGGGCTGCCGCCGCTTACTGCTGCTCACTGACGTCAAGTTCATAGATTGGCAGTCAACTTTTAAGCTGCGGTTCTTCACATAACATCGCATTGGCCTGTAACCTGCAAGTAGATAGGTAGCGACGGGAGAGTGACGTACCTCCCCGCTGAGTCCCCTCACCTCCGTCAGCCGTGAGTGTGAGGGGCGGCTCACCCGCCCCGTCGCTCCGAGTTCTCCGCGGGCCACGGAAGCCCGCGTCAGGTGCACCGTTCCATGGACGTCTGTGCCTTCCGTTGAAAGGAATGTCATGAGAAACGCAGTCATCCACCCATTTCGCAGCACGGCGGGGCAGCTGGCCGTTCTGGCCGTCGCCGTCGCGCTGCTGGTCACCGGATGCGGCAGTTCGGCCTCGTCCGCTCCCGGCACGCCCTCGCAGCCGAGCCAGTCCGGCAACAAGGGCGGCCTTCCAATCCTGAGGCTCGATTACTTCGTGGCGGAGCCTCAGCTGGCGGCGACGCTCGATCCTGCACTCGTCAGCAGCGCGTCCGACGCCGACACCATCGCGCTGACCAATGCCAACCTGGTCAAGATTCTTCCGAGCGGGAACGTTGCGCCCGATCTCGCCCACTGGACGGTCGACGCGTCCCGAAAGGTCTACACGTTCACCATTCGCCCCGGCGCGAAGTTCGCGAACGGTCACCCTGTGACCGCTGCCGATGCCGCCTACTCCATCCGGCGCGCGCTTGCGCCCTCAACTGCCTCGCGCGTCGCCATGACCTACCTGGGTGACGTGGAGGGCGCCGCAACATACAACGCGGGCCATGCCAGAACGCTGACCGGTGTGCAGGTGGTGAATTCCCGAACCCTGCGCATCACCCTCGACAAGCCGATCGCATTCTTCCTGGATACGCTCGCCTATCCCACCGCTGACGTTCTCGATCGGAGCGTGGTTCAGGGTAAAAGGGCGAGCGCCGTCAACAACTTCCTGACCAACAACTGCCCAGGCAACCAGGGCGCCGGTCCCTTCACGTTCGTCTGCCACGGCAAGAACTTCTACCGGACGGGTCAGACGCCCAAGTACGATCTCGTTCCCAACTCCAACTACTACGGCCCCAAGCCGAGTGTGAAGCTCGAGCTGCCCGGCGTGAGCACGATCGACCTGGCCTATCGGATGTATCAGGCCGGTGAGCTGGATACGACGCCGGTGCCGACCACCTTCCTCCAGCGCTGGCAGGGCAATCCGCGGCTCCACACCTTCCCGACGTCCATCGTCACCTACCTGACGCCCGACACCAGGTCCGTCCCGTTCAGCAACGTGCACTGCCGGCTGGCGGCGGCCTACGGCATCGACCGCGAGACCATCGCCAACGATGTCCTCCACGGTTCCACGCGGGCGTTCTACGGCGTGGTTCCCGAGGGAATGCTCGGGTTCCTGGGCAAGAGCGGCGTTCCTACCTACAATCTGGACAAGGCCAGGTTCGAGTTCGCGCAGTGTCCGTACAAGTCTGCTCCGGTCGCGATCAATTACCCGACCGGGTCGTCGGATGCAGATGCGACTTACCTGGCAGTGGCCCACATGCTGACTCAGGTCGGCTTCAAAGCCTCCACCGATCCCATTTCAGTGCATGCGTGGCTGAACGCGGTGTCACAGCCGCTGAGCGCGACCCACACCACCATCATCCGCAACGGCTGGCAGCAGGACTATCCGGATCCGCAGGATTACGTAACCCTGCTGCTCCATTCCGGCAGTACCTACGATATCGGACAGTGGAAGAATTCCACCTTCGATGCGCTCACCAGTCGCGCGGACGTTACAGCCGACACCAGCCGGCGGGCACAGATGTACAAGCGCGCTCAGAAGATCGCACTGAACAACGGCGCCTGGATCTCGCTGACCAATGCGCTCGGTCACGAGTTGATCCAGGCCAGGGTGCATGGACTCGTCGGCACCTCCGCTTTCGGCGACCTGGTCGCCAGGGGCGGCAATTGGGCCAATGTGACGGTGGACTGACCAGTCTCGACGACATGAACCGAGGGGAGCGCGGTTCCGGCCGCGCTCCTCTCTTTATGCCGGCAACTGCAGGCGCGATGCCTCCATTTCTCGCAGCGCCAATCGATAGCATCGCTGCAGCAGCAGCTGTACCGCGCTCCATTCCGCGTCCGTACCCGCCTT
>JAICWV010000027.1 GCA_025966365.1 Chloroflexota bacterium | reverse complement strand
GCTGGTCATGCACGTGGCTCCCGCCATCGTGTCCCGGCTGAGGCCGCGGGAGACGGTGCCGGCGTCCGGATACATGGCCAGACCGGTCGCCGACGAGGGCTGACCAACCCCATGAGCCAGCATCGCGGGATGCCGATCCGTATTTTTCTGCTGGCCTTCGTCGCATTTGCCTACGTCATGCCCCAGTGGGCGGACTGGAATATCGACTCCCGGCTGGACCTCGTCCATGCCATCGTCGACGATCACTCCCTGAGCATCGATCGGTATCACCAGAACACCTGGGACAAGGCGAAGTATCACGGCCACTTTTACAGCGACAAGGCTCCCGGAACCGCAATTCTGGGTGTTCCGGTCTATGCTGCGTTTGTTGCCGCCCATCACGTGCCCGGTCTGAGTACTGGAATCACGGCCCTGGAGCGGAACAGCGCCTGGAGCACCCCGATCCGGCTGGGCAAGAGCGATACCCAGGCCGCCCCGGCCAGGAAGGGGCGGGATCTCGGGGGCTGCCAGCGCTTCGGTATTGCCCACAACGTACAGGTGATTCCGTGGGGAAACCGCCTGTATCCACCCCTGCGCGACTGGGCCCTCTCCAAGTACGTGGTCACGGTCGGGGTGGTGGGCCTCATCTCCGCGCTTTTTGCCGCCTTCTTTTTCTGGTTTCTGGGCTTCTTTGCTCTCAGCAGTCTGACCCGCTGGCTGGCCACCGGTGTATTTGCGCTGGGAAGCACTGCGCTGCCCTATTCGTCAAACTTTTATTCTCATCAGCTATCAGCTGCCTTCCTCTTCACTGCGTTCGGGTTCCTATATCTCCTGCGATCCGGGCGGGGCCGCGCCTGGCTCGCGCCAGCGGCCGGATTTCTACTGGGTCTGGCGCTCTTCACCGAATACACCGTGGCACTGATCATCCTGGTTGTTGGGTTGTACGCCATCTGGGTACAGCGGCGGCGTCCGGGCGCACTGTCCGCCACCGTGGCCGCTGGCGCTGTCCCGGTACTGGCCCTGGCTGTCTATAATCTCGCCGTGTTCGGGAGCCCGATCGATGCCGGGTACTCGCATGACTTTTGCTGGTCCGCGGCCCAGGCCGCGGGCTTCCAGGGATTTACCTACCCGCACCTGGGGCCGCTATTCGACCTGACCCTGGGCACGTTTCGAGGACTGTTCTTTGCCTCACCATTTCTGTTGCTGGCGGTTCCCGGGCTCTTCCTGATGGCCCGCCGGGGGTTGCGGGCGGAGTCAGTGACTTGCGGTGTGGTCGGCGTCCTCTTCATCCTGGCGCTGAGCGCGTACTGGGGATGGAACGGCGGGCGCGTGGACGGGCCGCGCTACCTTGTCCCGGTGATCCCGTTCCTTGCCTTTCCCGCTGCGTTCGCAGTGGAAGCGGCGGGCCGGTCGTGGGCCACGCGGGCGCTCGTCTATCTTCTGGCTGCGGTGTCCATCTACGTCACCTGGGCCCTGTTCCTGGGAGGAGACACCTTTCCCATGTCCTGGCTGCGCAATCCGCTAGTAGACTGGTCGCTCCCAGCTCTGGCCCGCAACGACATCTCCTCAAATGCCGGCAATTTCCTCGGCCTTTCCGGCTGGGAGAGTCTGATTCCCCTGGTCGCGCTGCTGGCAGTGATCAGCCTCTGGCCGGCGAGGCGGGCGCCTCAACCGGAGGCGCGCTCCGAGAAGCCCGTGCCCGTGTTCGGAGAGTCGTAGCTGCCGAGAGGCCGGGACTGGGCCAGACCCGTTCGGCGTGGATACCCGGACGGGGTAGGACGCACCTTCTCGTAGATCACGACCTTTCGGCCTTGCCCCAGTCCCAGATCCGCCTGAACCTCGTCGATCCGGACGAGACGGAGACCGAGCCGGCGCTCCGCCTCGCCCGCACGGGCAACTTCATCCTCCACCGCTCCAGATTTCGGCAGAATTACGTGGCCACCGAGGCGGACAAACGGCCCACACAGCTCGATCAGAGATGGAACCGCAGAGACGGCGCGAGCCAGCGCCAGGTCGAAGGAGTCGCGGAATCCGGGCTCCCGCGCCAGGTCTTCGGCGCGACGTGACTGGATCTCCACGCCACCCAGGCCAAGGGCGTCCACCAACGCGGCCATGAAGCGGGTCTTCTTGCCGATCGACTCGACCAGAGCGAGAGATAAACCGGGGAAGACGATCTTGAGCGGCAGCGATGGCAGCCCTGCTCCTGCTCCGATGTCCACGACACGGAGCGACCCAGGATCCCCACAGACGGCCTCGATAGAAGGGACGAGGGAGAGCGCATCCAGGAAGAGGGTGCGCATGACTCCCTCCGTCGACCGGATCGCCGTCAGGTTGGTGTGTCTACCCCACTCCTGCAGCATCGAGCAGTACTGGACGAAGCGGCTCTCTTGCTCGTCACCAAGCGAGATGTGCAGCCGGAAGGCGCCGTCAACCAGGGCCGGAAGCGCGCTTGAACACGGGTCCGCCACTCCTATGCCACCGCCCGCACCAGCGGCCGCGTGCGGTCCGGCACCCACAGTGCTACTCCGGCCGCGACCGGCGCCAGCATTGGCACCAGGAAAATCGCGGTGGCGACGCCGATATGGTCGGCAAGGACGGCCATGGCCGAGCCGATGAGCCCGGACAGACCGAAACCGAGTCCCAGAGTGAGGCCGGAGGCGATCCCGGCGTTGGAGGGCAAGAGCTCCTGGCCCTGAACCACCGTGACCGAGTTGGACGCCAGCAGGCATGCCCCGGCGAGGACCAGCAAGGGCCAGACGAGAGGCCCACGTACTGTCAGCGACAGGACCAGGAGGGGCAACGCCAGAATCAGTGACCCGACGACCACGGGCTTCCGGCCCATGCGGTCGGAAAGCCGGCCGCCGGCAAGACCTCCTGCTGCCCCGGCGAGCGAGATGACGAAGGCGTAGTAGGAACCGAGCTGCGCGGAGGCGCCATGCGCGTGGTAATAGAGCGGAAGGAAGAGAAGCAGCGCGTACTGTATGCCGCCGCGGAGTGCAATGATGCTGACGATCGCTGACAGCGATCGCCAGGTCCGGGCAAGCGTGACGCCGAGCGGCTCGGAGCCGGGCGTGTCCCTGTCCGAGCCGGTCGGCGGAGCGTAAAGCGCCAGTGCCACCGTTACCGCAATACCGGGAATCAGCACCAGCGGACTGAAACGCATGCCCGCGGTGGCTATGAGCGCGGCGAGAAGAGGACCGATGGCGAAGCCGACGTTGCCACCCATGGAGAAGATGGACATAACCCAACCCCGACTATGATGACTGAGGCGTTGCACCATGGAGGCGGCCTGCGGGTGAAAGGCAGCGGTCCCGATGCCCCCGACGCCGGCCAGGAGCAGGATGGTAGCTGTGTTTCCGATCAGGGCGATGGCCACGGCGGCAAAGCCCACCCAGATCGGCCCAAGGACGGCGAATACGCGACGGCCGCTCCGGTCCGACATGTGGCCAACAAAAGGCTGGAGCACCGACGAGCCGATGAGATAGGTAAGGACGACCAAGCCGGCCACGCTGGTTGAAATCTCACCGCGGATGACCAGGTATGGCGTCAGCGAGGTGATCAGGTTGCCATACATGTCGTTGGTGAGATGCCCCACGCTCAAAAGCGCCACCCGGGAGTAATCGATGGTGGGACGGGGCCTTGTGGCGGGGTGGATCACGTGCGACTCGCTGAGGGAGATGTCCGATGGTATCAACGTCTCGGGCTGAACGGCCGCAAAATGACGTTGCCATCCTCCACGCACCGCACGATAATGTGACATCTCCGGAGAAGAGGGGCAGGATGAGACGTCGTTGGCTCTATGGCGGAATCGTTGCTGTTGTTATCGTGGCGACCGTATTCACATTCAGCGCCACACGGGTATGGAGTGAGAGCGTGGCGCACGGACGATACGTGGCCGCTCAACAGCTTGCTCACAGTGCGCTGCTGACGGCGCGTCGGGACGGACTCACGCCCGGTGAGCTATCCTCCGTTTCCCGCTATGTCGGCACGCTGGATCGATCCCGCGCTCCCGAGTCTCTCCCCGTGTTCGGCTCTGCTCGGAGTGATTTCTACGCCCGAGAAGCGCGGGGTTACGGGAATGCCCGACAGCAGATCAGTGCGACCGTCCGGCAGGTAACCAGGGTGACCCGCATGTCCTCCGCCCACAACCTCCAGAAATTCCGTAACGACATTGCCGGCGCCAGGACGCTGAAGCTGGATGTCACCCCGGCCGGCGCGGTCCTGAACCAGGCGACCGAACAGGCCGCCGTTGCCTACACGCCCCGGGAGTTCCGGGCGGTCTCGGCTCGCGTGTCCGCTGCTGACTCCGCGCTGCGCTCTGCGATCCAGGTGCGGCAGGCGGCGCTCAACCGTCTGGTGGATCAGGCGGGCCATTCGCTGCCAGCTCTGCAAGCATCGGCAGGGCAATCGGTAGAAGCTCTGCGGCCGACGCTCGCTCTGCTCGCCCTGGTCAACGCGCGGGGGAGAACCGATCAGGCGAATCTGGACCGGCAGGCCAGCGCGATTGCAAGCCAGAGTGACATGACTACCGCGGCAGTCGGAGTCCTGAACCTGGACCAGAGCATCGCAGCGGCACGAAAGGACATAACCGCCCTGTTGCCCGCCAAGATGATCGTGGTCTCAACCGAGGCGCAGTCCGCCACCGCCTACGAGGGTGGAACCCAGGTCTATTCGACCCCGGTCACTACCGGTGGTCCCGAGCTACCCACCGACCACGGCGTCTTTCATATCTACGAAAAGATTCCCAATTTTACGTTCCACTCGCCATGGCCCGTTGGCTCGCCGTATTACTATCTGCCGTCATTCGTCCAGTACTGGATGCCCTTCTATGGCGGCGAGGGACTGCACGATGCGTCCTGGCGATCCAATTTCGGTCCGGGATCGAACCTCCAGCCGACCGATCTAGGCACGGGGAACTACATCCTGGGGACACATGGTTGCGTCAATCTGCCGACAGACGCGGCGGCCTGGGTCTGGAATTGGGCTCCTCTGGGGACGACCGTGGTCGTAACCTAGACGCCTTCGACGACGCCTTGGCTGCCAACTTCTCAGGATCACAAGCGTGGTGCCCGTCGGCGGCTCTGTTCTGCAGTTCGCCGCAGCCTTCGTGGTTGCTCCCGTCGTAAGCTCCTCCTCACGCCGGTTGCCCCGGTGGCGATAGTTGCCACCACCGTCTCTCTCTGGCTTCGTTGACCGGGATGGGAGCCTCTGGCTCCCATCTCCCTCCCTGTGGTCGTGTACCAGTACACGACCACAGGGATCAGACTTGGTAAAAGCCGCCCAGCGAGCACACCAGGTGCACGAGTAGCCGACCGGGGCGACAATCAATTGAGGTGTCCACGCGGGACGCTCGAAAGGACGTACGCACCTGGCTGATGAACAGCGCAAGTGGCAGGTAACCCCTGACCTCCTGCGGCAACTCGAGGATTCCGGACTGGGTGTGGCTGAGGACGCCAGCCGTAGTTTGCAGCGTATCGGTGAGCCGGCCGTCGCGCCGCTGATCGCGCTACTCGAAGACACGAGCGCGACGTCACATGCCCGGGGCTGGGCGGCGCGGACACTGGGAAGCATCGGCGACAAGCGGGCGTACGAGGCCATGGCCTCGGCGCTCATCGATCCAGGCGAGGATCTCGGAGTCCGGGAGATGGTGGCGTTTTATCTGGGGCGGCTGGGAGATCGGCGTGCCACTGTTCCGCTGATCGACATCATGCTGAACAGAGCGGAGCCGGCAGATCTCCGCAGAAGCGCAACCTATGCTCTTGGTGAGTTGGGCGGCAGGGGCGCCTTTGATGTGCTCCTGGAGATGTTGAGTGATGAGGAGGTAGGGAATATCGCCAGTCATGCGCTTGAGGAGCTACGCGACCCGCGTGCCGCCTCCGCCCTGTTGCCGGTCTTCGCCTCTAACGACGAACGCGTGCGCCACAGTGCTGCGGCCATCGTGGGCAAGCTCGGCACGTCGGTGCTTGGCCAGCTGCTGGACGCGTCACGGAGCGACGATTGGCGAGTACGCTGGGCAGCAGCCACCGCCCTCGGTTTCACCAGCAGTGAGCGGGCGGTAGTCCCGCTCCTTGCCACGCTGCAAAGCGACGCAAACGCCGCGGTCCGCACGCAAGCGGCCGCCGCTCTCGACTTCACCGCCGACGTACGCGTGATCAATGCACTGACTCGCGCGCTCGCCCATGACGAGGAGGTGCGAGTGCGCCAGGCCAGCGTCCAGAGCCTCTCCCATCTGGCCATGCAGCGACAGGTCGGCGACGAGATTCTGCCTGCGATGGAGATCGCAGCGCAGGATGCGGGAACAATCGGAGGGCAACTGGTGGTCAGCCCAATCGCGCGGACGACGATCGACAGGTTGAAGCGGTGGCAGAGCGAGCCTTGATGCATTCCAGGCTAGATATTGTCAGCCTCACAGGGGCAAGGAACGACTGTGTCGCGGGCGCAAAGGTTCTATATTGCCGTCTAGAATGACGCGAAGTGGTAGGAAGTTGTGGGACACTTCCTGCTTGCCGCAACTCTTGCCTGGTGAAAGGCAGTGCCGCTATGTCCCCCACAGGCCTCGATCCCTTTGCTCCGGCGCACGTCATGCTCGATGCGCTCAAACATCGGCAGGTTTCCGCCGTGGAACTGCTGGATCTCCACCTGGGTCGCATCGCCCGCTACAACCCAGGGCTGAATGCGGTTGTCACACCGGATTTCGAGAATGCGCGCGAGGCGGCGCTGGCGGCAGACGTGGCACGAGGTCGTGGAGAAGACCGACCGCTCCTGGGTCTCCCGCTCACGATGAAGGACACCATTGATGTGCAGGGCCTGCGGGGCACGGCTGGCGTGCCGGAAGCGGCGGAGCGTCAGCCTGCCTCAGACGCCCGCATCGTGAGCCGTATCCGGGAAGCGGGCGGGGTGATCATGGGCAAGACCAATGTCCCGCCGTGGGCAGATGACTGGCAGGCCAATAATCCCCTGTTCGGGCGTACCAACAATCCCTGGGATCTCAGCCGCACGCCGGGAGGCAGCACCGGAGGCGGTGCTGCCGCTCTTGCTGCAGGACTGACGCCACTGGAGTTCGGCAGCGACCTTGGAGGATCAATCCGCGTACCGGCCGCGTTCTGTGGCGTATACGGCCACCGGCCGAGCCAGACCGCCGTGCCAGGGAGTGGACACTTTCCTGGGAGCCCACTTCCAAACGCGTCCGGTGGGCTGGGCGTGCTTGGTCCACTGAGCCGAAGTGCCCGGGATCTGCAGCTGGCACTCAGCGTCATTGCCGGAGCAGACGTGGGAGAGGACGTTGGCTGGCACCTCCACCTGCCGCCGCCACGCCATGAATCTCTCCGCGACTACCGCGTCGCCGTCCTTCCTCCGGTCCCGTGGCTTCCCCTCGATGCCGAGATCGCCTCGGTGCTCGAGCACCTGATTGCCGCGCTTGCCGGTGCCGGTGCTCGGGTCGAGCGAGCGCAGCCCGAGGCGTTCGGCGATTTGCGCCACCACCACAGTCTGTATTTGTCGCTGTTCGCCGCCCAGACCGGAAGCTTCGCACCGCCGGAGCAGCGCAGAGAGCGCGCCGCACAGGAGCGGGTGGGGATCGCCGACTTTGACGACGCCGTCGTCCAGGGACTGGAAGCGAGCGCAGCACAGTACATGGCGTGGTATGGAGCGAGAGAAGAATATCGGGCAGCGTATCGCGCATTCTTCCGGGATTGGGACGTTCTGCTGGCCCCGATTTTCAGTACGCCCGCATTTCCCCATACTGACGCCCCGAAGTCCGAGCGGCAGCTCGAGATCAACGGCCGGCCATGGCCATACTCACTGCAGCTCGGGTTTCCTGCGCTCGCCGTCCTCAGCGGCCAGCCCGCGACGGCCTTCCCCATTGGACTGACCGGCGATGGGCTTCCGATCGGCATCCAGGCAATCGGGCCCTACCTCGAAGATCTGACAACCATCCACGTCACCGTACTGCTGGAGCAGGAGTTTGGCGGCTTCAACCAGCCTCCGGGGTACGCCGGCAGCTAGCTCGATGACGGCCTGCGACCGTGGCGAAGCAGCAGTACCGGGAAGACAAACTTCACCTGCAGCTTGCGGCACTGACCATGCGGGGGGCGGCACTCGTTAGTTCAGAGCCGATTTCTCGGTCTCGCACTCATTCAACGATTAACGTTTCCGTTGCTCCCGCCAGCCACGCGTTTCGAGACAACGCTCAAAGATCCTCAAACTTACCTATCTGGATAAGCGACCATTTGGGCAAAGGGTGCGGCGGACGTGCAGAATTGAAAATCGCGCTTCCGCTGCTCGCCTATCATGACGTGGAGATTGCGATCAGTCGCCTTCCCATGAGTTGGACCGCGAGCAGAATACTGAACGACCCCGCCGCCAACACGGCGAAAGCCATGGGCAACGCCTGTATGCCGACGCTCATGACAAGCTGTCCGAGGAACGGGGGCAGGACGGCGCCTCCCAGCAAGTCACCCGAGATTACGAACGAGGTGACTCGCTGAGAGGCGCGGATGGTGCGGCCTGACCACACAACAGCGAGCGGGAAGACTGGCCCGAGAAACAACCCGCACCCCGTGTAGGCGGCGGGCGTGATGGCGTCCACGCGTGTAGCCAGCGCCAGGAAGACGACGACGGCCAGGCAGCCCAGGACGAGTCGCTCCGGGTTGACGATCAGCGCCAGTGGTGCGGCGACGAGCCTCGCAAGGGTGAAACTGGCCCAGAAGACGGAAGTGACCATGGCAGCGCCGGCAACGGAGAGGCCGGTAGCAATGAGGTGTGTCGGCTCCCACGCCCCGATCCCTGCCTCCAGGCCACCGTACAGGAAGAAGGCGACTATAAAGACGGCCAGGGGCCGGAGCATAACCGAGGCGGAGGGCGTCGGGTGCCCGCTCGGAGCGGAAACCTTTGCATTACCGGGGAGCACCAGCCCAAAGGGTAGGACCGCGAGCGCCACTGCCGTGACAAGCAAGAACGGAAGCCGAAAGCCGCCGGTGGCCAGCAGAGCCACGCCTGTCGGGCCGAGAATCGCCCCCAGGCCATACACGGCATTCAAGAGAATGAGCATGGTAGGACTCCGGCTTCCGAAGCCGGACACAAAGAGGGCGTTGAACACGATGACGATCCCGCCCCACCCCACGCCCTCGATACCGGCCCCGGCCACAGGGACTGGCCAACTGGGCGCACTACCAATCGTCAGACACCCGAGTGCGAAGCAGAGCGTGGCGACAGCCGTGAGAGTGCGAGGTGCGCGCAGGCGTTCGGGCAGGAAGCTGGGCGACATCGTGCCCAGAAGCGATCCGGCAAAATGGCCCCCGAGCAGAAGGCCCGCCGCTGTGGCCGAGATGTGGAAGGTGGAGCGAAAGGCTGGGATGGTTGGGCCGAACATGGCGGCTGTGGCTCCGATGAGCAGGAAGAGCGCGAAGCCGACGAACGCTGTCTGCACGCCAGGTGACGTGCGCGCTACATCTCGCCCCATGGCATCACTGTAAGCGAGCGGGCCGTTCGTCGCGGCTGTCTGTGCAGGACGTCAGTCGGGCAGCATGGGAATCTCGATTCCTTGCTCCCGCGCCGTCTCGATCGCGTCCTCGTAGCCCGCGTCCACGTGTCGCATAACACCCGTTCCGGGATCGGTGGTCAGCACCCGTTCAAGTCTCTGGGCAGCATCGTCAGATCCGTCGGCTAGCACGACCATCCCGGCATGGATCGAATAGCCGATGCCGACGCCGCCTCCGTGGTGGACCGACACCCAGGAGGCGCCGGCCGCAGTGTTAACCAGTGCGTTCAAAATCGGCCAATCGGCGATCGCGTCGCTGCCGTCGCGCATGCTCTCCGTTTCGCGGTTGGGTGATGCCACCGACCCAGAGTCCAGATGGTCACGCCCGATGACAATGGGCGCGCTGATCTCGCCGCGGTGGACCAGCTCATTGAGCGCCAACCCAAACCGGGCGCGCTCGCCGTAGCCGAGCCAGCAGATGCGCGAAGGGAGCCCTTGAAACTGCACTTTCTCCCGGGCCAGCTTTATCCATCGTCGCAGCGCTTCGTCCTCGGGAAAGAGATCGAGAACGAGCTTATCGCTGCGGTAGATGTCCTGGGGATCGCCGGAGAGCGCAACCCAGCGAAACGGGCCTTTGCCCCGGCAGAACAGCGGACGGATGAAAGCGGGGACGAAGCCCGGAAATCCGAAGGCATCGGCCAGGCCGGCATCCAGCGCCTGCTGTCTGATGTTATTTCCGTAGTCGAAGGTGACCGCACCCTGATGCTGCAGAGCCAGCATCGCCTGGACGTGCCGCACCACGCTGTCGCGGGCCAGCGCCAGGTAAGCAGCGGGATCCGATCCTCGCAGTGCCAGAGCCTCGGCCAGGCCGACCCCGGCGGGCACATACCCGTTCAGCAGATCGTGCGCCGAGGTCTGGTCGGTCACGACATCCGGCCGTGGTCCATGAGCCGCAAGGTACTCGTATAGATCGACTGCGTTAGCGGGCACGCCGATAGAGCGCGGGGTTCCAGCAGCGGCGGCTGCACGGGCGCTCTCCACCGCGGCGTCAATTGTCGGAGCGGCTTCGTCCAGATACCCCGTCTCGACCCGACGCTGAATCCGGGAGGGATCCACTTCGGCGATCAGCGCTACGCCCCCATTCATGGTGACGGCGAGGGGCTGGGCGCCGCCCATGCCGCCCAGTCCGGCCGTTGCCACCAACTTCCCGTCAAGACTGCCGCCGAAGTGCTGCCGCGCCGCCTCGGCCAGGGTTTCATACGTTCCCTGCAGAATGCCCTGGGAGCCGATGTAGATCCAGCTACCGGCGGTCATCTGACCGTACATGGTCAGGCCCTTCGCCTCAAGTTCGCGGAACGTATCCCAGGTGGCCCAGGCAGGCACCAGCATGGAGTTGGAGATCAGAACGCGCGGAGCCTGCGGGTGCGTCCGAAAGATACCGACCGGCTTGCCCGACTGGATCAGCAACGTCTCGTCGTTGTCCAGGGACCGTAGCGAGGCGACGATGGCATCGAAGGCGGACCAGGTTCGCGCGGCCTTGCCGGTTCCCCCGTAAACAACCAGGTCGTCGGGCCGCTCGGCCACCTCCGGATCCAGATTGTTCATCAGCATCCGGAGGGCCGCTTCCTGCTGCCACCCCTTGCAGGTCAGTGCGGTTCCGCGAGGCGCCCGAACGGCGCGCGCAGTCGCGGTCACCGCTCTACACCCGGGTGCGTGAGGGCCGGGAACCCCATTTGACGATGGCACCGATGATAAATGCCACCGAGGCGATCAGCCCCACGTAGATTCCGAAGCCACGGGAGACGCCCTGGCAGAGGATGCAGCTGTACTTCCCAAACTCGAACATGAACATCAGCAGGAGGATGCCGCCCATGGTGAGAAAGATCAGAGGCGTGCTGAAGGGAAGTGGAGGCAGGCCGAACTCGGGCGCTATGGCCGGATAGAGAACCAGAAACAGGGTTGCAAGAAAGAAAACGATGACGACGACTGCTGCGACTTCGGAATAGGTGAAGGCCCACTGATCGTGGGTGCCGGGAACATTGCTGACAAACCACGTCATGAATAGGCTGACAACCGTCAGCAGGCTGGCTACCAGGGCGACGTAGTCTCCGATGGTGATACGGCGCAGGTCCATCATGGTGCCCCGTCGCGGACGAACGCTGTGCATGACAACTTCCTCCTCTCCGCCTGTTCGTGCCCACTGCGCCAGTGTACATACCTTCGGCCGACTCCCGGGGCCGGGCCAGGGGCTGAGAGGGTCATTATGCTACTGTGGAATTGGCTCCCAGATGCCGATCTCGCATCTCCAACCCGCGATGATCACGGCGGGAGTTCGGCGGCACGATATTCGGTTTATCCGAGGGGAAGCTTGCTAACCGACTACGTCCCCATCCTCATTCTCTCCCTGCTTGCCGGCGGATTCGCGGCGACCAATGTGATTGCAACCCTGATCACGGGGCCGTATCGCCCTACCCGGGAAAAGCTGTCGCCGTACGAATCCGGGATGACGGAGATCCAGCCGCCCAAGCAGCGATTTCCGGTCAAGTTCTATGTCATCGCCATGCTATTTCTGCTCTTCGATATCGAGGGAGTGTCGTTCTATCCCTGGGCCATCATCTTGAAAGCACTCCGGTTCCCCGGATTCATCGAAATGCTCATCTTCCTCGCATTTCTTGCAGTTGGCTACATCTTCATCTGGAAAAAGGGAGCACTCGATTGGTAATCGACGGCCCTTCCGGGCCTTCCGACGACTTCATACCCGTTATTCAGCCTCCGACGCTCACCAGGATTGACGACACATCGCTTCTTTCCGTCCAGCAGGGTGCGGTGTTCACCACGACGGTGAGCCAGCTGGCGAACTGGGCGCGTGCCAACTCGGTGTGGCCGGCCCTCTTTGGTCTGGCCTGTTGCGCCATCGAGATGATGGCCATGAGTGCATCTCGGTGGGACATCGCGCGATTCGGCGCCGAGGCATTCCGTGCCTCGCCCCGCCAGTCTGATCTGATGATTGTGGCGGGTCGACTCTCCACAAAAATGGCGCCGGTACTACGCCAGATCTACGACCAGATGCCCGATCCCAAGTGGGTCATCAGCATGGGCGCGTGCGCCTCCACAGGAGGCGTGTTCAACAACTACGCTATCGTCCAGGGAGTCGATCAGATCGTGCCCGTGGACATCTATGTGCCTGGCTGCCCGCCTACTCCAGACATGCTGATGTACGGATTCACCATGCTCCAGGACAAGATCAAAGCGGGCGTTCCCCCGGCGTCGGATCTCCAGCTCAGCGGCCGAGGTGTGTAGTTGACTCCAGAGGAAAGCGCCGCTGCTCTTCAGGAGCGATTTCCGGAGGCCGTTCTCGACGTCGTGCACTTCCGGGGCGAAGTCAGTCTGTTGATTCGACGCGACCAGATTGTGGATGTGGCGAAGTTCTGCCACGATGATCTGACCTATACTTTCCTCTCTGACCTGAGTGCCGTGGACTGGCTTGACCAGCGTCCACGGTTCGACATCGTCTATCACCTGACCTCGCTGGAGTACATGATTCGTCTGCGGCTCAAGGTGCAGACAGTGGAGGGCCAGCCGGTGCCGTCGGTGACGAGTGTATGGGGTGCTGCCAACTGGGCGGAGCGCGAGGTGTATGACCTCTACGGCGTGGAGTTTAGTAGTCACCCGGACCTGCGTCGGATTCTGCTTCCGGAAGGGTGGGTCGGCCATCCCATGCGGAAGGACTTCCAGCAGACGCAAATCGCTCTGCCGCGCCCCAAATCGGACAAGTGGGTTGAATAGGACTTCCTGATGGTCACGACCGAACCACGCCAGGACACGATGATCCTCAACATGGGGCCGCAGCACCCCTCCACGCACGGAGTGCTGAGACTTCTGGTCGAGCTCGAGGGAGAGACGGTCATCCGGCTCCAGCCCGACATCGGATACCTGCATACGGGTATCGAGAAGACCGGTGAGCGGCTGAAGTATCAGCAGGTCATCACCCTCACCGACCGTATGGGCTACCTCGACAACATGCTGGACGAGCTCGCCTACGTCCTGGCGGCGGAGAAGCTGGTGGGCGTGGACGTCCCGGAGCGTGTGAAGTGGATACGCGTGTTGCTGGCCGAGCTGGAGCGAGTGTCCAGCCACCTGGTCTGGCTGGGCACGCACGCGCTCGACCTGGGCGCCATGAGCGTGTTCATGTATTGCTTCCGTGAGCGCGAGAAGATCCTCGACATCAAGGAGAACCTCTCCGGCGTGCGAATGATGACCAGCTTCATCCGCATCGGCGGTCTGGCCAACGACCTCACCCCCGAATTCGAGCCCATGGTGCGCGAGTTCATCGGCTACATGCGTGGGCGGGTGGATGAGTATGAGGAGCTCCTCACCGAAAACCCTCTGTGGGTCGAGCGGACCAAGCATACCGGCGTCCTTCTCGCCGAGGTCGCCATCAATATGGGCTGCTCCGGGCCGACCATCCGTGCATCCGGAGTTCCGTACGACATGCGCAAGCGCGCTCCCTACAGCGGCTACGAGAACTTCGACTTCGACGTCATTCTCGGTGAGAACGGCGACGTCTACGATCGGTTCATGTGTCGCATTCGCGAGATGCGGCAGAGCCTGCGCATCGTGGAACAGGCCATTGACGGCCTTCCCGAAGGCCCGTGGCGCATTGACGATCGGAAAATCGTGCCCCCGCCCAAGGATGAGATCGTGCAGGACATGGAGGCGCTCATCCACCACTTCAAGCTCTTCACCGAGGGGCTGAAGCCACCCGTAGGTGAGGTGTACCAGGCGATCGAGGGCGCGCGGGGAGAGATGGGATATTACCTGGTAAGTAACGGGACGGGAAAGCCATATCGCTTCCACATGCGCGCCCCCTCGTTCTACAACCTGCAGGCGCTCCCCCAGATGATGCACGGCGGCCTCATCGCCGACCTTGTAGCGATTGTCGGCAGTATCGACATCGTGCTGGGAGAGGTTGACCGCTGATGGCTGTGCTGTCCGAGGCGGCACACCGACGGATCGGCGAGTTCGTCGCCAAGTACCCGGAGCGCCGCTCCGCTCTGCTTCCCGCCCTCCACGTGGCGCAGAACGAAGTCGGCTGGCTGACCCGGGAGGCCATGGAAGAAGTAGCGGTGATTCTCGATCTGGACTGGGACCAGGTGGAAGAGGTCGCCAGCTTCTACACCATGTATTACAAGCAGCCGGTGGGCACGTACGTGCTGGAGGTCTGCAAGACCTTGCCCTGCTCCATTCTCGGGGCAGACGAGATGATCGACTACATCAGCCAGAAGCTGGGCATAGCGCCGGGAGAGACCACCGCCGACGGCATGTTCACGCTCTTTCGGGTCGAGTGTCTGGCCGCCTGTCATCGGGCTCCCGTCATGCAGGTCAACCATCGTTATTTCCAGAACCTGACGCAAGAGAAAGTGGACGCTCTGATCGAGGCTGCGCGTCAGCAGCAGCTGCGAACCGGTGGTGTACCCGGCCTCACCGTGAGGCGATCACATCCTGACCTTATCGAGACGGAACGGTAAATGGACAGAATCCTTTTCAAACATGTCGATGTGCCGGATATCAATAGACTGCCGGTCTACGTCGAGAACGGCGGCTACAGCGGGCTGCGCAAGGCGTTGACGGAGATGCAGCCGGAAGAGGTGACGCAGGTTGTCATGGACTCCGGCCTCGCCGGGCGCGGGGGCGCCGCCTTTCCGACCGGCCGCAAGTGGAGCTTCATCCCCAAGGGCGTTCTGCCCACCTACCTCGCAGTCAACGCCGACGAGAGCGAGCCGGGTGCCTTCAAGGATCGCGAGCTGATGGAGCGAAATCCGCACCAGCTTCTCGAGGGAGTGGCGATCTCCGCCTACGCAGTTCGGGCCGAGAAGGCCTTCATTTACATCCGCGGCGAGTTCCTGTACATCGAAGAGATCCTCAACGCCGCGGTTGCCGAAGCATACGCGGGTGGGTATCTGGGTACCAACTTGTTCGGCACCGCCACCAGCATCGACATCGTAATTCACCGCGGGGCGGGCGCGTACATCTGCGGGGAGGAAAGCGCCATGCTCGATTCGCTCGAAGGCTATCGCGGGTTTCCTCGCCTCAAGCCTCCCTTCCCGGCGGTGAAGGGGGCGTACGGTCAGCCCACAGTGATCAACAATGTCGAGACACTGGCGAACGTGTCCCATATTGTCAACAACGGTGCCGAATGGTTCCGATCCTTTGGAACGGAGAAGAGCCCGGGGACCAAGATTTGCTCGGTCAGCGGGCCGGTGAATCGTCCCGGCAACTACGAGGTCAACATGGGCACGCCCTTCCGGACGTTGCTGGAGGACATGGCCGGCGGTCTGGTCGAAGGGAAGAAACTCAAGGCCTATATCCCGGGCGGGGCGTCCGCGCCGATGCTGCCGGGAACCGAGGCCAATATGGAAATCCCGCTGAGCTACGAAGGGTATGCTGCTGCTGGCTCCGCCTTCGGGTCGGCTAGCTTCATCATCATTCCGGACGATGCGTGCATCATTCGCGCGCAGCTGCGCATTAGCGAGTTCTTCGCTCACGAGTCCTGCGGCAAATGCATCCCCTGTCGCGAGGGAACGCCCTGGCTCGCCAAGACGGTGCGCCGCATCGAGAACGGAGAGGGCCGGCAAGAGGACCTGCCGCTGCTGCTCGACATCTGCGACAACATTCTTGGCCGTGCCTTCTGTCCGCTGGGTGACTTCGCGACCTCAAATATCGTCGCCTCAATCAAGTACTTCTATGACGAGTACGAGCAGCATATTCTGCAGCGCGGCTGCCCGTACCACTCCGCGGCAAGCGCCGTGGCCTAGACGGAGTTTCGGTGCAAGATCTGGTATCCATCACAGTTGACGGACAGACCTGGCAGGTTCCCAAGGGAACGCTGCTCTGGGAAGCGTGCAAATCGCAGGGGATCGACATACCCATCTTCTGCTACCACACCAAGCTGGGGCCGGTCGGCGCCTGCCGAACCTGCCTGGTCGAGATCGAGGGGATGTCTAAGGGACCCACTACCGCTTGCTCGACACCAGTTGCCGACGGGATGGTGGTCTCGACACGAAGTCCGGTCGTGGCCAAAGCGCAGCGGGGAATCTTCGACTTCCTCCTGGCCAATCATCCACTCGATTGCCCCATCTGCGACCGTGGCGGCGAATGTCCGCTCCAGGACCAGTCTTTCGCCTATGGTCCCGGAACCAGCCGCTATATCGAGCCCAAGCGGCACCATGTGAAGCCAATTGTGCTGGGGCCGACAATCGCCCTCGATCGGGAGCGCTGCGTCCTCTGCTGGCGCTGCGTTCGCTTTACCGCAGAGATCGCCGAGGACAAATCGATCATCCTGCTGGATCGCGGGGAGCACACCGTCGTGGGCACCTTTCAGGATGAGCCCTATGTCTCCAACTTCTCCGGCAACGTGGTCGAGCTCTGCCCGGTCGGAGCCCTCACCAGCCGCAAGCAGCGATTTAATTTCCGACCCTGGGAGCTTCAGAACCGGCCCAGTGTGTGCCCGCACTGCGCTTTCGGCTGCAACCTCAACGTTTCGATTCGCAAGAACGACGAGGTCATCCGATTTCTCTCTCGCGACAATCCAGAGGTCGATGACAGCTGGCTGTGCGACCGCGGCCGGTATGACTATGAGTTCGTCAATAGCCCCGACCGTGTTACCGCCCCCATGCTTCGGCGCGGCGATGCCTTTGTGCAGGTGCCATGGGACGAGGCGTTTCAGTTCATCGCCGGACGTCTGGCCACCGTTGTCGAAGAGAGCGGCCCGGATACCGTTGTTGGCGTGGCCTCACCGCGGCTGACCAACGAGGACCTCTTCGTCTTCAAGCGATTCATGAACGCCGTGGTCGGCTCGGTGCAGGTCGATCACTTCCCCCGACCCCAACTCGAGCTCGCGGGCGATGGGGAGACGGCGCTCGAAACGCTCAACAGCCTGAACGCTTCTATCTCGTCACTCGATGAGGCCAGGACAATCGTGCTCCTGGGCGCGGATCCCAGCCTGCGCGAGCCGGTCATGGAGCTGAGACTCCGCAAGGCCGTGAACAAGCACGGCGCGCGATTGGTAGTCATCAACTCCGACGAGATCCCACTGACGGGCAAAGCGGAGGCGCGGCTCACCTATCCCGCGGGCCGCCTTGCCGACATGGCTCACTCGCTCTTGTCGTCGCTCACGGGTGGAGACGCGCCGGAGGACGTTGGGAATGTCGTAGCGACCTACCTGACCGAGGGTCCGGTCGCGATCGTTTACGACGACCGGCTGGACGGCGTGACCGACAAGAACGGGGCACTGGTCGCAATCGGCGATCTGGCTGCGGCGCTGGGGGAGCGTGTCTCCGTGGGCGTCCTGCCGTTGCTGGACGCCGCCAACTCGCTGGGAGCCAGGGACCTGGGTGTGCTCCCTCTGGGCGGTTGGGGCGGCTCGGCTGTTGATCGCCTTCTCGGACCTGACTCCCAGGTGCGAGCAGCCTTTGTTCTCGGCGCCAATCTCGCCCGCGATATACCGGCGCCCGAGACCGACCGCCGCCTGGAGCAGTTGGATCTGCTGGTGGTCAATGAGCTGTTTCTTACCGAGACAGCCCGCCTGGCCGACGTGGTGCTGCCGGCTGCCAGTTTTGCCGAAAAGCTGGGAACATTCACCAACAGCGAGCGAAGAATTCAGATGGTGCGCAACATCGTGCCCACCCCTGGGGTCGCGCGGGCAGACTGGGAGATCCTAGTCGATCTCTCGCAGTACACCGATCGACCGCTGGATTACGCTCTCCCTCAGCAGGTGTGGGAGGACATCCGGCGCGACGTTCCGGTGTACTCCTCGATCTCCTACGACACCATCCCGCCGCAGGGCGTGCGCCCGGCGAGTCTGCAGCGAGCGTAGGGGGCCGGCTTGAGCGCCTGGATTGACATCATCGTCGAATCGGTGATCAAGAGCATCGTCGTGATCCTCTTCCTCCTGGCCGGATTCGGCTATATCACCCTCTGGGAGCGACAGATTCTGGGTCGCCTGCAGACGCGGTACGGACCGATTCGAGTGGGCCCGCTTGGACTGTTTCAGCCGCTCGCCGACGGGTTGAAGCTGCTTCTGAAGGAACAGATCAGCCCTCGCAACGTGAAGCTCGGCATCTATCTATCGGCGCCGGCCCTGTCGCTTTTTGTTGCCCTCATGGCATTCGCGATCATCCCCGTCGGGCCCCCCATCTACCTCTTCGGGAAATGGCGCGATCTAGCTCTGGCCAACGTGAACATCGGACTGCTCTACCTTCTTGCAATCCTCTCCCTGGGCGTCTACGGGATCGTCCTGGGCGCGTGGAGCTCAGCCAACCGCTACTCCCTTCTGGGCGGGCTCCGCTCCGGGGCCCAGATGATCTCCTACGAGCTGGCCCTCGGGCTCGCCCTGCTGGCAGTCGTGCTCCTCGCCGGCACGTTGAGCCCAATGGGCATCGTGGAGGCGCAGCACCGGCCCGGCATGACCTGGTTCGTGTTTCTGCAGCCCATCGGCTTCTTTCTCCTCGTCGTGGGCGGCTTTGCGGAGACCAATCGCGCGCCGTTCGACCTGGTGGAAGCCGAGCAGGAGCTGATCGGCGGCTACTTCACCGAGTACGGTGGCATGCGCTGGGGTCTCTTCATGATGGCCGAGTACATGAACATGATGACCGTCAGCGCTCTGGTGGCCACCCTTTTTCTCGGCGGCTGGGTGGGTATCGGCACCGGCATCATCTGGAACGTGACCACGGCGCCCTGGCGGCAGCTCATCGGGGTCGCCTGGTTCCTGCTGAAGATGGGCTTATTCATCTTCTTTTACATCTGGGTTCGCGCCACGCTGCCTCGCATACGGTACGACCAGCTAATGGAGTTCGGCTGGAAGATTCTGCTTCCCCTGGCCGTCGTAAACCTCTTGCTGACTGCGCTATTCGTATCCTTGAGTTGAGAAAGGTCTACTTTGGCACTGATTGAGCTTGCGCGTGGCATGGGTGTCACGCTGAAGAATCTCTTCCGGCCTCCCACCACGGTCCGGTACCCGGAGCAGCGCCGCAAACTGCCCGAGCGGACTCGCGGCCGCCATGTGCTCCACCGCTACGAAAACGGGCTGGAGCGCTGCATCGGCTGTTACCTCTGCGCCGGTGCCTGTCCCGCCGATTGCATTTATATCGAGGCGGAAGAGAACACACCCGAGAACCGCGTCTCGGCCGGCGAGCGCTATGCTCGCGTTTACGAGATTGACGAGCTTCGCTGCATTTTTTGCGGCTTCTGCGAGGAAGCCTGCCCTACCGGCGCCATCACCCTGGAGCCGATCCTCGACCTGTCGGACTATCAGCGCGGTCCGCTGATCTACACCAAAGAGATGCTCCTGGAGCCGCCCCGTACCTTCAGCCCCGCCCGGTCCTCGGCGGGGCACGCCAGCGAATAAATCGGAGAGGGAACGTGACTGTCGTCGCCAGCATCGTCTTCTATGTGGCCGCCGCCATCGCCATCCTGGGCGGAATCGGGGTGGTCTCGGCGCGCAGCCCGATGTACAGCGGCCTCTCGCTGATCCTGACGCTCTCCCAGCTGGCCGTCCTCTTTTTGCTCCTCGGTGCCCAGTTCATCGCCGCCGCGCAGATTCTCATCTACGCCGGTGCGGTCATGGTCCTGTTTCTCTTCGTCATTGCTCTCCTGGGCGTGGAGGCCTACCCCTTTCTGGGAAGGCACCTGCCCGGACAGCGTCCCCTGAGTGTGGCCCTGGCCGCCATTCTCCTGGCGGGGGTCATCTTCTTCGTCGCCGAGAACCCGCGTGCCATTACCGGCGCTCACAGTACGGTGCTGCAATCCGGCGGCAATGTCGAGGTCTTCGGGCGTCAGCTGTTCACCAGCTTCTTCTTTCCCTTTGAGCTGACGGCTCCGCTGCTGATCGTGGCCATGATCGGAGCGGTGGCGCTGAGCCGGAGCAGGCGAGGAGATACGAACGCATGAATCTCACTCCCGGCCCCGAACATTTCCTGGTCCTGGGGGCAATCCTCTTCACCCTTGGGGTCATCGGCGTGCTCACCCGGCGGGACCCGTTGATCATCTTCATGTCCATCGAGCTGATGCTCAACTCCGTCAACCTGACGTTTGCCACCTTCTCCCAACAGCTGGGGTCCGCGGACGGCCAGGTATTCGTATTCATCGTCATGACGGTTGCTGCCGCCGAGGTAGTAGTCGGGCTGGCGTTGATCGTCTCCATCTTCCAGACGCGCCAGCAGATCGACGTGGACGAGCTGGATCAGATGAGCGGGTAGCGGGATGCAGCATTTTGTCTGGGGCATCCTGCTGTTTCCCCTGGCGGGATTCGTCCTCAACACCCTGCTGACGCGCCTCGATAACCGGGCAGTGAGTCTCATCGGCCCAGGGAGCGTGCTTCTGGCCTTCATCTGTGCCGGCGTCACTTTTGCGTGGCTGCAGGGCCAATCCGAGGCAACCCGCCATTTCAACGAAGTCGCCTGGCACTGGGCCGTTGCCGGCAACTTCAGCCTGGACTTCGGACTGTGGCTGGATCCGCTGTCGTCCACCATGACGTTGATGATCACCGGCGTCGGCTTCCTCATTCTGCTCTATTCCGTGGGCTACATGGCGGGTGAGGACGGCTATCGTCGGTTCTTCAGTCAGATGGACCTGTTTATCTTCACTATGCTGCTGGTGGTCCTGGCCGATAACTACATCTGGCTGCTGGTGGGCTGGGCGGGCGTGGGCCTGACCTCCTATCTCCTGATCGGCTTTTACTATTTGCGCCCCTCGGCTGTTGCCGCGGCGCGCAAGGCCTTCGTCATGAATGTGATCGGCGACTGGGGCATCATGGTCGCCATCTTCATCATGTACGTTACTTTCGGGACCACACGCTACCTTGGTGTGTTCGCCCAGGCGCACACCCTGCCGGTTGACGGCCGGGTTGCAACCGCGCTTGCCCTCTTTCTGCTGGTGGGAGCCGTGGCCAAGTCGGCGCAGCTTCCGCTGTACACCTGGCTGCCTGATGCCATGGAAGGGCCCACGCCGGTTAGCGCGCTCATACACGCCGCGACCATGGTGACGGCGGGCGTCTATCTCATCGCGCGCTCCTATCCCATCTACGAGCAATCGCCGTTCAGCCTGCACGTCGTGGCGCTGATCGGCGGCATCGGCGCGCTGTACGCGGCCACGATGGGACTTACCAACAACGACATCAAGCGGGTGTTGGCCTTTTCCACCATGAGCCAGATCGCCTACATGTTTGCCGGCGTCGGCGTGGCTGTCTACTCGGCTGGCATTTTTCACCTGATCGAGCACGCCTTCTTCAAGGCACTGCTCTTTATGGGAGCAGGGGCGGTGATGCATGCCATGCAGGACGAGCTGAATATCCAGCGCATGGGCGGGCTCCGTGACAAGTTGCCGTTTGTTTACTGGACCTTCCTCATTGGAGTCCTGGCCATCATCGGAACGCCGCTCTTTTCCGGCTTCTTCAGCAAGGAGGACGTGATCACCTCTGCTTACGGGCGAGCCGTTGGCGGGGACGCCGTGGGCTGGATCGTCTGGATCCTTCTGGTGCTGACAGCCGGGCTCACGGCCCTCTACATGTTCCGGCTGTTCTTCGTCGTGTTCCACGGACAGCCGCGCGACCGGGAGCTCTACGACCATGCCCACGGCCCGTCTCTCCCCATGAAAGTTCCGATGGCGGTGCTGGCGGTTCTCTCCGTCATCGGCGGCTATCTCGCCTTTCCCGGAGCCTACAACCTCATGGAAAGCTGGCTGCATGCGGTGTTCGTCCTGTTCCCGCACGGCGGTCCCGTCATCGCCCCGCAGCCGTTTTCCTGGGTTTCACTGATCGCGACGTTGCTCCTTACCGCTATCGGTGTCCTGGTGGCGTGGCAGGTGTATTACAAGCGTTCCCCTGCACCGGACCGGGTGAGCGCCGCCATGCCGGCCGTGTACAACCTGGTCGCCCACCGCTATTACGTGGATGAGATCTACGATGCCCTGTTTGTGACTCCCGTGAAGTGGGGAGGTCGGATGCTGCTGCGCTTCTTCGAGGCCGATGTCGTGGACGGAGTGGTGGATGGGTCAGCCTGGCTGCTCCGGCGCTTCAGCGGCTACGCGCGCAGGATTCAGACGGGATATGTTCGCAATTACGCGCTGGGGATCCTGTTCGGCGCCGTGTTGATCATGGGCTACTACGTGCTGGGAGGACGCTAGATGGCGACGGCGACCAACGCGCTGGGTTTCCCGCTGGTCTCGATTATCCTGTGGCTTCCGGTAGCGGCGGGCCTCGTCTGCTGGCTTATCAACGACCCCCGCACGGTGCGAATGATCGCCGTGGCCGCGGCCCTGATCGACTTGCTGCTGGCGCTATTCCTCCTGGTGAAGTTTGAGCTTCCGGGGGCAGGGACAGCCGGCTGGACCTTCCAGTTCGCCGATCGTCACGCCTGGATCTCCACGATTGGCGTCTCCTACTGGGTCGGCGTGGATGGGGTCTCAATCATTCTCGTGGCTCTGGCCAGCCTCATGATGTCGGTCGCGATCCTGGCCGCCACGTTTATGATCGCGGACCGGCAGCGCCTGTTTCTGATCCTCATGCTGTTCCTGGAGACGGCCATCCTCGGTGTGTTCGTCTCCATAAACCTGTTCCTCTTCTTCGTGTTCTGGGAGGCGATGCTGATTCCCAGCTATTTCCTCCTGGGCGTATGGGGGGAAGAGCGCCGGGTGTACGCCACCATGAAATTCGTGATCTATACCGTGCTGGGAAGCTTCCTGATGCTGGTCGGCATCTTCTACCTCTGGTCGCAAACCGGAACACTTGACATGGCTGGCCCCCATGGGCTGGTGGCCAATCCGGTGAGTCAGGGGGCACAGAACTGGCTTTTCCTTGCCTTCGGTCTGGCGTTTGCCATCAAAACACCGCTCTTTCCCTTTCACGCCTGGGCGCCGACGGCCTATACAGAGTCCCCGCTGCCGTTCCTGATCGCCCTCGCCGGGATCCTGTCCAAGGCGGGAGCTTTCGGCTTTGTGCGGTACTCGCTCCCGTTGTTTCCGTCCGCGTCGCACAGCTGGCAGGCACTGGTGTCGATTCTCGCCATCATCGGCTTGCTCTACGCGGCGGTGCTGGCCCTTGTGCAGACCGACATCAAGAAAATCGTCGCGTATGCCAGCATCAGCCATATGAATCTGATCGTTCTGGGCATCTTCACGCTCAACGCCACCGGTCTTGACGGCGCCGTCCTGCAGATGGTCAACCACAGCATCATCATCTCAGGACTCTTCCTGGCCGTGGCCTACATTTTTGCCCGGACAGGGACACGCTTCCTGAACGGAATGGGCGGACTGGGGGAACGCTGGCCCTGGTTGATGTGGCTGTTCTTCGTCTTTGTTTTGGCCGGTCTCGATCTTCCCGGCCTGGGATCGTTTGCCGGGGAGATCCTCATCTTCCTCGGTGTCTTCGCCGAGAATGCCTGGTTTGCCGTGATCGGCGCGCTGGTGGTGATCCTCGCCGCCTGGTACATGATTCGTTTCTTCCAGAACACCATGAACGGGCCGGTCGCGGTCTCGGCGGACGAGGTGGCGGTCTTGGCGGAAGCGCCGGGCCGGACGCCGTATCAGTATCCGGTGCTGCGGCGGCTCATCCCCGGCGATCTGCTGCCCGGTGAGATCGCTCTATTCGTGCCGCTTATCCTGCTTATCATCTACATCGGCATCCAGCCCTACACCCTGACGCAGCGCATCAATCCCACCATGCAGCCGGTCACCACACTGGTGAACCGCGGCTCACTGCCCGGGTTCGGAGGCGGCCGGTGATTGTAGCGGTCATTCACATCAATGTCACCCTGGCTGACTGGGGCTCGGTCCTTCCCGAGCTCATCATCGCCGGCGGGATGCTGCTCTTGATGCTCGTCGACGTCTTTGTCCCCGGGAAGAAAGTCAACCTCACAACCTGGCTCACGCTTATCATCCTGGCGCTGGCATTCGCCGCGTCCTGGAATCTCTGGAGAACGGGGGGAATGGCCTCAGCGCTGTACGGGACGGTAACCAGCGACCGTTTCGCCATGTTCTTTGACTTTTCGATCCTGATCTCGGCAGCGCTGGCGGTGCTCATCTCGCCCGGCTATATCAGCACTTCCGCCTTCGACTCGGGGGAGTATTACGCCCTGATATTGGGAGCGGTGCTGGGCATGATGTTGATGGCAGCCGGCTTGAGCCTGATGGTGCTCTTCATCGCCCTGGAGCTGTTGTCCCTTGCGCTCTACATCCTTTCCGGTTTTGAGCGCTTCCGGCCGCGGTCGCAGGAGGCGGGATTCAAGTACTTCCTGCTCAGCTCATTTGCCTCGGCGTTCCTCCTTTACGGCTTCGCCTTACTCTACGGCGTCACAGGTTCGACCAGCTTGATCAAGATCTCGACCTGCCTGGCGGGCCACGCCCACGGGTGCTCGGCGGCGGCCACCTCCAGCCCGCTGCTCTACATCGGCATCGGCCTGATGCTGGTCGGCTTCGCCTTCAAAGTGTCGATTGTGCCCTTCCACATGTGGACACCGGATGTGTACGAAGGCGCGCCCACGCCGGTGACCGCCTTCATGTCGGTCGCCACCAAGGCAGCCCTCTTCGCCGCCTTTATTCGCGTGTTCAGCATGTCACTCTCGACGGTCGAGAGCCACTGGTACGGCGCGCTGTGGGCGCTTGCGATCGCCACTATGGTGGTGGGAAATATTGCTGCTCTGGCGCAGAGCAACATGAAGCGGCTGCTGGCCTATTCCGGCATCGCCCATGCGGGCTACATCCTTGTCGCCATGGCGGCGAACAACGCGCTGGGCCAATCCGCGGTTGCCTTTTACTTTCTGGCCTACACCTTTATGAATATCGGGGCCTTTGTATTCGTCGCCTACCTGGAGACGACCGGTCGGGCTGGCGACGAAATTGCGTCCTACCGCGGCATCTTCTATCGCAATCCAGCGCTCGCCCTGCCCATGGCGATCTTCATGTTCTCGCTTGCCGGGTTCCCGCCAACCGCGGGTTTTTTCGCCAAGTACGTGGCATTTCAAGCCGCGGTACAGGCAGGGCATGTGGACCTGGTGGTGGTGGGTGTGATTACCAGCCTGGTCTCGGTCGTCTACTACTTGCGAGTGGTTGCCGTCATGTTCCTGCAGCCCGCCGAAGAGGCGGCTCCGGTTGAGCAGCCTGTTCCGCCAGAGCAGCCTCCCGCGGTAGAGCAGGTGCCGGCGAGCGCCGAGCCCGTTACCCGGCCGCAGCTTCCCTGGAACATCGATGTCGGCATCTGGACGGCGGCGCTCGGCAGCATAGTGCTTGGCATCATTCCGACCGGATTGTTGACGTACGCATCCGAGTCCGTCACCGCTGTGCGGGCATTGTTCGGGCTCCCGTAGGGCGAGGGAACCATGGAAGACGAGAAGTTTGACGCCATCGTAGTGGGCGCCGGACCCGCAGGCTCCGCCGCCGCGCTGACCATGGCGAAGGCCGGCATGAATGTGGTGGTGTTCGAGCGCGGCGATCAGCCTGGATCTAAAAACGTGATGGGGGGCGTCCTGTTTCGCGAGGCGACCGAGTCCGCGTTTGGGCAGTTCTGGAACAACGGCGCGCCGCTGGAGCGGGCAGTGATCGACCAACGACTATGGCTGCTGGGAAAGGAGTCAGTGGTCATGGGCGGCTTCCGGACGGAAGAGTTCGCCCAGCCGCCATATAACGCCTTCACGGTCCTCCGCGCTCACCTCGACCCCTGGTTTGCCAAGCAGGCGGAGGAAGCGGGCGCCTACGTCATCACGGAGACGCAGGTGACCGACCTCATCTTCGACAACGCTAAAGTTGTGGGCGTGCGAACCGGGCGGGAGGGCGATCTCTACGCCGACGTCGTGATCATGGCTGAAGGAATTAACGCTTTCGCGGCTGCCAAGGCCGGATTGCGCAGGGACTTCACCATGGAAAATGCGGCACTGGCTGTCAAGGAGATCCACGCGCTGCCGGAAGAGGTCATCAATCAGCGGTTCAACGTGCCCAGCGGCCAGGGAGTGACCATCCTGCTGACCGGCGAATTTGCCAACAACATGATGGGCAGCGGCTTCATCTATACCAATAAGGACACGCTCTCGGTCGGCTTTGGCGCCATTGTGAGCCACATGGTGGAGACCAAGTCCAGGCCCAACGACCTCATCGAAGAGCTGAAAGCGCACCCGGCCATCAAACCGCTTCTCGAGGGCTCCGAGATCAAAGAGTACTCGGCCCACCTGATCCCTGAGGTGAAGTATGAGGAGCTGCCGCGGCCATACGGGGACGGGTACATGCTGGTCGGTGACACCGCCGGTTTTGTGAACTTCCTCTTTCAGGAGGGGTGCAATCTGGCTATTGCCAGCGGCCGGATGGCAGGAGAAACGGCAGTGGAAGCCTGGAAGAAGGGTGACTACTCCTCTGCGACCTTACAGGCTTACGGAGACAAACTGAAAGACAGCTTCGTGATGAAGGATCTCTATTCGCTCCGCAACGCCCCCGCGTTTTTCCGCGACCACCGCGAGTTCTTCGGCATCTACCCGCGCATGCTCAACGCCGCCATGCAAGAGTTCCTCACCGTGGATGCCACGCCGAAGCGAGTCAAAGCGTTCGAGATCTTCCACATGGTCCGGCGCACGCGGCCCCTGTGGCGTATCGGGAAAGATATGGTTGGGGCGCTGCGTGCCTTCATGTAGAGGCTCGTTTGGGCTATGGCGACGAATCTGTGGGGGCGGGGTGCAATCGCTGGATAGGGGGTGTGGGGCGATTTCCAATCGCGGGCCCGAAATGTAGGGGCGATGTGCCATTGGGGGCCTGAGATGTCGGTGCGATGTGCAATCGCGTGCCCGAAATGTAGGGGCGATTTGCAATCGCCCGCTGTGCCTCAGCACAGCTTCCGGTGCTCGCCACTCAGGGATATGGGTCTCGGGAACAGGCGAGTCTTTCCGGGTCCCGCCGCAGCGAGTGGAATCGGGGGTGCGGCCCCGACCGAACCTGTGACGCCAAGGCATGCTCTGGGGATGCATGCACCGAAGCCGCTCTGTGGAGCGGCGGGCGATTGCACATCGCCCCTACATCTCAGCCGATTGCACATCGCCCGTACATCTCGGCCCATTGACAACCCGCACCACATCTCAGCCGAGTGCACATCGTCCCTACATCTCGGCCGATTGCACATGGGCGCACATCCAATCCAGCGATCGCGATTCGCCCGTACACATGCAATCCAGCGATTGCACACCGGCCCTAGCTTCCTGATTTCAGTCGTCACACCGTGTAGACGATCGCCAGGCCGATGACGATGATGGCCAGTCCGGCGAGGGTGAGGGTGGCCGGCGTGCCAATGACGGCGGCGCTGCCGGAAACCAGGATCAAGGGCGGGATAGCGAGAGCGGCGGTAAGGGTCTGCTGCATCGCCAGGACCCGGCCGCGAATGGCCGGCGCCGCTCGCTCCTGAATGATGGTCTGAGCCGGGGCGTTGATAAAGGCCACTTCGAGGCCCATCAGGACGGTAATGGGAAACATGGTAACGGTGAAGCCGACGCCCGCCGGGATCGGCAAGCCGGCATCGTGCAGGCTCTGCCAGAAGGAGGCCTCCAGCGGGACTGCTGCCAGGCCGATGACGGTGACGCCCAGGGCAATGAGCGAGACCAGTACCAGCCGCTCTTTGTGAAGCTTCTCTCCCCAGCGGCCGAGGATAGCAATCCCCAAACCCAGCCCGAGCCCCGCCGGAGCGAGTAGGAAGAAGAGACCAGTGCTGGCCTGGCCCAGGTGCAGCGTGTTGGTGACGAAGTCCTGGCCCACAGCGGCGAGGACGAGCAGGAGAGTTGGAGCCAGGGATATCTGGATCAGCGCCACTGCCAGTGGCGGGTCGTCCACGATGAAGTGAAATGCCTCCCGGAGGTCGTGCCCCATGCGGGAGGTGAAGTCCTCGAGGGAAAACGGACGGTCTGACGCGTGGGTACGCGTGACCGCCGGCAACGGAAACAGCGAGATCGCGGCGACGGCAAACAGCGCAGCGAGGACCAGGAGTGTATTTCGAATCCCGAAGAAGCCGATGATGATCGGTGCCAGCGCAAATCCGACCGCCTGGGAGGCCATGAAGGTGGTCTGGAAGAGCGAGTTGGCAGCGATCAGCTGCCGCTCTCCCACCACCAGCGGGATGGTTGAGCCTTCGGCCGGCGCGAATGGCTGACTGATGATGGCGACGAGGAAGGTGACGGTGTACAGGCCCAACAAGCTGTGCTGGAGGATCAGATAGAGCAGCACGCCGATGACGCGAATCAGGTTGGTATAGAGCAGGATGTCGCGGCGCGATACCCGGTCCACGAAGACACCGGACACGCTGCTGAACAGAACAGTGGGGATCTGGACCAGGATGATGGTCACGCCGACCCCGAGGGTGCTCTGGTGAGTCATGGCGCCCACCATGAGGATGAGGGTGAACCAGAGCGTGTTCTGGGCCGTCTGGGAGGTTACCTGGGCCAGCCAGAGGGAGAGGAAGGCTTTATTACGGAGGACACCGAGAAAGCCGGGAGGAGCGAGATGAAGCGCATGCTTCTCCGGCTGGAGGGAGCTATCCTGCGGCAGCGACTCGCTCAACTCGTCGGTGTCCTCGTCGCGTTCTTGACTCGTCAAATACCTGCTCGTAAGCGGTGATGGTGCGGCCAAGATCATGCCTCAGCGCGATCTGGCGGCTTGCCTTGCCCATCATCTCACGGAGCGGGGCATCGGTGAGCAGTTTGAGGACCGCGGAACTCGCCTCCGCCCGGTCGTAAGTCCGCACGAGGTAGCCATTGAGGCCCGGACTGACCAGCTCGGGGAGGGCGCCGGCAGCCGCCGCGACGACCGGCAGACCGGACGACATGGCTTCCAGGCTCGAGATGCTCTGAAGCTCAACCGGCGCAAGCATCAGATAGACAGCGGCCAGGCGGTAGAGAACAGGGAGCTCTTGCTCCGACACGTACCCGATGAAGCGAATCCGGCCGGCAAGGCCGAGATCGTGGGCGAGGGCTTCCAGACGGAGCCTGTCCGTGCCCTCGCCTCCTACCACGAACTGGACGTCGGCTTGGCGCCCCGCTTCGGCCGCAGCGCGCAACCAGGTATCCATCTCCTTCTCAGGATCGAGCCGGCCGGTGTAGAGAATGATCGGCCGCCGGTCGAGTCCCAGGCGGATGCGCAGGCTCTCGTCGGCGGGGCCAGGGTGGAAGCGTTCAGTGTCCAGCCCATTGGAAATGACTCGAACCTCTCCCCTGTATCCCGCTTCGCGCAGCATGCCGGCCGCGGTTGCGGTGGGTGTGGTCACCAAGTCGGCCGATGCCAGGACGCGGCGCAGCCAGGCGGCAAAAGCCCAGGTAGCGGTCCGGTAGGCAAGCGGGACGTTCTGGAGTCCCCAGAGAGAGCACGCTGGAACGGTGTGATTGGTGGCAACCACCGGCACGCCGCGTCGGCGCGCGGCAAACGCCGTCGCCGCTGACAGCGGAAACGGATGGTGGACCTGAAGCACATCCGGCGCCGTTCGGTCGAGCCAGCGGCTGATCCCGCGCGGCGGAAAAGCGACACGGAGGTTATAGCCGACGGGGGCGCGAATGGTGGGCACGCGGGTGACGGCGATTCCACCGTCATCCTCGAGCGCGAAACGTCCGTCAGGGCTGGGGGCCAGGAGCTCGACCCGGTGCCCCCGTTCGGCGAGGCCCCGGCCGAGGTTTCGGATAGCAGCCGCGGGGCCGCCGATCCAGGGATAGTAGAAGTCGGTGGCGATTCCGATCTTCACTCGGCCAGCGCCGGCACCAATTCCAGCGTTCGTGAACGCTCGCGCTCGATGCGCCGCCTCTCTCGGACATAGCGGATGTCGGCGAGGGCGCTCAGGACGAAGTTGCGGTCAAGCTTGTAATAGAAGGACGGGTGGATGTAGCAGAGATTGCTGCAGCTCTCACAGAACTGGAACTTGCCCGCCTTGTCCTGCATCTGCTTCCATCTGTCGGTCTTGAAGAACTCGATGATATTCCAGTCGAACTTCACTCGCTGCGCCAGCTTGTGATAGCAGGGGTAGAGAATGTAGCCGTCCGGCGAGATGGCGATGACCGCGTTCCCGGCGCGGCAGGCCTTGTTTTCGATCTTGTTACCGCCTGCTTCGAATACCCGCAGCTCCGCCCAATTGACATAGACGTTCTTCTCGCGGGCGATCTTTCTCGCCTTCTCCAGTTGAGCCAGGTCCACACCGGCGTTGCCGAAGTACTCCCACTCTGGCTGGAGCTTGAGGATCGCCTGCTTCTCGCGGCACAACTCGATCATGTCGGGAAGCAGGTCGGCATTGTCGTTGGTGAGGACGAAGATGATCTGGTAGGGCTCGCCCAGCTCACGGGCAATTTCCAGGCTCTGAATCACGTAGTCATAGGAGTTGTCCTGGCGGAGCGTATTGTGCGGCTCGGGGCCGGG
>JAICWV010000163.1 GCA_025966365.1 Chloroflexota bacterium | reverse complement strand
TGCCGGCAGTAATCCGGGGGACGCAAGGGCCATGGCCTGGCTGGATGAGCACGCCCAGCCGGGGCAGGTCATCCTGGAAGCGGTGGGAGACGACTATCAGACCAACGGCACGATTATGTCTACCTTCACCGGGCTGCCGACGGTGATGGGGTGGGCAGGACACGAGGATCAGTGGCGTCCCAACGACCCCGAGGTGGCGCAGCGCGTGGCCGACGTCAAGACGCTGTATACGACCCACGACATCGGTCTGGCCCGACAATTGCTTCGGAAATACGACGTTCGGTACGTGCTTGTAGGTGAGGCGGAGTCAGCGAAATATGGGGCCGATAGCGCCGGGTTGCAGAAATTCGGCACCTTCATGCGTGTCGCATTTTCCACCCGCGGAGCCACGGTCTATACCCTATGAGTAACCATGCGCGTCTCACAACCGATTGAAGAAGGCCCCAACCGCGCCGTTCTGCTCGGTGCCGCCACCGACGATGCCAGCTGGCCGGTCGATGAATCTCTGGATGAGCTGGCCCGGCTGGCCAACACTGCCGGAATCGAGGTGGTAGGGCGGGTCACCCAGAACCTCTCCGATCCCCATCCCAATTCCTACCTGGGCAAGGGGAAGATACGGGACCTGCGCGAGGAGGAGAAGAGCACCCTCCGCTTCGACACCGTGATTGCCGACGACGAGCTCTCACCTGCGCAGCAGCGGTATCTGGAGGACACGCTCGACGTGCAGGTGCTCGACCGCACCGCCGTTATCCTGCACATCTTCGCCCTGCATGCCCACAGCCGTGAAGGCCGGTTACAGGTAGAGCTAGCGCAGTATCGGTACCGGCTACCGCGGCTCACCGGCCGCGGCGCCATGCTCTCCCGTCTCGGCGCCGGGATAAACACGCGGGGACCCGGCGAAACCAAGCTCGAAAGTGACCGGCGGCGCATTCGGCATCGCATCTCGGAGCTAAATCGTGACCTGGAGCGGGTTCGCGACCAGCGGGCTCTCCACCGCCGTCAGAGGCGCGCCTCCGGCATCCCCGTCGTGGCCCTGGTCGGATACACCAATGCCGGAAAGTCCACGCTCATGAACGCGCTGACCGGGGCCGAGGTCCTGAGCAGTAACCAGCTGTTCGCAACCCTCGATCCCACGACACGGCGACTGGAGTTACCGAATCATCAGGAAGCGCTGCTGACCGACACCGTCGGCTTTATTCAGAAGCTGCCCACCGACCTGGTCGCCGCCTTCAGAGCTACCCTGGAAGAGGTCGTGGAAGCGGACGTCATCCTCCATGTGGTCGATGCCTCCCACCCACAGGTCGAGGAGCAGGCAGAGGCGGTCGAGGACGAGCTGGAAGCGCTGGGAGTCCTTTCGAAGCCCCGAATCACGGTCCTGAACAAGTGCGACCTCGTGACCTCGCAGCGGCTGGAAATCCTGAAAAGGGTCTTCCCCGATCCGGTCGTAACATCAGCCGTCGAAGGCGCCGGACTCGATAACCTTCGCGCCCGCATTGCCGAGACGCTGGCCAGGCAGTTCGTCCAGGTGTCGGTGGATATTCCCTACACGGACGCTGAGTTTGTCGGCCTTTTCCGGGCCCACGGCGTGATCGAGCGCGAAGATCACGAGAGCGAGGGAACCCGTATCACCGGACGCCTTCCGGCGGCGCTCCTCCCCAGCTTCCAGCGGTTTATCGGATAGCACCGTCTCATTGAACTCTCAGCCGGGCGAAACCACCGGAGACAGAGGTATCTCGCGGTTTCCCCGTTCGCAGGGACGGGCGCGCAGAAAGAGAGTGCCAATGGGCGCGAAGCGTCATCCCTGTCTGTGCCCTGCCGCGCACGCTCGACTCTTCGACAGCGGGATCAACGATGCCTGCTTACGACCTCGCGGGTCAAATCTTCCAGGATATCCTTTGCTTCACTGCCTGGAAATATCGAAAGATCGCTTCGGGCAGCTGCGGCGTATTCGGCGGCGCGGGAGAGCGCACGGGACGGCGCGTCCGACGCTCTGATGGACTCGATTACGTCATCCAGATTTCGCCCACCTTGCAGCTCGGCTTCAAGATCACGCGCGTGGGCGTCCTCTGCCCAGAGGATCACGGGCAGGGTGACCGTGCCCTGCCTCAAGTCGCTCCCCGCCGGTTTACCCAGCGTCTCCTCATCGCCGGTGACATCGAGGACGTCGTCGGCGATCTGGAAGGCGATACCCAGATTAGTGCCGAAGGAGGCCAGCGCCTCGATGCACTCCGGCGATTGCTCGCTCACCAATCCCGCTCCCTGGCAGCAGGCGCGAAAGAGGGCGGCAGTCTTACCCGAGATGCGCAGGAAGTAGTCCCCCTCATCGATAAGCAACGCGCGAGACGACGCCTGCTGGCGCAGCTCTCCACTGGTCATCGCCATGACCGTTTCCGCCAGCAGCGTCATCACGTGGGTGGTGCCGAGCCGGGCCGCCAGCTCCGCGGCCTGTGCAAACAGGAAGTCACCCACCAGCACGGCAACCTTGGGGCTCCACAGAGCGTTCAGCGTCTCCAGTCCCCGCCGCGTCAGCGCCTCATCCACGGTGTCGTCGTGGACGAGACTGGCCGTGTGCACAAGCTCCAGCGCCATCGCCAGCATAACCAGTCGATTGCGCTCGTAGGTGCCCAGCTTGCCGCTGAGCATCACCAGCGCCGGCCGCAGCTGCTTGCCGTGGGCGGAGAATATGTGCTTCAGGGCTGCGCCCAGCAGAGGATGGTGTTCGGATGCCAGATCCGACAGTCCCTGTCCCACACGCTCGATGTCGTCAGCGACCGGTCCGTACTGCCGTCTGGTCTCGGTCACGGACAGTTCCACCGGAAGAGCCGGCCGGCATTGGCACCGATCGCGGCTGCCAGGGACGCGACATCCGTCTCATGCGCGGCGGCGAGGCACTGTGTTGTGTAGGCCACGAAGGCAGGCTCATTGGTCCGTCCGCGCCGTGGTTGCGGAGCCAGCACCGGGGCATCCGTCTCGGCCAGAAGACGAGCTTCCGGAATATCGCGCGCCACATCACGCAGCGCACCGGCTTTGGGGAAGGTCACGTTGCCGGCGAAGGAGATAAACGCCCCCAGCTCGACGGCCCGACGCGCCGTCTCGGCGGTTGAGGAAAACGCGTGCAAGGTCACCCGAGCGCCGCTGTCGCGCATCACGCGGAGGACGTCCTCGTCAGCATTGCGATTGTGGACGCTCGCCGGCAGGCGGCGCTCTCGTGCCCACCGCAGCTGGGTCTCGAATACATCCATCTGAACGTCTCGGCCAGCCAGGCCGCGGAAATAATCAAGGCCGATCTCGCCGACGGCCACGACCTTGTCTGCATCCAGCAGGGCCTCGATTCCCTCCCTCTCCTCCTGAAAACGGTCTGCGTTGTGAGGGTGCATGCCCACCGCAGCGTACACGATTGGAAACTGACGGGCCGCCTCCACCGCTCTCCGGCTGCTCGCAAGATCAGAGCCCACCGCCAGAACGCGCTCGACTCCAGCCGCCTGTGCCCGTTCCAGCACCGATTGCAGCTGATCCCAGAGCACCGGATCGTCCAGGTGAGCGTGCGTGTCGACCAGGCTAGCACTCACTCTCGGGCGCTCCTGCGGCCAGCCATAAGGCGTAGGCTTCGTTGCGAGAGATACCGTAGGTCTGTACCGCGGCACTGATCGCGTCCCTACGATCTTCGCCTTCCCGGGCGCGGCGCCGGATGTCCTCCGTTGCCTCGGCTGTCCGATCCACGGCGACAGCCGGTGCGCCGGCGATGAGCAGCGTAATCTCGCCTCGCGGCGCCTCGCGCTCGAAGCGGGCGAGCAGATCCTGGGCGGACCCCTGGGTCACCTCCTGATGAATCTTGGTCAGCTCCCGCGCCACCACAACCGGTCGGTCTCCCAGCGTCCGCTCGATGGCCTGGAGCGTCTGAACCAGCCGGTGCGGCGACTCGTACGCGACGAGGGTATAGGGAAGCGCCCCAACCTCCAGCAACAGCGCCTGACGCTCACCGGAGCGGCGTGGAAGGAACCCCACGAACAGGAACCCCGGCGCCGGAAGGGCAGCAGCCACGACCGCGGTGGTGATGGCACTCGGTCCAGGCAGGACATCCACCTCAACGCCCGCTACCCGCGCGGCCCGAATCAACTCAAACCCCGGATCGGCCAGCGCTGGCATGCCCGCATCTGAGACCAGAGCGACATCTCCCTGCCGGACCGTCTCGATGATCGAATCCAGGCTCATCAGCTTGTTGTGCTGGTGGTAGCTCCGCAGAGGCACGCTGATGGAGTAATGGGACAACAGCTTTCTGGTGTGCCGGGTATCTTCGGCCAGGACCAGAGACACCTCGCGAAGCACTCGCAGGGCGCGGACGGTGATGTCCTCTAGATTTCCGATAGGCGTCGGCACCACGTAGAGCGTCGGCACGTGCTCATCCGGGCGGCCAGTCCATCTGCCGGCCGCCGATCACATGCACGTGCAGGTGCTGAACGCTCTGCTGTGCATCGGGACCCGTGTTGACGACGGACCGGTATCCCGAACGGTCCACCCCCTGATCGGCAGCGACCTTCGCCACCGCCGAAACGACGCGCCCAATTAAGTCAGAGTCCTCGGCCGCCGCGGTTAAATCGGGCACGTGGCGCCGGGGGACCACCAGGATGTGGACGGAAGCCTGCGGATTGATGTCTCGAAAGGCGACGACATCGTCGTCTTCATAGACGAAATCTGTCGGTATCTCGCCCGCGGCGATACGGCAAAAGAGGCAGTCCGTCACGGTCCAGTATAGCCGTCGATTCGGCCCAGCGATGCCGCCAGTCGGGCACCAACCTCCAGGCCGATAGCGGAAGCATCGCAGGCTGGACCTTCACCCCGCTCGCCTGTCAGATGATGCAGGTCGTCTCGCGCCGCCACCGCGTCGAGTGTCAGCCTGTCCTCCGCTATGCGCGCCAGGGCGCCGATGGGACTATGACAGTCGGCGTTCAGCGCCCGGGCTACTGCCCGCTCGGCTTCGGCCGCCAGCCGACTGTCCCGGCAATCGATCTCTCGGACCAGCTCCATCGCCTCATCTCCTACCCGTCCCTGGACGGCCATGATCCCCTGGCCGGCGTCTGGCAGCCATGAATCCAGTGGGAGATACTGGGTGATCTGATCCTCGATACAGAGCCGGATAAGACCGGCGGCAGCCAGGATGATGGCATCGTACATCCCCGCGCGCAGCTTGCGCAGGCGCGTGTCAACATTCCCGCGAATGTCGAGGGCGACGAGGTCGGGTCTCACCGCCAGGAGCTGGGCCCTGCGGCGGGGACTGCCGGTCCCGACCGTTGCGCCCGTCGGCAAGTCCGCCAGTGCTGCTCCGGATGCCGAAATCAGCACGTCCCTGGGATCTTCGCGGGCCGAATAGGCGCCGAGGGCGAGTCCCGGAACACTGACGTCGGAGGGCACGTCTTTCAGGCTGTGGACGGCCAGATCCACGGTCCCGTCCAGGAGCCGGGCTTCGAGGGCGCGGACGAAGGCGCCTTTGTCCCCGATCTGAGAGATGGGGCGATCCTGTACCCGATCCCCCTGGGTCTCGATCACCTCGGTGACGAACGTGACGTCGGGAATCGCCGTCTCCAGCGCATCGCGCACCAACTCGGTCTGGCGTCGGGCCAGCGCACTGCCACGGGTGCCCAGACGCACCACTTTCCCCCGTTCCATCGAGACAATCTATCATCCAGTGATGGCGGACACAGCGGATTCGGCCGGCCTTGGAGCGCTCCGGCAGCGCTACGGCGCTGCCCTGGACGCCGAGATCGAAGGCTGGATCGAGAGGGTGGGTTATCCGAGGCAGTTTCCGGGGATGCTGCGGTATCAGATGGGATACGTGGACGAGAAGCTGCGTGCTGCATCGCATCCAGGGAAGCGAGTACGGCCGTTTCTCTGCCTGGCAGTCTGTGAGGCCCTGTGCGGGGCATGTACCGCGGCGCTACCGGTGGCGGCGGGTATCGAGATGCTTCACAACTTCTCGCTCGTCCATGACGACATCGAGGATCGCGACCCCTCCCGTCACCACCGGCCGACCGTCTGGAGAGTATGGGGCGAGGCACAGGCGATCAACGCCGGCGACGCCATGTTCGCGGTCGCCGCACGCGCCGTCGCCGACTACGACGCCGGAGACGCCGGATCGCTTGTCACCCAGCAGTTCCAGGAAACGGCACTGGCGCTGACCAAAGGTCAATATCTGGATATGAGCTTCGAGCGGCGCCAGGAGGTCAGTACCGACGAGTATCTGCAGATGATCACGTTGAAGTCGGCAGCCCTGCTCGCTTTCAGTACCTGGGCCGGTGCCGTGGTCGGCGGCGGTTCCGACAGGCAACAGGGTCTCCTATTCGACTTTGGCGACAACCTGGGGCGCGCCTTCCAGATTCACGACGACGTCAACGGAATCTGGGGCGACGAGGAGAGTACGGGGAAACAGGGTCGCAGCGACCTGGAGCGTCGTAAGAAGACGTTCCCGGTTGTGACCGCGATGGGCGAGGCTTCCGGCCCGGACCATGACCGCCTACGGCGCTTCTACGCCGGCGACACGGACGAGGTTCGGGCAGTAGTCGAGGTGCTGGAACGAGTCGGAGCCCGCGAGACGTCCCAGCGGGCGCTCCATCACTACCTGCAACTCGCTCTCCAGAGCCTGAGCGAGGCGAGCCTACCCCCGCCGTTCGATCAGCAGTTAAAGGCCGTGGCCGAGGAGTACACCGGTCAGCGCGATGCGGTGAGCTGAGCGATCGTCACCAGCCGGTAGCCGCGCTGCTTCAGACCGGTTATGACATTCGGCAGCGCCAGAGCATCCAGAGATTGGATGCCCACGTGCATGACGACGATGGCCCCGGGGCGAGCGCCGGTGAGACAGCGGGTCAGAATCTGGGCCGGAGTGGCATGATTCCAGCCGAGTGTATCGATGGTCCACATGACCGCATACCGGTAGCCAAGGCGCCGCGCCAGGGTGAGCGTGGCGGTGTCGTAGTCTCCATAGGGTGGCCGGAAGTACGGCCTCGTGCTCTTACCCGTGATCTTCCGGACCACCGATTCCGTCCTCCGGATCTCCCAGGTCCGCTGCTGCTGGGTGAGGGGCGCCTGCCCGCTGGAGTAACCGGTAAACGAGCGGTGGTCAAAGGTGTGGTTCATAAGGATGTCACCGTCGCGGACCATCCGCCGCACCAGATCCTTGTTCGCCTGGGCCCAGCGTCCGGTCATCCCGAAGCTGGCATGGACGCGGTTCCGCTCCAGGATGGAAAGGATGCGCCCCGCGTAGCCGCGGTCGGATCCGGCATCAAACGTCAGTGCCATGATCCGATGAGACGTTTGCATCTGCCAGAGCAGGGTGGCTGATCCCTGGTTCACCGGCAGGGACGCCAGGATGAGCGCGGCGAGGAGCCTCACCCTTCGTCCACCGGCGTGTCGTCCCGATTGCCCCACTCGTTCCAGCCCGGCACATAGAGGGCCACGCGAGGATAGCCGAGGCTCCTGAGCACGGCAAAGGTTTCCGAGGCTCGCATGCCCGATGCGCAATAGACTGTTACCTGCTTGTCGGGCGTGGCTCCCGCCTC
>JAICWV010000178.1 GCA_025966365.1 Chloroflexota bacterium | reverse complement strand
GACCGAGGATCCGAGAATTCCCGCCAGTGTAGCGAGGTAGCCCAGGAAGAGCGCAGCCAGCGAGATATACCCAAGGCGCTCATCCAGCATGTCCTTGAGAAGCGGCACCCGTTGGGAGCCAACCCGCTTGCTGTAGCGGTGAACCCAGAGCAGAAACGGGATGATCTTGTAGTACTTGCCCACGATCGAGAAGCCGAACCACCCAATCAGGGCAACGTAGCCGTAAGCCACGACCCAGGTGGGAGTGAGGAGATGGCCGGTAGCCAGAACCACCCCCATGTCCGTGGCCAGCAGGAATGAACCGAAGGAGATGAAGGTGTGCCACTGCTCGAGCGAGACGGCTTTACGCCTGCGCTTCCGGAGGAGCAACAGCATGTCCATGACGAAGATGGTGGCCGAGACATCGAGGACAGCTGCAAAGACGGGAACCGCCGCCGTGTGGGGTGCGAAGACCAGGCTCAGAGCCAGTCCGGCCAGGCCAAGATTCCAGAGCACCAGATTGCGCCTGGCCGCTGTCTCGCTATGGCCGTGAGCCAGTGAGAACATCGCCATCAGCTTGTAGGAGACGCCCATCAGAGTCAGACTGAACCAGCCGGCCAGACCAAGATGGGCGTGAGCAGCCAGCATGGTTGGACTGATGTCGAACCAGTTGAAGACTTCATCGAGCGCGTAGACGAATCCCACCAGGACGGTCAAGGTTAGCCAGCCCAGCGCGCACAGGACATAGAAGGCCATGGCATTCCAGACTTTGACCGAAGGGTAGCTGCGGAGCATATTGGCGACGAAGTGGATCACTCCTCCCACGGCGAGGGCCCCGAAGATGGCGATGCCGGGCGTCCACCAGAGGTAGAAGCTGGGGACGAACCCGGCCACGCCACCGGCATAGAGCCAGAAGTTCCACTTGCCGAGCCGGACGCTCCGGATCTCGGCCTGGAGGGCGACGGGAAAAAGCTGGTATAGCGCGCCCATCATGATCATCGTGATCCAGCCCAGAACAGCCAGATGTACCAGGGAGAAGACGTGCGGGTCGTCGTAGGTGCGCAGGAAGTCCGGCGCTAGAATCGGCACAGCGGTGGCAAAGAGGACGAAGGAGGCCAGCGCCGCTACCATATAGCGCAGCGGCAAGCTCAGGTCGGGCGAGCGTTCCGGCTTGACTCCTTGCATGGGCGATCGCTCCTCTCTTGCCCTATCCTCCAGCAAGCTGGAAATCCGCGGCAGCGACATTTGTCACAACGCACCTGCCCTCGCGGAAGGGAGAGCAGAGACGTACCCCGCTCCTCAGACAGTCGTTGTGTCTGCCGTTGCCGCCGCGGCGTGCCGCAGCATGTCGCGCAACGCCTCGACGTCGTCGCGGATCACCCGTCCCTCGCCGCCCCGCTCCATCTTCATGCCCGGGTTGAGTTCCATACTCCCGTCGGGCAGAACCAGCGTGGGGATACCCCGTATCCGGCCGCTGTCCGCCGTGGTACCGGCTGCCTCTGCCGCCCGGCCGGCGCTCCCGTCTTCCAGCATCGCTCGAAAGGCGGCGATATCGAGCCCGGCGGCGGCGACCGGGCCGCTCAGCGCCTCGATCGAGTCAATCGGACGAGGCTGCTGGAAGATCGCCTGCCGCAGCAGCAGGTCGAATCGCTCGGCCACGGCACTTCCCTGGGCTCGCGCGGCCTCGTAGGCGGCGAAGAGGAGGCGGCTACCGGCCGGCCACAAGCCCGAGGAGGGATTCCAGCCGACAAAAGCAGCCGGTTCGATCACTCGCAGCAGCCGCACCCATCGATCCTCCTCCTCAGCAGCTGGCTGGACGCCGTTGGAGACCTCCAGCGGCCAGGGATGGAAGCGGACGTCAAGGTTGAGGCCGTCGGCGTTTTTGAGGCGCTGCACGCGGGTTGCTGCCACATAGGAGAAAGGGCAGACGTAGTCGTGCCAGATGTGCAGGGTCGGCGCTGATGCTGCCATGAATAGTCCTCGCTTTATGATCTCGTCCTGCTCCAGGTGTAGCACCATCCGAGCCCGGCCGCCTGTGACGAAGGTCTCAGCCTGCGCCCGGATAGGTCACCCGGCCGTCCTCAACCTGGGCGAAGGAGGTCATGGTATGCGGATTGCACCGGGTGGGCGACATGATATGGCCGACGCTCAGGCCACGCGCCGCCAGCGCATCAGCGATCAGGGAGCGGTGGCAGCGCCAGGGGACGGCCTCGGCGCACATGACGGCCGTCGGCGCCTGCTCAGCGAGGCCAAGCAGCTCCTGGAGCGCCGTCTCGAACGCGGGCGTCTGCATGTAGTCGGCATAGCCATGGAAGCTTTCATTGCGCCAGGCAGTGTTGATCGAATCGGGCCCTGGCCTGCGGAAGCCGCCCAGGGCCGGCATGTACGTGTAGGCGATATCGTGCGCTGCCAGAGCTCGAGCCAGCTCATCCTGCATGAACTGGGGATGGCGGCGGGAGCCGGCCGCCGTGCGCACATCCACCAGCTGCTTGACGCCGTGCGCCTGCAAGAGACTCAGGAACTCGTCGATAGACCGATTGGAGTGGCCGATGGTGTAGAGGTCCATGGGGCTTACCCCACACTACTGGGTCAGTTGAGTTGGGGACCGAAGGGCAGCAAGATGCGGGCGGCCCACAGGGCCTGGACCCCGATGCCGCTGTCTCCCGGTTAGCCCGGCATCAATAAACGCGTGAGCGGGGACTCCCACACCTCCAGCAGGATCTCTTTCAGCTCAGTGAAGCGTTGCTCCCCCAACACCTCGCGCCACTCATCCTCCACCTCAATGAGCAGTTCCACCATCCGTTCCGAGACGGCGAAACCACGGTCGGTGAGCCGCACGATACGGGCTCGCCCCCCTCCCGGCGCGTTCTCCCGGGTGATGTACCCGAGACGCTCCAGGCTCATGAGCAGTTGGTTCATCGCCTGCTTGCTCATCCCGGCCCGCTCTGCAAGGACAGTGGGCCGCACGCCATCGGGACCGGGATATTGCAGCACCGCCATATGTGGAAGACGCAGGTCGTCGAAGCCGACTTGATTGAGTCCCTGGATGAGGCGGCGCTGGACTGCCCGCGCCGGATACCGGAGCAGCGCACCAATGAGCATCGTATGTGTGGGGTGTGCAAATTCGGGGGTTGACATATGAGTACATCCCATTTACTATGTTGTGGTAAAGCCAGTTTACCAAAAGGAGCCCGCCATGGTACAGCAGTTCACGAACCTCCAGGTGAATCCGTCCGCAGAGGTGATTCGGGTCGGAGCGTTGGAGCTTCGGTTCCTGGTAACAGGCGCCGATTCCAATGGAAGTGTTGCGGTGTTTGAGATGACCGTGCCGGCTGGCGAGAAGCTTCTGGCACCTCCACACAGCCACGATGCCTATGAAGAGACGATTTGCGGCCGAGAGGGCATCCTTACCTGGACGGTCGAGGGCGAGGCGATCGAGGTTGGTGCGGGGCAGGCGCTCTGTATTCCCCGCGGTGCGGTGCACGGGTTTACCAACCACGGTAGCGAGGATGCGAAGGCGCTGGTCGTCATCAGTCCCGTTGCGATTGGTCCAGAGTTCTTCCGCGAGTCCGCCGAGGTGATCAATGCCGCCGCTGGTGGCCCGCCCGACCGCGCCAAGGCGATAGAGATCATGCGTCGCTATGGACTGGCGCCCGCTCTCCCCCCGAGCGCATGACGACGATGCGGGGGGCGTGCCGGCCAGACGAGCCGATTCCCCCACTCCAGCGACAGTGGACAGAGTGAAAGGACAGAGTGCCATGACACCGTCTTCGGCCAGTGCGGAGACCATCCAGCGCTTCAGTGTCTCCAGCCCTCTCTTACGCTTCCGGGCTTCGCGTCCCACGCCGGCTCGGTATGTGAGCACAGACATCAATCAACCCCTCGCGCCCGTCCTGGCGGACCTCCGCTCGATGACAAACGGTACGGGGGGTCAATCTGCGGAGGCGGATCCGACACTAGAGGTGGTTCTTCGGTCTCGGGGCGGCAAGTCTGCACTCGCTACACCGTGTATGCGGTGCCGGGTGGAACGAAGATTGAGGCGTCGATCGAGAGCCCGGGGCACGGCCGGCTCGATCCCATACCGGGTCTGGCAGTCCGTATCACGAGTTGGCGAATCGCGACCGATCTTTCACGAATGCGGGACGCCCTTGAATTGCGATGCGTCGTGCCGGGACTGTTCCCGTGGCGACCCGGAACCTTTCACAACGGCCGGGATGTGGCATCCGTCGGGAAGCAGTCAACCTACTGTCTCGATATGGAGGATCAAGAGAGATGAAGGCTGTAATTGTGGCTCCAGGTGAAGGACGCTTCATCCCGGTCGGTTCCACCGGTGCAGGCGTCACAATCAAGGCGTCGGAGGCAGAGACTGGTGGGTTGTGCACGGTCTGGGAAGGACGCATCGAGCCAGGAACAGTAGGCGCTTCGCCTCACTACCACCGCGAGCGTGACGAGTTCTTCTACCTCCTCGAAGGTGAGATGGTGCTGCGCCTTGGCGATGAGAGCCACGTTGCCGCAGCTGGCGCATTCGCCTTTGTCCCGCGTGGAACGATCCACGGTTTCCACAACGCCAGTAGCAGCCCAGCGCGCGGACTGGTCATGCATCATCCAGCCGGCTTCGAACGCTACCTCGAAGAAGCCCAGCAGCTTGCGTCCCGTCACGCATCGAGCGAGGACTGGGCTGCGCTGGCTGCCCGCTTCGACATGGTCCCCGTGCCACCCGATCCTGAGACGTAGCTCCTCTCAACCAGTCGTTCAACGGCTATGACCCGGACAAGCGACCCACTGGCGCGCCCAGAGGCCGGGAGCCCTGTGACAAATGTCGCGGTGACGCGGACCGGTGATTGCTATGACATGGGTAGGACCAATCCCTCCGGGAGGTGAAGCTCATGAATGACAGGACATCGATGGGGCGCCACGTGGTCGTGGCCGGTGGAGGATTTGCCGGACTGGCAGCAGCCTACACGCTACGAGAGCGGTTGGGTCCGGCCGATCGGGTCACGGTGGTTGAGCCCTCTGGGCGCTTCGTCTTCGCGCTCTCACTGGTATGGGCGGTTCTGGGCCGCTCGCTGTATCGCGGCGCCTTTGCGCTCGATCCGGCGCTGGAGCGCAAGGGGATCGAATACCTGCGATCCGCGGTCCATGAGGTCCGGGCGGAGGACAAGGTCATCCGAACCGATGATGGCGAGATGCAGTATGACCGCCTGATTATCGCTACCGGGGGCCGACCCAACACGGCCGCGATTCCCGGCCTGGCCGGCGAGTTCCAATCCGCCCACTGGATCGTCGGAGAGGAGTCGGCGGTGGAGGCGCGAGAGTCCTTGCGCCGGCTCTTCGACAATCCCGGACCGGTCGTGATCGGTGCGGCGCCCGGCGCCAGTTACTTCAGCGGCGTCTACGAGCTCGCCCTGGCCCTCGACACCGTCTTGCGCCGTAGGCACATCCGCGATCGCGTCCCCATTACCTTCATCACCGGCCAGCCCTACCTGGGTGATCTGGGCTTCGACCAGAGCGCGGCCCGAGCCAAGTTCGAAACGCTGTTTACGGTGCGGAACATCGCCTACCGGACCCACGTCGGGATCGACCGGGTGGAACATTCTGAGGTTGTGCTGAGTACGGGCGAGAGAATTCCGGCCGCGGTCAGCATCATCATGCCCCCTTTCACGGGCGCAGCCGACATCTGGAAGAGCCCGAAGCTGACCGACGAGCAGGGGTTCATCCCGGTCAATGAGCGCTATCAGCACGTCAGGTTCCCGGACATCTACGCGGCGGGCACCGCCTGCGCCTTCGAGCGGCCTCTCCCTCGCCTGAGCGGAACCCGGGCCCCGCACACCGGCTACCTGGCGGTCCGGATGGGCCAGGCGGCAGGGCAGAATGTTGCGGCCTCGCTGGGGGCCGGGGCGGCGGCCGCG
>JAICWV010000046.1 GCA_025966365.1 Chloroflexota bacterium | reverse complement strand
GCCAGCCGGCAAATCGTCGCGGCGGTACGCCCCGGCGACGACCTCGCCATCGGACGTGAGCACCCGGGGCGGCGTGAGCGCTTGATACGAGCTGAACGCGTCCTTGCGCCGGCGGATGAGTTCGTCATCCACCTGGTTCGTGCGCACGACGTCGTGGAACTCCTGGAACGTGAGGTAGAAGATGTCTTCCTTCTCACGAAGCACGTGGGCGCGCGTGAGGCGCTCGGCCTCTTGCAGCAAGGCCTGCTTGTAGATGAAGTAGCGGCTGACGATGCCGTACTTTGGATACTCGCGGTACCCGCTGAAGGTCCGGACGCGGTCGATCATCCGCCTGGCTTCTTCGGCCTTCCGCTCTCCGTCGGGCAGGACCCGCAAGCGCTCCAGCAGTTCCTGTTCCTTCTTCCAGGCTTCCTGCTGCCCTTGCTCGAAGCGCCGCTTGCCGGCGCCCGGCTCGGATTTTTCGATGTTGCCGAGGATCACGGGCAAAAGCATGGTCGGGCGTTCGCTCCAACGCGGCCTCGTGATGTCGATCTCGCCGACACAGCGCATGCCGTACATGTCGAGGTAGGCCTGGATGGCATCCCGCGCATCCCGCCCGCCCGCAAGCGTGACCAGCTCATCCAGGAAACCCTCGTCCTCGACGTGATGCAGAAAAGCCACCACCTCCGGAAGCGGGCGGATCACGTCCGCGACGTCCAGTAGCGCCAGCCCCATCTCAGATGTGACGTTGCCGGGGGCGGACAGCGTGAGCGTGTCGGCCGCGTTCTTCTCGCCCAGCCACACCTCCAGCTGCTCGTTGAGCCACCACGTGGCCTGCATCCCCGCCATGATCGCCCCAAGGCTCAGCGGATCGCCGAGGACTCGCTTGTGCTCCTTGAAGGCCTCCAGCAGAAAATCGAACAGCGCCGGCCCGGACTTCGTCTGGATGTCGTGCTTCAGGGCGGCGATCGAAACCCGATTGCGCTCGATCAGCTCGGTGACGATCGCCGGATCAGTGTCGATCTGAGCTGGCGCGCCCCCGACCGGCGGCCCGCCCGGGCCCTCGTCTGGGAGTGAGGGGAGGAAGTCACCGCGTTCGAGGATGGTCTGCAGCGCGTCCCCGACCAGCGGATCGCCTCTCCCCATGACCTCCAGGAGACCTACCCGAGTTGTTGGCGAAGCCAGTCGTTGGGTGACGTCGACGAACAGCCTGCCACCGGCCTCGTGCATCGGTGCCATGGCCGTCAGCTGCCACACGGAGACCCCCAGGGGCCTCATCGCCTCGGTCATCATCTGCCCGTGACCGACTGAGACGTAGACGTGGTTCTCTCGATCGGCGGCCTCGGGGATCGGGAACAGCGTCGTGATCGGCCGGCTCTGGACGATCCAGAAGCCGCCCTCGGCCAGGCACCATTCGATGTCCTGCGGGTGGCCGAAATGCGCTTCGATCCGCCGGCCCAACTGCACGAGCCGCACGACCTGCGCGTCCGTCAGCGCCGGCTGCTCCTGCCGTTCCGGCTCGATCGCCTGTTCCTGCGTCCCGCCTGTCTGCGAGGCGTGGATGGCTCGCTGCTTGCTGGCGACCGCCTTGGCAACGACCTCACCGTCCCGCACCTTGTAGATGTCCGCGTTCACCAGGCCGGAGACCAGGGCCTCGCCGAGGCCGAAGATGGCCTCCACCGAGGCGACTTTTCGGTTGGATGTGACGGGGTCGGCTGTGAACAGGGTGCCGGCCGCCCGTGGCAAGACCATTCGCTGCACGACGACGGCCATGTGGACCTTTCGGTGGTCGAGGCCGTTCCGCAGGCGGTAGATCACGGCCCGCTCGGTGAAGAGCGAGGCCCAGCACCGGCTGATGTGCTGGAGGATCGCCATCGGCCCCACGACGTTCAGATACGTGTCCTGCTGGCCCGCGAAGGAGGCCGTCGGCAAGTCCTCGGCCGTCGCACTGGATCGGACGGCGTACGCGGCTTGCTCGCCGAGCTGGGCAAGTGAACGAGTTATCGCCGCTGCCAGATCGTCGGGGATGGTGATCCCTTCGAGGTCTCGGCGGATCTCCGCGCTGAGCGTGCGGATCGCCTCCCGATCGTCCGGTTTCAGACCCGACAGCCGATCGAGCCGATCGTCGATCGACGGCGCTTCTGCCGTGATCCGCTGGAAGGCATCCGTCGTCACGCAAAAACCGGCCGGCACACTGATGCCTTCGATCCGCGACAGCTCCCCCAGGTGCGCGGCCTTGCCACCAACCACCGCGACCTGCGTCGGGTCGATCTCCTGGAAACTCAAGACGTAGCAGCCCATCCGCTGCCTCCCTTGTAGGTTCTCTCAAAAATGGCGCGGCGTCTCACCGGAACCCCATCTTCCATCCTGCTCAGGGAATGGATTCGCTGGGTGAATGCAACCAAAAATTCCGACACCCGCAAACGACGGGTCGACATAAGCATCTCGAAAATGGTCGGTGGGAAGCGAAGATCCGCTGCTCGGATAGATAACGGCCAACTAATCCATGCCCTAGAGGAAAAATAGGGCTGCGGTCCTATTCCTCACCCCGATCCTTCCCACGAATACTGAGAGCGAGCGTACCGAAATGGGAAGGCTGCGCGTGTGCGCGCCAAGCACTCTCTTTGATAGGAAGCGATTACCGCTCACACGCAGGAAGGAAGAAGGATGTCTGGACGTTGGCTGTTGTCAGTCGTTGCGGGGCTCGCACTCGTGCTCGCCTGGCTTGTCGGTCCCTATAACGGGATCGCCAGAGCGGATGATGCGCTTACCACTACGAACACCACCATCACCTATACACACGGGCCGTTCTTTGTGCCCAATGTGACGGATGAGGCGGGGACACCAAACTGCACCGCCCCCAACACCTGCGATGACTACACCCTGAACGTCAATGTCCCGACGGGAACCGACGCCACCAACCAGATCTCGATCACCTTCACCTACGACCAGAGCGTCGACTCGACAGTCGACTTCGACCTCTGGGTGTACAACGCCGCCGGCCAGGTCATCGCCTCGAACATCAGCGGCGTCTCCCCTTCCACGGTTGTCATTCCTGCCGTCTCCGGCACCTACACAGTTCAGGCCGATCCCTTTCAGCCGGGCGGCGAGACGTACACCAGCACCATCCAACTTCAGCCCAAGCCAACGACGAGCAGCCCTCCCCCGGCCGATGCAGCCACTCCCGCGGCCGGCACGGCTCCGCGCTATCAGGACTACGTCGTTCCGTCCACCATGGGCGGAAACGACGCCGGAGAGCCGTCGCTCGGCGCCAACTGGACAACCGGCCGAACCATGTACATCGCCGGCCTCCAGACCTTCCAGGTGAGCTTTGACGACAGCACCTCGCCCGCGACGGCAACCTGGAAGGATGTCAGCGCGCTCAACACCTCCAGAACCTCTCTGGACCCGATCCTCTACACCGACCACACCTACGGCCGGACCTTCGTCTCCCAGCTCACGGGACAGGACAGCTTGACCTCATACACCGACAACGACGGCGCCGCCTGGACACCCTCTCAGGGCGGCGGCATCCCGTCGGGCGTGGATCATCAGACCATCGGCGACGGCCCGTATTCCAGCAGCGTTCCAGTGCCTACTACGGCGCCGCTGACGGGATTCAAGAACGCGGTGTACTACTGCTCGCAGGACATTGCCGCGTCCTTCTGCGCCCGCAGCGACAACGGCGGCCTCACCTTCGGCCCTGGTGTCCCGATCTACAACATGACCCAGTGTGGCGGCATTCACGGCCATGTGAAGGTTGCCCCGGATGGGACCGTGTACGTCCCCAACCGCGACTGTGGCGGCAAGCAGGGTGTTGCCGTTTCCACCGATAACGGCACCACCTGGACGGTCCGTACCGTGCCGGACAGCACCGCGGCCATCGGAAATGACCCCTCCGTGGGCATCGGCCCGGACGGCACGATCTACTTCGGCTACCAGGGTGCGGACGGCCGCGCGCGCATCGCCGTCTCGCATGACAAGGGAGTGACCTGGAGCAAGTCCGTGGATGTGGGCGCGCTCGGTGGGGTCCAGAACAGCGTCTTCCCGTCCGTGGTGACGGGTGACAGCAACCGCGCCGCCTTCGCCTTCCTCGGGACCACCATGGGCGGCGATTTCCAGAGCCAGTCCCAGTTCAATGGTGTGTGGTACGTCTATGTCGCCACCACCTACGACGGTGGCCAGACCTGGTCGCTGGTGAATGTCACCCCCAACGATCCGGTACAGCGCGGCTCTATCTGCATTAGCGGAACCACCGCCTGCGCCAATACGCCGGACGACCGCAACCTGCTGGACTTCATCGATACCGATATCGACTCCCACGGCCGGGTAGAAGTGTCGTATGCCGACGGTTGCATCAACGCCTGCGTGGCCGGCACCGGCGCAACCAATCCCAACAATGCGGCACAGTCACAGCAAAGTCAGCTCAATTCCTTCAGCGCCCTGGCCAGCATTGCTCGCCAGTCAGGCGGCCCAACGCTCTTCTCCAGGTACGACACCGCTCAGCCCGCTGTTCCCGCGCGGCCCGGACTCACCGCCACAGAAACCAGCGCGGGTGGACCGGTTAGTCTGACCTGGAAGGCCACGGACGACGGTGGCTCGGCCGTCACCGATTACATCCTCTACAAAGGCACGTCCTCAGGTGGTGAAAAGAAGCTCGCCGACGTAGGTGCGCATACGAGCTACCAAGACACCAAAATCAAGCCCGGCGCGACGTATTACTACTACGTGGTTGCCAGGAACGCCGTCGGTAGCAGCCAGCCGTCGCCCGAGGTGACGCCGCAGTTGGTGAACGGCAAGCCCATGTGCATAGCGCCCGGTCAGCTGGTGGTTATCGATGTGGCTGGCGACCAGCTGCTCGCGCCCAGCAGTCCCTCACTCGACATCACCGGCATCTATATCCAGGAGCCGGCTAACACCAACGACCTGGCCATCACCCTCTCCGTCGCCGACCTCTCGTCGGTGGGGCCGCTACAGCAGTGGCGGGTCTTCTGGGACAACGCCGATGGATCCGGCAACCGCTGGTATGTGGGCATGGACACCGACGCGACTGGCGCGTCCTCCTTCATCTACGGCACGAACTTCGGGCTCGACTCACCGGTCAAGTACGCCCCCGGGACGCAGCAGACAACCAATACGGCCCTGCCCGGCAGCGGATACAATCCTGCCAACGGCACCATCACTGTTGTGGTACCCAAAGACCAGGTGGGTAGCCCGGCTCCGGGCGACACCCTGGGAAACGTACAGGCGCGGACGTTTGTCCTCAGCGGCGGAGCGACCACGACCAGCAATACCGCCATCGACTCGTCCCCCTACAGCAATTACCAGGTAATGGGCAACAGTTACTGTAGCTAATCTCCCACTGCCTTCGTGTGGTACCGGCTGGGGCATCGTGGCCCCGGCCGGTATTCTTTTCCCCGGTAGAGAAGGCGACCTCCCGAGGCCAGAGCCCACTGAAGCCGCGTTACTTATTGTCGGGCGTAACCGTGGGGAGTGCCCCGTTGCTCATTGGCTCCGCGGAAGCAGAGAAGGCCATGAAACCTTTGCAGTCGGGCAGGGAGCGAAGTGCCCAGGCCCCGATCTTCCCAAATCCTTGGTAGCGCCCCTCCGAGTCGTTGGGCGAATCGACCTCAAAGTCGATCCGCTTGAATCCCTGTTTCGGCACCTGGTTCTTGAAGAAGTTCACGGTGGCGACAAACGACGCCGAGGGTACATATCCGTAAATGCCGATCTGATTCTTGAATATCAGCGGCTTGGTCTTGTCCAGGTACGTTCCTCGCGGAAACGGGAAACGCGCGGGAAAGCCCGATGGAAGCGTGATGGCTTTCCCCACCTTTACGCAGGTCGGTCTTTGAGCCTTGGCGGGGGAGTAGGTGTAGCTCGTTGCCGTACGTGTCCCGTTGGATGACGCCGAAGAGCCGCCGCAGCCTGATACCACCAGGCACACCACGCCCAGGCCCGCCAATTCGCGCTTCCTCATTCCATCTCCACCCTATCAGACCGCTCCGGACGTTCCGCTTCCCTCTGCGGACGCGGAGACCATTGCATTCGGATCTTCCACATCGGAGGGCGAGCGCGCCGCGTATTCGTCGACACGTCGGCGTACCTCGCCCTCCTGGCTCGCAACGATTCAGAACGAGACCTCGGAGACCGTTATCCGGCTTGTGGTGCGAAGGCGTCGTAGGCGCTGCGGGCAATGCGGCCCATGGCCCCGTCGACGCCGTCAATGTAGGGCACGCTCTGCAGCGGATCTGCTTCTGTCCGCTCGCGCCTCATGACGCTGAAGGTCGCGATCACGATGCGCTCGCCCTCGGGGAGATACAAGATTCCGGCGTCGTTGCGCGACGTGTAGAAGGTGCCGGTCTTGTGGCCAACGGGCACGGTGGGCGGCAGGTAGCGCGGCAGGCGTTGATTGAGCTGCTGCCGCAGCAGAATATCGAGCGCCACGCCGGTGCTCTCCCGCGACAGCAGCTCGCCCGTGACCAGCCGCTCCAGCAGCGAGGCCATGTCACGCGGACTGGTGACGTTGTTCTCCAGGGAGCGTTGCGCCGAGACGGCCTCCCAGTTAGCGCCGCGACTCATGGCTTCCAGGAAGCTCTCGTCGATCGCGCCGCTGAAGGGATCGACCAGCGGACCGCGGGCAATCGCCGCGCGATACGCCCGCACCATGCTCACCGGGCTGTCCCGCCAGGTGAAGGCGTGCTCGAAGAGCCCCTGCACGCTCATCAGCAGCGAGGTGGATGTCAGCCCCCACGCGGCAAGCCGCCGTCCCACCCGCTCGATGCCGACGCGACGCAGCACCATGTCGGTGGCAGTATTGTCACTCACAGTGATCATCGCGGTCAGCAGATCGCGCAGCGTCGGCTGCAGCCCGGGCTGGAGATTGCCCAGGATCATCGACGTGGGCAGCTGATCCTCGGCGTGCAGCTCGATGCGCTCGTCCAGACGGCACTCGCCCTCGTCGACCTGCGCGAGAGCTTCCAGCAGGATAGGTATCTTGAAGACGCTCGCCATGAGATAGAGGGCATCGGGGTTGGTCGAAACCGCCTTGCCGGATGGCAGGTGCCGGATGAAAACGCCGATTTCGGCGTCCGCCTCACGGATATGCGCCTCTACCGCCTCCTGCAGTTGCGCCAGATCTGAAGCCGTCGTCGTGCCCATGAGCGTTCCTCGTCTCCCTCCTGCCGGCTACCATAATAGACCCCGAGATCGCGCCCCCGATTCCTAGTCGTCCGGATAATTGGGGAGGCGTATGATGGACCCACCAATCAGGCAGGAGGTCGATGATGCAGTCCCGACAGGAGGAGCTTCGTGACGAGCTCATTGCCATCCTTGGCGCGAGCCGTGAACTGACGCCCGATGTAGACCATCAGCTGGCTGACGCCTTCCTCCGAGCTCTGAACCGAGCCGGGGAGATGGATCGGAAACAGCCCGCGGCGTCGGAGCGCTTGCACCAGCCGCACTACTCGCTTCGGTTGGCGGGCGGCGCATGGGGGGAGGATTGCTAACCGCGACCAAGCCGGTCAACGTTTTCGGAGCAGACTCGCCGCTTTGAACGCTCAATAGCGACGCCATGGACGACACTGTCTCGCACAGCGCGGTTCGTACGTTCCTCATCGCCGATATCCGTGGCTACACGACCTTTACGGTGGAACGCGGTGACGCGGCGGCAGCACGGCTCGCCACTCGATTCGCCGAGCTGACCGGGGAGGTTGTGGCTGCCTTTGGCGGCGCGGTCATCGAGGTCCGAGGCGATGAGGCCCTGGCCGTCTTCACCTCAACCAGACAGGCGTTGCGCGCCGCCGTCGAGCTCCAGCATCGGTTTGTCGTCGAGAGAAACGATACACTCCCACTCAACGTGGGGATCGGCCTCGATGCCGGTGAAGCCATTCCGGTCAACGGCGGCTACCGGGGGGCGGCGCTGAACCTGGCCGCGCGGCTGTGCTCCATCGCCGGACCAGGGGAGGTTCTGGCCACCCGAACGGTGACCACCTTGAGCGGCGCCATGGAGGGCCTGGCCACGACCGAGCTGGAGCCGGTGACCCTCAAAGGGTATGCCGACCCCATCCCGGTCTTACGGGTCGGCTCCGCGGGGGCAGTTGCGCAGCCGCGAGCCGGCCAGATTCCGATGCCGCCCCTTCCTCGGGGCACTGCCGCCTTTCTCTACACCGATATCGAAGGGAGCACTCGGCTCTGGCAGGAGCACTCCGAGTTGATGCCGGAAGTTCTTGTTCGACATGATGCCCTGTTGCGGCAGGCGATCGAACACGAGCGGGGGACCATTTTCCGCAACGTCGGCGACGGCTGCTGTGCCGCGTTTGTCCACGCCGATGCCGCCTTGCGTGCTGCCGTCGGCGCCCAGCGGTCGCTAATGGCGGAGCAGTGGCCCCATGGGAACACCCTTGCGGTCCGGATGGCGATCCATGCCGGCTCGGCGGAGATGCGGGAGGGCGCGTATGTGGGGCATGACCTCAACCGGGTGGCCCGCGTGCTCTCCGCGGCCCACGGCGGGCAAGTGCTCCTCACCCGAAGCGCCTACGACGTGGTGCAGGATCACCTTTCACCGGACATCACGCTGCGTGATCTCGGCCTCTATCAGCTCAAGGACCTGCTTGAGCCGGAGCACATCTACCAGGTCGCGGCACCGGACCTACCGGACAACTTTGTCCCATTGGTGGTGCCCCCGGATCAGAGAGTGCCGACTGTGAGAGACCTGCCCAGCGGAGGCTTCCTGGGCGCACTCGCCACCGGCAGCCTGGTCGCCCGAGACGCCGAGATGGAGCGCCTGCGGGAAGCGGTGGACGCGGCCGAGAGCGGCGCGGGACGCTGCGTCCTCCTCGCCGGTGAGCCCGGGATCGGCAAGACACGACTGGCGCAGGAGGCAACGCGAGAGCTCCGAGACCGCGGGTTCCTCATTGCCGCAGGCTCGAGTTTCGAGCAACAGCAGACTGTTCCCTACTATCCGTTTCGGGACGTCCTCACGACCCTCCACGGCGCGGTTTCACCCGGTCTGCGGGCGCAGGTTGCTCAGTTCTGGCCCTATCTGGGACGCCTCCTCCCCGCGGCGGGATCGACGGTATCGGTTCAATTGGACGGAACCGAGGAGCAAGAGTGGCTGCGCCGAGCAGTCGTCGGCTTTGTATGCGCGGCTGTTCAGGAGAGCCCCATCGCGATCCTTCTGGACGACCTCCAGTGGGCTGATGAAGCCAGCCTCGACCTGCTGCTGCGCCTGGCGCTCCAGACCCGCGGGAATCGCGTCCTGCTCCTGGGAACCTACCGCGACGATGATCGGCAGCGACCGGATACCCTCCAGGCGCCGCTGGAGCGGACGCTGCGCGACCTCTATCGCGCGGGACTACTGGAGCGGATTATGGTGCCGGGCCTGAGCGAAGACGCCACCTACGCACTCATCGCGTCGACTCTCACGGCGGAGATCCCGGGGGACGCCGTCGCCGCAGTCTACCGCCAGACGAACGGTAACCCTTTCTTCACCCAGGAGGTCCTGCAAAGCCTGGTCGAGCGCGGCGCTGTCTCTTGGCGCAACGGCCGATGGGAATGGCATGAGGTCGACGAGATCGAGGTGCCCGAGAACGTGCGTGCGGTGCTCGACGAACGTCTCGCTCGTCTGCAGGAGAAAACGCGGCAGATCCTCGGCGCGGCGAGCGTCCTCGGCCAGACTTTCCGCTTCGACGAGCTGCAGGCCCTTGGCGGCGAGGACGAGGATGCGGTTGAGGAAGCGCTGGACGAGGCCGTGCAGCGCGGCATCTTACGGGAAACGGGTGATCTCTACCGATTCCATCACGCCCTCACCCATGCCGCTCTCTATGGAGATCTGCCAGGACGTCGCAAGCGGCGGCTGCACCGGGCAGCCGGTGAAGCGCTGGAAGCGCGGTCCGAGCAGGACCGCACCGGCCGCGACGCTGAGTTGGCCCAGCATTTCCTGGAAGGAGGAGACCGCGTCCGGGCCCTGACCTACAGTCTGCGCGCGGGACAGGCGGCCTCGGCGGTTTTCGCCCACCGCGAGGCGGCCCGTCACTATCAGAGAGCGTGCGATCTGGCGCGCGCAGTGGGCGACACCGTCCACCTCCAAGAGGCGTTGCGGGCTCTCGGGGCGTCGCTGAATCTCATAGGGCGCTACGACGCTGCTGAAGATGCCCTTGACGAGGCCCTGCACCTGGCGCGCCGGGAGCACGACCTGGACGGCGAGATCGAGGCCGTGATATGCCTCCTGCGGCACGCGCCGGAACGAGGCAAACAGGACAGGGCTCTCCGCTGGGTCAGCTCACTCCTCCCACGACTCCAGGACGCCCCCGCCTCTCTTCGTACGCTGGCATTTTTCAACGCCTACGCCTATTTCCTGGTCCAGACGGTCCAGCTCGACGAGGGGTTGCGGGTCGCGCAGCAGACCGTCGAGATGGCCGGCGCGCTGAGCGATGACGACGAGCTGGCGCGCTCCAAGGTCATCCTCGGTCACCTGCTCCTCTGGCATGGGCGCGGGAGCGAGACGGCGGCACTGCTCGAGCCGGTCGTCCCGTACCTGGAGGATGCAGGCTATCTCTCCGATGCGATGCGCTCCGCGTCCTTACTGGCCCAGGTGGACTGGTTTCGCGGGAACTTACGCGTGTCCCTGAGATGGCGCGGGCAGTCTCTGGCGCTCGCACGGCGGGTGGGCGCCGCGGCGCAAGCTGTGTACGAGACCTGCATGCTGGGGTACTTGCACCTGAGTCTGGGTGACGTGGACCTGGCACGGGACGAGGGCATGCGCGCAGTCGCCGAGGCGAGACAGATGGACCGGTCTACCATGACCGGTGCACCCCTCGGACTCCTCGCAACCCTGGCCTGGATGCAGGGCGAGTGGGACGATCTCGAACGCCACGCCCGGGAGATGATCGCGCTCAGTGAGGACAGCGATGAGCCCTGGTGGCGACGTCACGGCGAGCATATCCTGGCGCTTCGCGAACTCCTCGAAGGGCAGCCTGCCCAGGCGCTTGCCCGTATGGAGCCGCTGCTGGTGGATGTCGAGCTCGATATACAAGAGCAGACCCTGTTCCTGCCCGCCCTGGCAGAGTCCTACCTGGGCATCGGCGACGTCCAACGGGCTCAGAAGGTACTGGATGTCCCGCTCGCCCTCCGGGGACGCGAGACGCAGGGAATGCTCACGGACACGCTCCGGGTCCAGGCGATGTTGCTTCGTAAGCGCGGGGACCTCAGCGGAGCAGGGGCAGTTCTCGATGAGATGCTGGGCCTGACCCGGTCCATGCCGTCTCCCTTTGCCGAAGCCCAGGCCCTGGTCGAATATGCCCATCTCGAGGCGACACGAAACAGTCCCACAGCGGCGCGGGAACGCCTCGGTCAGGCACTGGTCCTCTTCCGACAACTCGGCGCCCGACCGTTTGTCGGGCAGACAGAGAAGACTCTTGCCCAGAGCGCTCGGTAGACGGCGCTCGAATTGAAGCGCACCTCTCGGTCCCCCGGCCTGACTATGATCAGGTCAGAGACACGGAGGAGAGAACATGCACATACCGAAAACGCTGCGGATCGGGATCGCGGCCTTCAGCGTTCTGTTTGCCTGCCTGGCACTTCCGGCCGGAGCTCCGGCCTCAGGTGTCGCCCACTATCGCAACCCGGTCTTCGCCAAAGACTTTCCAGACCCGATGGTCTTGAGGGTGACCAGGAACCAGTACTACGCGTACGGGACCAGCACCCCCTGGGAGCTGGGTTACTTCCCCATCCTTCATTCCAGAGACCTGGTGCACTGGAAGTACGTGGGGGACATCTTCAAGATTCCACCGAAGTGGACGACCGGCGACCTCTGGGCACCGGACGTCATCAAGCGTGGCAGGACGTACTACGCCTATTACGTGGGGTTGAAGACCAGCACCCATTGCGTCGCAGTCGCCACGGCTCCACGGCCAACCGGCCCCTTCAAACAGCGCCGCGTGCTCGGCTGCGGGGATGCCGGGGGCCAGGGCTATATCGATCCCTCCGTATTCATCGACGCCAACGGGAAGGCGTACCTCTACGTGTCGGTCGACTCGCCGCAGCACGACATCTCCGTCTTCCACTTGACGTCCGACCTGATGCACGTGTCCGGCCCGCGTATTCCGCTGTTCGGGATTACTCAAACGTGGGAGCATGGTCAGAACTTCTCCACCGTCGAGGGCCCCTACCTTATCCGGCACAACAAGCAGTACTACCTTTTCTACTCCGGCAATGACTGGAACGGGAGCTATGCCATGGGATATGCGATCGGTGCCTCTCCCACCGGTCCCTTCACCAAATGCACCTGCAACCCGGTCCTGAATGGGGACAGCAAGGTACACGGGCCGGGCGGAGGGTCTGTGGTAACGGGACCCGACGGGAAGCTCTGGATGGTCTATCACGGGTGGCCAGGGAAAGAAGGATATAGCAACGGCGGCATACGAAACATGCGGATCGACCCCCTGGACTGGCATGCCGGGAACGAGGTTACGATCCCGGTCACGCCCTGAGAGGAGACCGGTTCCGGACTCGTCGCCCGACTTCCTCTGGGCGAGTGGTATCGAGGATACCTTCGTGCCCCAGACACGTGCCGGCCATCGTTCGCTGGACGAGTACGAGCTGATGGGCCACTACGACCACTGGCGGGAGGACCTGGCACTCGCGCGCGATCTCCGCCTGAACGCGATCCGCTGGGGCGTACCCTGGTATCGCGTCGAGCCCGGTCCGGGCTCCTTCGATTGGTCGTGGACCGACCGTGTGATTCCCTATCTGGTCGATGAGCTGGGCGTGACGCCGATCATCGACCTGATGCATTACGGGTGTCCGCTCTGGCTGGAGCGCGAGTTTGCCGGACCAGACTACCAACGAGCAGTGGCGGCATACGCGACGGCGTTCGCTCGCCGCTATCACGATCTGGTGCACTGGTACACGCCGCTGAACGAGCCCCTGGTCAACGCCCTCATGTGTGGGCAGCGCGGCCTCTGGCCGCCCTATATGCGTGGCGAGCGTGGGTATGTACGGGTCATGCTCCAGCTGGTCAACGGGATTCTGGAGACAGAGGAACAGATCAAGGAGATCGATCCCGACGCTGTGATGGTCCATGTCGAGGCAGCGGGGCTCACCAGAGCAGCGACACCCGAGCTGGAGCCGCTGGCGGCGGAACACCGAGCGCGGCAGTTTCTCGCGTACGACCTCCTGACCGGCAAGGTCACGCCCGACCATGCGCTGTATCCCTGGCTGATGCGCTGCGGCGCATCGCACCGGGACCTTGAAGCCATCCGGAGTCGCCGGATCTCGCCGGACGTCATGGGCCTGAATTTCTACCCACAATGGTCCGCCCGTGAGCTGTACCTGAAACGGACGGGGACGTTGGGAAATCGCGCTGCCGAACCGGATGGGACGGGATTCGAAGAGATGGTACGCGCCTATTTCCTCCGCTACCACGCGCCCATCATGATCACTGAGACCAGTGTGATCGGGAACGATGCGGCGCGTGCCGCCTGGTTGGACATCTCTCTGGGTGCGATTCGTCGACTGCGGAGTCAGGAGCTCCCCATCATCGGATACACCTGGTTCCCCATGCTGACCATGATCGACTGGAGATACCGCTTCGGCGCGCGCCCGGCCGATGCCTACCGGATTGAGCTGGGCCTCTACCGGCTGCGTGAGAACCCGGTGCGCCGCTGGGAGCCGTCGCCGCTCGTGGAGCGATGGCAGTGGCACACCATGCATACCGCGGAGGCAGTTGGCCCGCAGCCGGGCGTACAGGACTGTCTGGATACGACCCTCAAACGACGCGTCACACGTACGGATAGATGAACCGGACATACCGGAACCCTGTGTATCCCCACTCGTTCCCCGATCCCTTTGTCCTCAAGTACGGGACAGAGTTCTGGGCGTACTGCACCGGCTTCTGGCACGATGGGCGCTGCTTCGGCGTGCTGCGCTCGAACGACCTCGTCCATTGGGAAACGCAGCCGGGTGCCATGGCGCCACTTCCGGATAACTACCCCGAATACTGGGCGCCCGAAGTCGCGTACTGGAACGGCACCTTCTACCTCTACTACAGTGTCGGGAACGAAGCGCATATGGAGCTGCGCGTGGCCACCTCTCAGCTCCCCGGCGGCCCCTTCGTGGACAGCGGCCATCGGCTGACCGAGCAAGAATTCGCTATCGACGCGCACGTTTTCACGGACGCCGACGGCGACCGCTACCTCTTCTACGCCACCGACTTCCTGGATCACCCTCGTGTCGGCACCGGCACCGTGGCCGACCGCCTGCTGGACCCCTTTACTCTGGCCGGACAACCACGTCCGGTGACCCGCGCCTTGCACGATTGGCACATCTACGACCCGAATCGCGTCGAGAAGGGCGGGGTGCGCTGGCACACAATTGAAGGACCGAGCGTGCTCCGCCACAAGGGCCGCTACTACCAGATGTTCAGCGCCGGCAACTGGCAATTTCCCGGGTACGGTGTGAGCTATGCCACCAACGACGCGGTCCTGTCGCCCCGCGAATGGACGCAGGTCGCGGACGGCGTCCGGGTGTTGCCTATCCTTCGCAGCGAAGGCGAGGTGGTAGGCCCCGGACACAACTCGGTGGTGCCCGGACCGGACAACCGCCAGCTCTTCTGCGTCTACCACCGCTGGGTCGGCGACGAGCGGGTTATGTCGATCGACCGGCTCGAGTGGATCGGTGATCGCCTGGCGGTGCTGGGCCCCACGACGACGCTGCAACCAGCGCCGATTCAGCCAGGGGTGACAGGGTTCACAGCTGGATGGGAGCAGGCACGTGACAGCCGGCACCTTGCACTGCGCTATCCCGCCTTTCTCGCCGAGATGTATGTCCGGCCCGCTGCCGGTCCGAGACTCAGCCTGATGGACGAGAGTGGCGCGCTGCTTCAGCTCTCGGTGGACGGCCGGGAGCTGACGCTGACAACACCAGATAGGCGCTCCTCCGCGGCCTCGCTACCGTCAGGTCTGGCGACCGATTCCTTTCATCGTCTGCGGATCGCCGCCGACGGAAACCGCGTGTCGCTCGACCTGCCGGGAACAGCCATTCGCTGGGAGGCGGTGCTGGATCGGCTGCCGGGTACGCTGGCCGTCTCCGCCGATGACCCCCACCGGACATTCCAGGGGTTCGCCCTCACCTATGGATGGGAAGAGACCTTTGAGGCGCCGGTCTCAGATGTGGATCTGCTCTGGGAATCCCGGCCGGCCGGCAGCTTCTCCGTGCGGGACGGACAGCTCTTCTGGGATACAGAAGGCACCAGCGGCCTGATGCAACGAGGCCCCTCTCTTCCGGAGTACGAGCTCGTGGTCAACCTCCGGCTCGCGCGGGCGGGGACCGGTGGCCACTATGGCGTTCATCCGGCGCTCGTTTCCGGTGAGACGGGCCCCCTCATCACAGTGGAGGCCCGTGGCGGCTGGTCGCTGATCGTACGAGACGGTTCCCAGGAGACCTCCTACCCGCTTCCGCTCGAGTTCACGCCGTCGACCTTCCAGCAGTTCCGGTTCTGGAAGCAGGGCGGGACGCTCACGGTCCGGCTGGAGAACCTGGTTGTCGCGGAGATCGGGGTGCCGGTCGGTCCCAGCACAGTAGGGTTCGTCGCGCGGGACGCGTTGGTCGTCTTCGACATGGTGCGGGTCACCGTGGTTCCGTGACCCGCACGAAGCAGGGTGCCCGGTGACCTACCCATGCCAAAACACATGCTATATTGGCCCACAGTGGCTGCCAACCCCGGGTAGTCCCTCACCTGCGAACGACTCGGATTGGCAGGCCGCACAGGCGGAGTATTGGGACGAATTCGGGCTACTCGTGGAGAAGCAGGTTTCTCCCGCTCGCTTCGATCCAACTCTCGGAGTGGAAAGGAGGCATCGAGCGGGTCACGCACCGCCGCGTTGGTGCAGGTTGCTTGGTTTATAGCTTTCGTTCAACCTGGAGGATGAGGAGAACGCTTGTGTTCATGTCGGCTACCCCCGTGAAACGATCAAGGCGATACAGCCGCTTCATCATCGCCGCGGTCGTTGTGATGCTCATCGGCCTCAGCGCGTTGCCCGCGGCACATGCGGCGACCGCGAGAGCGTCAGTTACGGTGACCCTCTGGTCCGGCCTGAGCGGCCCGGATCAGACGGGCTTCCTCAAGATCGTCAACGGATTCAATGCGAGTCAGAGCGCCGTCCAGGTGAGCTACGACCAGCAGTCGTTCAACGGATACGGGACCAAGCTGGCGACAGCGCTCTCCGCCGGCCAGGCTCCCAACATCTGGACGCTGGATGCTGCAGGCTCCGCCACCTATATGTCCCAGGGCCAGATGGCGCCGCTTGACAAGCTCATTGCGAAGTCCAAGATCCTGAAGGCCAGTAACTTCGCCAAGACAAACTGGAACGCCTATCGGTACAAGGGACACCAGCTCATGATCCCGCTGGATGTGGTCCCGCTCATGATGTACTACAACAAGGCGCTGGTGAAGAAGGCCGGTTTCAAGGCCCCCGTGGTAAGCGGCGGATTGAAGAAAGTCATGGCTGCCGCCAAGAAGCTCACCAAGGGGACCACCCAGTACGGCATGGTCATTCCTACAGACTGGCCGATGCAGTTCCTCTGGCCGACCATGCTGGCCCAGTATGGCGGCAAGGCGTTCGATACCAAGTCAAATAAGTCGATGGTGAACTCGAAGGCCGCCGTCCAGGCGCTCACCGCGCTTCGGCAGATCATCTACAAATACAACGTCGGGCCCAAGCAGTACGCGGTGGACCAGGACATCAAGATGCTGGCCAACGGCTCTGCAGCACAGATCTTCGACGGCAGCTGGCAGTTGACCAATTCGACCCTGACCACACTCGGCAGCAATTTCGGTGCCTCAGTTGTCCCGCGATTCGGCCCGAAGCATAAAGTGTTCATCGGAGACACCGGTTTCGCGCTCTACAAGAAGAACTCAACTGCCGAAAACCAGGCAGCGCTGAAGTTCATCGAGTACTACGAGACGCACAGCATCGACATGGCGCGGGTGGGAGATGTGCCGGTCTACAAGCCGGTCATTGCCTCCAAGACGTTCAAGAAGCTCGGCGGTGTCACGGTGGCCGCGAAAGAGCTCAAGTACGGCGTCTACAATCCGCCGGTCCCGAACTACGATGATCACTGGCTCTACGACGATGCTCTGTGGCCCGTCCTGCGCGGCCAGAGCACCGACATCAAGGGAGATCTGAACAAGGCAGCCGCCGCCATTACCAACCACATGCAGAACCCGAGCGGGTAACCTGCCCCTGTAACGACACGTCTCGAGAGATCCTGGGTGCGCCTTCCCATACGGGAGGGCGCACCCTCCGCCTTGATATCCGAGGAGGGATCGCGGCCATGGACCAGGGATCGACACCGACTCATAACCTCGGGGCCGCCGAGCGAGGGCCGGCGACGCAGGTAGGTGCTGTCGTAGCCATGAGGGGGCCTCGCCGCCCATTGTCGGTCCGAAGCCGGGACTATGCCGGCTCGTTTTTATTTGTCCTGCCGTATTTTCTCTTTTTCGTGGCCTTCCTTTTATGGCCGCTCGTCTACGCGTTTTGGGTCAGTTTGCGCACCTGGACGACCACCGGCGGCGACGAGGGCTTCACCGGGCTGCGCCATTACTACAACCTCCTCTTCAACTGGAAACTGGACGATACGGTGTACTTCTGGCAGAGCCTGGAAAACACCGCCTTCTTCGCCATCATCACCATCCCTCTCCTGGTTCTTCTGGCGCTGATCCTCGCCCTTCTCCTCGTCAATGGTCCCTGGCGTGGCTTCTTCCGCGCCGTCTTCTATGTGCCGGCCGTCCTCTCAGTCGCCGTCGCCATGACCGTCTGGCTCTGGATCCTGCAAAACGGAGGCATTCTGGATGCCTACCTGCACAACAGCATTCCCTGGCTCATCCAGCAACCGTGGGCCTGGGTCTCTATCATTGTGGCCACGCTCTGGTGGACACCCGGCTTCAATATGATTGTTCTGCTGGCCGGCCTTCTCAGCATTCCAAACGATTACTATGAGGCCGCCAAAATCGATGGCGCAAACGGACTGCAGCGGATCATCTTCATCACCCTCCCCCTGCTGCGACCTGTTCTGGCGTTCGTAACGATCACCCAGATGATCGCCTCCTTTGGCCTGTTCGGCCAGGCATTTATCCTGACGCACGGCGGCCCGGGGGTTGGCGGGCCGGCGCAATCCACCACACCCGTGGCGCTCCAGATGTACAACGAGGCGTTCGGCACCTCGCAGAACCTGGCGCTGGCGTGCGCCATGAGCTTCGTGCTGGGCGTCATCCTGATCATCCTGGCCGTACTGCAAGTGCGTTTCTTCCGTTCCACCGAGATGTAGGAGGAGGACGATGGAACAAGGAGCCAAATGGACACCCCAGCGCTTCCTTCAGCTCGGAGCGCTGGTCTTGCTTGCCGCATGGACACTCTGGCCGCTGGCATACATGGTCTCGACGTCCCTCAAATCCACCGCGGAAGTCACCCTGAACGTCGCCGGGATGATTCCGGAGCACCCGACGCTTGCGAACTACACCCAGATCTTCCAGGACACCCAGGACCCTATCGGCCGCTGGTTCTTCAACTCGGCAGTGGCCGTCTTCGGCGGCACACTGCTCACACTTCTCTGCGCCTCCCTCGCCGCCTACGGGTTGTCTCGGGTGGAATGGCCAGGAAGAGATCTCTTCTTTTATATGATTCTGGCGTCGACGCTCATCCCCGGTATCACGTTTATCCTTCCACTGTTCACCGAGTTCGCAAACGCAAATCTGCTGAACACGTACTGGCCAATCATCCTCGTCTACCCAGCCGGCGCCTTTGGCGTCTTCCTGCTGCGGCAGTTCTACCTGGGTATCCCCCGCGAGATCGAGGAGGCCGCAATTATTGACGGCGCGGGCAAGTTCCGGCGCTGGTGGCAGGTCATCCTGCCCATGACGTGGACACCGCTTCTGACGCTCACCATCCTGTCAGGGGTGGGAATCTACGATGACTTTCTGTGGCCACTCATCGCGATGCAGACGAAAGACATGTATACCATCACGATCGGCATCTCGATCGTTACCTCCGGCGCCTACGTCAATAACTACGGGCCTCTGATGGCGTTCTCCACGGTGGCCGCCATCCCGACCATCGTTCTCTTCGTCGTGCTGCAGCGCTACTTCGTGGCATCCGCGGCTCTCAGCGGTGTGAAGGGCTAACGGCTGTCAGGATGCCGGGACGAGCTGTTTTTTGCAGTCCGGACCGCCCATCGACGGCTTGCCGTTCTTCCAGCTGAGACGGCCGATCCAGAGGGCGCGCATGCCGCCGGAGGTGTAATCGGTCTCGTCTCCTACCCAGGCGTGATAGGCCATCCAGGTCTGACCGCTGGAATCGGTGACGATCGTCTCCCCACCCGGCCCCTGAGCCCGGCAGCCCTGATGGTATTCGAGAATCGGGTTTTTCAGGTTCTCGGAGCAGGGGCCGAGGGCGGTCTTGCAGGTCGCGTAGCCGACGGCGTACCCCGGACTGTCCCAGGGACCGCCGGAATAGAAGAGGAAGTATTTCCCGGCGTGCTTCCACATCGTCGGCCCTTCGATCACATTCCCTTCCCATGACTGATCGTTGTACACCAGCTGGACGGGCTTTCCTAACAATTTGGTCCCGTCCCCGGAGAGCTGCTGCACCCAGATATAGGTGGTCTGCCCGCAGCAGTTGCCGTCGTTCTTGAAGTAGAGGTACTGCTTGCCGTTGTCGTCCTGGAAGACAGCCGGATCGATATCGCCGCCCTCTCCCGTCTGGCACAGGAACGGTTTGCGACTCCTATCCCGAAAGGGACCGGCCGGCGACATGCCACGAGCGACGCCGAGACACTGCAGGTTAAGCGCTTGATCGTGGGCGGCGTAGTAGAGGACATAGGTGCCGTTCTTCATCCGTGCGACGCTGGGAGCCCAGATGTTGCTGTCCAGCCAGAATGACGTGACCGGCATGGCGTCCCCTGCCGCCTTCCAATGGACCAGGTCCTTTGATCGGATCTCCGGAATATTGACACTGCCTGTGTCGGTCGAATACGCGTAGTACATCGTCCCCACATGCAGGACGAACGGGTCGGGGAAGTCATGGGCGTAGACTGGATTCGTGAATGTGGCAGTCGCGGTATTGCTGCCACAGCCCGCCAGCAACGCAGCGACGATGAGAAGCGACGTGAGTGTGTAACAAAGTCTGCTCATGGCTCCCCCGGCCTCCCCGGCCGCTGTGTGTCTCCTGGTTATTGTCCCCCGCGGAGATGCTCCCGTCCAGTGACGCCGGTCGTGCCGGCGGGCTGGGCCGGGAGCCACGAACCGGTTGCTAGCACCTTCATCCGGCAGTGTCGTCCCGGCATTTGGAGTTCTGGCCGCTGCTGTTGACCTCGTGCGAGGGCGCTTCTTCAACCTCCTCCTCGCAAATCTGACGGCCGCTGCGCTCTCACTGCCATTCGTCGCCCTGCTGGCGGCAGCGGTGATGCCGTTGCGCGTGGGCAGCATGGCTCTCCCCATCATCGGAGTTCTGCTCGGCGTCCTTCCCTCGCCCGCAACCGCGGGACTGCAGCACATGTGCCGGCGCATGGTCCAGCGAGAGCCGACAAGTGCCGGGGATCAATGGGAGGGCCTCCGGCTCCATGCACCTTCTGTCATGGTGTTCTGGGTGATATCGTTCACGGGAACCGCGGTTATTGCCGCCAATCTGGCTGTCTACGGCGGCTCCCATCTCGTTGTATTTCGCCTCCTCCAGATGCTCTGGTTCTACATTCTCCTCTTCTGGCTCGCAGTCCATCTTTATGTCTACCCGTTGCTGCTCCGGCAGGAGCAGCAACGCCCTCTTCTCGTGTACCGAAATGCGTTCATCATGATGGCAAGGCGCCCACTCTTTACCGCGGTCGTGGCTGCCCTCTGGCTGCTTGTCTTGCTGGTGAGCGTCACCGCCGGGCCGATCCTTATCGTGGGATTCGCGCTCTCGGCGGCCATCCAGCAGATTGCCGCCACCCGGCTCCTGACGCTGTTCAACGCGACCTCGCCATGAACGGCACCGGACAGAGCCGGCGTCTCGGCCAGCTATGGCAAGCCAACACTCTGTCCCCTCCCACCCTGAGGTCAGGGTTTCTCGGCTGTGGTCGGGTGGGGGCGCAGCTCCATGCCTCGCTGCTGGAGCGCAGCCCGCACCGCTTCAGTACCTTCCGGCTTTACCAGAGCGCAGGTGGAGGATCCCTGGAGCCGCTGAAGGTACGGCCGGAGGTCGGGCGCCCGCAGGAGCGCCTCCAGAATCTCGCTGCTCTCCACCTGGAGGAGTAGCACCTCGGCCAGCGCTGCGTCTCCCCAGTCTTTGGTCCAGCTCTGAATCAGCCCGGCGGCCCCGTTTGAAAGCGGCTCCCCCTGAAGGTGAGCGAGCGCACGGATGATGTCCTCCGCACTGTACTTCCTCGCGGCGCGCCGCAGGCTGCCTCGGGTCAGCCGGTACGCGCCATCCGTATCGGGTTCGGCCACGGCCCGCACCTGCTGCTGGACAAAGATGCTAGGCAGTCGATCTTTGAAGGTAATCACGCCGTCGTCTGCCACCTGAATGGCGTGTCCAAGTCCCGCGTCGTTCCCCTCGCTCAATACGGGCATCGGTTCTCCGCTGTCGGTGAGCCGGGTGTTGAGCGCGGTGAGATTTCTGTACGGCACCAGCGCGGCAGTGGGCGCCAGGCGCTTGCCCAGAAGCGGTGCGATATCGCTTCGCGCATAGAGGGCATCGAGGGTTGCCTCGTCTATCGACTGCAGCACAGAGGCGCCACGGCGAAGAACGATCCGGTCGTTCTGCGTCGCCCACTCCTCGATCGAGCGACGCACATTCTGCGGGATCGGGACGGTGCTCACCTCTTCCAGAAAGGAGAGGATATCGGTCACTTCCATCCCGTTCTGTTGCGCCTGATAGATCGAGTCGCGGGTAATCCGGTACTCGATGGCCTGCTGGGCGCTCACCCGTTCCGCCAGCCGATCCAGGCCAAAGACCACGTCCTCCCCGGTCGGCTCGAAGGCGAAGACCTGAAAGTTCGGCTGCACCACGACATGGGGGGCGGGCTGCGGCAGCGCGGGAACCCGGCCCTTGAGGAGTAACTCACCTATCTCATTCAGCAGAAACACGCCCGGCTCGGCATCCGGCGAGGTCGCCCCGAGGTCTACCATCCCCAACCAGAAGAGCGGCTCGATCAGGAGAGCGCGGATAAAGCCGCCCTCGATTCGGTCCCAGCCCTCCCCTTCGTCCCAGAACTCATTGAACGTCAGGCCCAGCGCATTGCTGTGCCGGTAGGGGTTAAAGGAATAG
>JAICWV010000008.1 GCA_025966365.1 Chloroflexota bacterium | reverse complement strand
CACTCCCTTGCCGCTGTTGTTGGCGCCGAGGGTGATGGGGTTCGGACCGCCCGTGATGCGCAGGGTGTTCCAGTAGAGGTGGTGCGATCCCGCCTCATCGCTCACCCAGTCGCGCTCCACATCCCAGAAAGGACCGGCGTCAAAACCGACCACGGAGAAGCCGAATCGGGCCAGCCGCTGCGTGAGCACGCCTCCGCCTGCCCCCACCCCCACGACGACGAAATCCACCTCCTCCTGGTTGGGATAGCGCCGCATCGGCGTATCCAGGGTCTGGTTCGGGCCGAGCATCCTGGCTCCCGATGGCCGCGACCTGAATGCTCCCAGGATCGGTTTCTTCACGATCCGGCACCCATCAGTGCGTCCCTCCCTCACGCGGTCTGGCGCGCTCGGAGATGAGACCGGCCAGAGGCGTGTACGTGTCTGAGCGCGACTCGCGGGGCGCTTCCCATTCGTAGCGGCGCTCGTTGACCTCCCAGGGCTCGGGGAGGCCATTCTCCAGCCGCATATAGCCACGAGGGTAAGAAGGACCTCCGAACCCGATCTCATCCCAGGCATAGGGATGGGCGTAGTAGGCGTCGACGGCGTCGGTGACGAGTAGCTCGAAGAAGTGGACCGCCGGAAAGCGCTGCCAGATCTCGTCACCGGCCGCCGGGTTGTCACCGCGTAGGCTGAGAATGATCTCATCCTGCTCGGCGGGGCCCAGCGCGACAAACGAGGTTCCGTGCAGGTGCACGGCGATTGCCTCCACGCCCTGAAAGCCGAGCCGGTAGCAGTCCGCCGGGGAGGGCGCGCCGGCGTATCGGTAGCCATCGCTGACGTCCTCGTAGAGCCGCTCATCCACGTAGTGCACGATGGGGATGCGATGCTGCTCGTCGCGATCGTCCTGGGGCAGGATACGGTCGAAGAGGGCGGCGGCGAGCGGCAGGTCACCGGCAAAGAACCGGATGGGAGGAATCCGCTCGACCCGGGCCAGCACCACCTGGCGGGTCGACTCGTCCCAGAACGCCTGCTGCTCCAGAGTGCTGAAGCCGGGATAATATCCCGGTTGGGCGCGTGGGGGTAAAGGCTCGCCCGTTCGTGGATCGATCGGGAGTCCATCGCCGGCGGTCATGCCGATCTCCGCAGCAGACTGGCGACCAGCCCCATGAAGCCGCTGGCGGCAAAGAGCAAGGGGGCAAAGGGCGGCGGACCGTACAGCAGGTTATAGATCCCGAGGTGGCGGCCGCCGGGACGGCGCGCCATGCCGCGCAGGTGGTAATAGAACCCCAGAGTCCCGTCGAGGATGGCCAGGACGGATGCTGCGGGAAGCAGCGCGCGGGCGATCACGCGGCTGCCCACGCTGCCGAGACCCGCTGCCAGCATGAGCGGCGCGATGGCCAGCGGTGTCCACTCGACCTTATGGGTGAAGTTGTTCTTGTAATGGGAGTACCAGGCTTCCACGCCGCTGAACAGGGCGGCCAGGGCCGCAGCCACAGCCAGTTGCTGCTGGAAGCGCCCCTCCCGCACCTCGTGCTCCAGGCTCGACAGGTCGGCCCCCAGGTCACCGGGGAGTGCCGGGAGCCAGGGAGGGAGGGGCGGAGCGTCGATCGGGTCGTCGCCGCGCCGCAGAAGGGCTGCGATCAGGCCCAGGTAGCCGCTGATGGTGAAGAGGACCGGAGCGAAAAGCGGCGGCCCCATGACAGCGTTGACCACGGGCAGCCGCCAGCCGCCCGGACGACGGGCGATGTTGCGGACGTGAAAGTAGAAGCCGATCAACCCGTCGGCAATGGTCAGAGCGGAGGCCAGGGGCAGGGCGATACGCGCCGCTCGCCTGCTGAAGGTACTTCCGATTCCAGCGGCAAGCAGCAGCGGGCTGATTAGTACCGGGGTGTACATAACTTGAAGCCCGTAACCGGCGCGATAGTGCTCCTCGGCCGCCTCGAAGCCGCTGAGCAAGCTGGCAATACCGGCGATCAGCGCCAGCGCTCGCTGGAACCGCCCTTCGCGGATGCGCTGATCCAGCAACGTTATCACGTTCGACGCCGCGGCCATGCCGTGCCTCCACCTGAGTGCTTCCGGTAGAAACCGGGTAGTGAATACCCGTGCAGCAATCACCGTGCCGCTGAGGTGTCACGTTACTGGACGTCTGTAAGAGGTATCACCTCCGGACTTCGGCGATTCGTCGCCACCGGGGCAGATGGCGCTCTATCACCGCATCCAGACTCCAGGGGCGAGCCCGGAAGGAGTAGTCGAGCGCCAGGAGGGCGAGAAAGACGACGACATAGACGATGCCGGTGCCGAGGTCGGTCGACATGGCGCGATCGTCGGTTCCAAATCCCTCCGGCACCGCCCAGATGCCGAAGCTCCACAGCGCACCGAGGATGTATGTCCACATCCGGGCAAACCCGAGGAGGAGGGCAACCGCGATGAGCGTTTCAACGATGGCGGTGCCGAGAGCGAAGAGACCGGGGTTGGTCCCGATCAGCGCTTCCCAGAAGCGGTACCAGGAGGCGAGCCAGGGGGGCTGGCCGCCGCCGCCTGCTTTCACGATGTCGGCAAAGTGGCTCTGGAAGCCTGGTGTCCACTTCATGCCGGCGTCAATCAGCCATAAGGCGCCAAAGCCGATCCGCACGAAGCTCCCAACCGGTGCCCGATGCCGCGCTGTCTCTTCCCAGGGCTCGGTCTTGGGGGTGCCTCCCCCTGAAACAGTCTCTCGAACGAGTCTCGGTCCGGTCTCCGCACCGGTCCTTTGCTCAGCCGGCCCCCTATGATTCGGTGTTGCAGCGGTGTTGCTTGCTTTCATCGATCGTACCCTTCCCTTCTTGAATGCCTCGGCTTGTCAATGGTTCCTTGGGATCGCGGGCGAGGAATCCCGGTTCGGAAGCCGTTACCAGGGCAACGGCGAGGAAGAACTTCACGCTGCGCCTCCTCTCACCGGCTTCGGACGCTGAACAGCGTCTTCATGCCCATCTGGAAATGGCCGGGCATGTGGCACGCGAGCTGGTACGTACCGGCACGGGGTACCATCCAGGTCACGGTTCGCGTCGACCCCGGTGCAATGTCGTCGGCCTCGTACTCTCGGCCCTGCACTTCCAGCGCCTCATCGACGGCCCCGGCGTGCTCGAGAACGGCCTCATGTTCGGCCTTCCCACGATTCGTGATGACAAAGCGGATCGGTGTCCGAACGGGAAGATTGTGCCGGGACATCGAGACGGTGAAGTCGCGGAGCACAACCTTGACCGTGACCGGTCGCGCCTTTGCAGCCGCGGCCGCATCGGCCCCGGTGCCCTGCTGCAAGCCGGCGATGCCGAACGCAAACACGGCGCCTGCCACGGCAATCAGTCGGATGGTACGTCTTGGTGCAATCATGATCTCTCCGTATGCGGTGGAATGGTGAGCAACAGCCCTTGCCTTCGGCCGGGCGGACGGCTCACGATCATCGAACCATGGCTACCCTGAGGAACCACCGAAAATCGGCGGCGCCGGCCTGAGGAACGCCTGAGAAGTGCCGGCACAGGGGTGGCGCGGCCAGGGACCGGGTCTTTTCTCAGGTACTTTTCAGGCTTGGTGCGCTCATTCCCAGCGCTTTCCCAGGCCTCACGTGGTTCCGTCGTTTATGAGGCTGTGCCAGTGAGCAGTAACCTACCCGCGTCGGAAGGCGCATATAATGCCGTTTGACGGTTCTGTCACCGGTCGGGAGGCACGGCATTCGGCGCATCGCCCATTGGTATCGCAGGCTCATGCGGGGTAGCTTGCTCCTTCGCTTCTCCCTGCTCAGCCTGGTCGTGCTGCTCTTTATCGCGGCCGGCCTGGGCTGGGTCCTGGACCGGCAGATGGAGCGAACCGCGCTGGTCCAGCAGGCTGACGAGGTGGCTGTGGTCGTCGAGGGCAATCTCGGCCACCACGTGACCCGGAGTGACCTGGATGGAGCGAGACAGCCGTCGGCCCGCACGTGGTGGGCCACCCTCGCGCATCGACTTCTGGCCGCCGATCGACATCTTGTGCGCATCAAAGTATGGGATCCCGGTGGCCGTGTCATTTATTCCAACAATCCCCAGCAGATCGGCCGTCGATTCCCCATCGACGACGAGCTGCGGGCGGCTCTCTCCGGGCGGCGAGCCATGGACGTTTCCAACCTCACCGAATCAGAGAACGTCGGCGATCGGCGAGGGCACGACACGCTGCTGGAAACCTATGTGCCGATACGGGCGTCCGGCCGGGTAATCGGGGCCTACGAGGCGTACAGCGATCTCACGGTACTCGACGCGGAGCTCGGCGATGCTCGGCGTACCCTCTGGTCCAGCGTGGCTGCCGGCTTTCTGCTGCTCTATGCCTCGCTGTTTGCCATCGTGCGCAGAGCTTCTCGCCGCCTGGTGCGGCAGATGCGAGCGATCGGTACCCTGGAGCGTGAGGCGCATGAAGCGGCGGCGCTGCGGCAGGTGGATCGCTTGAAAGACGAGTTTATCGGCGGCGTTTCCCACGAGCTACGGCGTCCCCTTGCCTCGATCAAAGGGTATACCGGCTCGCTTCTTCTGCCCGATGCACGATGGGAACCAGAGGTGCAGCGCGAATTCCTGGAGGTCATAGATGAGGAGGCTGATCACCTCTCTCACTTGATTGACAATCTCCTCGATCTCGCGCGGTTGGGCAGCGGTTCCCTGCAGCTCAATCTGGAGCCCCTCAATCTCCCGCTGCTGAGCGACCAGGTGGTCCGCCGGCTGCGCACTCAGTCACAGCTACCCCCACACACATTCGATATTCGGTTCCCCGAGCGCTTTCCCTACGTCGAGGGCGACCAGATGCGGATGACACAGCTCCTTCTGAATCTGGTCGAGAACGCCGCCAAGTACTCCCCGGCAAACACACCCATCCTGCTCGAGGGGCGAGTGGAAGGCGATACCGCCGTACTACGCGTCACCGACCATGGCCCTGGCCTGACCCCTGATCAGATGGCTCACGTATTCGACAAGTTCTACCGTGTTGACTCGGGCCTCACTCGCGCAACCGAAGGAACGGGTCTGGGACTTGCCCTCTGCCGCGGCGTGGCAGAAGCGCACGGTGGAGAAATCTCAGTTCACTCCGAGCCGGGCACAGGCTGCACCTTCACCGTTCGCTTGCCTGCAATGAGCGAGTGGACGCAGACACCGCCTGTGCTGGAGCGTCAGGAGGTCTGAGCTCGTGGGCCGTCTGACACGCCAACCCGGCGAGCAGACTATCCTGACGATTGATGACGACCAGCGCATGCGCCGCCTGCTCCGCGTGAACCTGGAGAAGGAAGGCTATCGCGTGGTGACCGCGGCCGACGGCCCTGCCGGCCTGGAAAGCGCCGAGCTTGAGTCGCCCGATCTGATTGTGCTGGATGTCATGATGCCGGAAATGGACGGCTTCACCGTCCTCAAGCAGTTACGCGAGTTCAGCGACGTCCCGGTGATTCTTCTGACGGCCAAAGGGGAAGAGCGGGACAAGGTGCGGGGCCTGGACCTTGGCGCCGATGACTACCTCACCAAGCCCTTCGGCCCCGCCGAGCTGCTGGCCCGGGTTCGGGCAAACCTCCGCCGGCGGGGATCAGCGGAAGCCGCGCCCGACACCATCGAGGTCGATGATCTCACCATCAACCTGGCGCGGCGGCGAGTGATTCGGGGGGATCAGGAGATTCGGCTCACGCCGACCGAATACAAACTGCTGTACGAATTGGCGACGCACGCGGGCAAGGTTCTGCTGCACAGCGATCTGCTCGCTCGGGTGTGGGGCCCGGAGTACCGGGATGAGGTGGACTACCTGTGGACCTATGTCCGATACCTCCGCAACAAGATCGAGCCTGATCCATCGCATCCCCGGTACATCCTGAGTGAGCCGGGCGTGGGGTACATGCTCTCGGCAGACTGAGTTCGCCGTGTTGGGCGTTCCCTCTCCCGTTCTATCCGGTCGCTGCTTTTCAGGCGTTTCTCAGGACGGAGACATGGATTTTCGGGCGGCTATCAGCCGGCTCGTGGTTTCATCAGGTCGCGCACCACTGTCCGGGACACGCCGAGCGGTCTCGGAGTCGCCCTGAACATTCTTCCGGCTACAAAACGAGGAATACCATGCGTACACTCCGACATTCGCCCGCTTCTTCTCTGGAGCCATCCCTGGCAAGCGATCCAACCGAGCTCGAGCAGGTGTATGACAAGTACCTCGATCCTATCTATCGCTTCCTCTATGCGCGGGTCGGCAACCGAGAGGATGCCGAGGATCTGTCCTCGCAGGTATTCCTCAAGGCGTCCCGTCAGCTTGACCCGGGCAGAGCTGAGCGGAGCATGGCAAGCTGGCTGTTCACCGTGGCGAGAACCGTCCTCGCAGACCACTGGCGACAGCAGTACAGTCATGGTCCGATGAGCGTACTCGACGAAAGCGTGATCGACCGAGCTGAAGTACCGGACATGTCCGACGATGCTGGGAAGGTCCACCGGGTCAACGAGATTCTGGCCCTTCTTCCCGCGCGGTATCGCGAGGTCCTGGAACTCCGCTTCCTGCACGGATACACCATCGCGGAGACGGCTCGTGCCCTTGGCATCACCCTCGGGAATGTCAAGGTTATTCAACACCGAGCGCTGGCGAAGGCTGCGGAGATCATGGAGGCCAGGGCTATAAGTACCCCTCTCTCCGCCACGGAAGACCAGGCGATCGCTTGAGGGCTGTGACGCCCTGGGCCCGGGCACGTGCCACCTCGAGCATGCCCGGATGGTCGCGATGTGGCCGGACAGGCAGACGGGTCAAGTAGACTGCCAGGCCTTATCCAGTCCCCGGCGGCTCTCCGTGATCACCTGCTGCAGGTCTCCTTTCCAGAGCGAATTCGGGACGTCGCCGGAAAAGATCTCCAGCTCGTAGAAGCCGCGGTAGCCGGCCTCGTCGACCGCCCGCAGCAGCGGCGGGAAGAGGATATCGCCCTGGCCGACGATCAGCCGATCCTGGAAGGAGCGGGGGGTACGCCAATCGCTGACCTGGACGATGAAGATGCGGTCTCCCGCGTTGCGGATTGCCTCCTCGAGATCGGCATTCTGCCAGACGTTCCAGAAGTCGAGGCAGAGCCCGAAATTGGGACGGCCCACCGCCTCGATGAGCCGCATCCCCTGCTCGACCGTCCAGATGGCAGTCTCGATGTTCATGATCGAGGCATTCAGGGGCTCCAGCGCGATCCTCGCTCCGCGGTCCCGGGCGAAGTCGGCCAGGTCGCGGTACTCCCGTACGGCCGCGTCGATGACCTCCTCGATATTGCCGTGGGGAGGGATGCCGGTGTTGGTGACAAACGGCACGCCGGACGCCGCGTCGCCAAACGACTCTATGGTGGCGCGGAAGCGCTCCATCCGATCGGGAATATGGAGAGGCTCCGGCTGGGAAAGGCTGGGAAACAGGGTTCGGACCGCGGGCTGGACGGAGCTGATGGCCAGGTGATGCTGTGGAATCATCGCCAATTGCCGGGAGATGCGCGCCGGGTCGAGCTTGAATTCGCAGACCTCGATGCCGTCGACGCCCAGCTGTTCGTAGACGGCTACATCCTGCTCGAAGGTCCAGGGATAGGTGGTGAATTCACTGACACTGAACCGATAGGACCGCGCTGTCACCGGGATAGATCTCCTCTCGTCACCCCAGCAGTGGCCGTCTCACCTCAGCTTCTGCTGGAGCTCGCGAACAGGTTGGAGGTAGAGACGGGTAAAGGTGGGAAAGGCGAGGATGGTGTCGTCGAGGATGTGGATCGGTACCCGGGCGCGAATGGCCAGGGTGGCGAACTGCACCCATTCACCCGCCAGCGGGCCCACGGCCCAGGCACCAACCAGAACGCGGTCATTCCGGTCGGCGAAGAGGCTGAGACCGCCCTGATATCCCTTGCCGTAGGTGTCGGTGCGTGACGCGGCGCTCAGCGGCACCTCGACACTGACCAGATCCATGCCCTGGGGCGCCCGCTCTTTCCGAGTGATCCCCACTGAAGCCACTTCCGGGTCGGTGAAGGTAACAGCTGGAATATCGCTGTAGTTGGCGGGTCGCGGCTGCCCCAGAATAGCGTCACTGGCGATGCGCCCCTGGTAGTCGGCGACGTGAGTAAAGCCGGCCACCCCGGTGACGTCACCCACCGCCCACACGTTCTCCGCTGCCTGGCAGTGTTCGTCGATCTGGACGCCCTTCTTCGTTGGCTTGACCCCGATCTGGTCCAGGCCGAGGCTGTCAGTATCCGCGTTCCGGCCGGTTGCCACCAGAATCTCCTGGGCAGACAGCGTCTCGCCGTTGTCCAGGGTCGCGGTTTTGCCCTGGGGGCCCTCCTCGACCCTGGTGGCCTTATGGCCGAGATAGAGCTTGATGCCGATGCCCTTGAAACGTTCCTCCAGATGTCTGGCTGCCCCCGGGTTCTCGTGGGCCAGAAGCTGTTTCGCCTCCTCCACGATGGTCACCTGCGCTCCGTAGCTGTGCAGGACCTGACCCAGTTCGCAGCCGACCGCCCCTCCACCGATGACCAGCACGCTCTTTGGCACCTCCTGAAAGGAGGTCGCTTCGCGGTTCGTCCAGTACTTGACCTGCTCGAGGCCGTCAATGGGCGGAATGGTGGAAACTGATCCGGTGGCAATCACGATCCGCTTGGTCTGCAGCGCCTGGTCGCCGATCCGCACCTGGCCGGGGCCCGTGATGGATGCGGCTCCACGGAAGAAGTCAATTCCTTCCTGCTTGAGGCGGTCGACATCCTTACTATCCGACCAATCCCGCACCATCCAGTTGCGGTACTGTGCGATCTCCGGCCAGGCGAGCGATGGCTCGCTCACCCCGAAACCGTGGCGGGCCTCCCACTCGATCGTGCCCGGCCGGAGGAGTGTCTTGCTGGGGATACAACCCCAGTAGGCGCACAGACCTCCGACAAGCTCCTTCTCGATGGCGGCCACCTTCATGCCGGCCCCGTGGAGCGGCCAGATCACGCTGCCCCCCGCGGTCCCGACCCCAATCACAATCGCGTCGTATGGCTTTGTGTCGTCTGTCATGGTATTCGGGGGTCTGCAAGGGTCGTGCCCGACGGCGGATGCGCCGGAAATCATGCCGCGCGGATCAGCAGTTCAGGAGACAGAGCTGCATCATGACTGCATCTCGGGGCTCCAGCCCAACCTGGACTGTCCCAGCTGGTGGCGCAGATGCTCCCGTGAGAGACTCCGTAGCTCGAAGAGCAGGAACGGATCGCTATCCAGCTCTGCTCCCTGTCGTCGAGCGGTCAGTACTCCGCGGGTGGCAGGCGCAGCATGACCGCCTGCTCACCCAGATTTTCTAGCTGCGCAGGAGGCGCGAGGAAGACTTTACGTCTTCACCTCTACTGAGATAATCCGTAAGGGTTGTGCTCCCACGTTCTGGAGGGAGTGAGGCGGGAGTGGCTCGGACCAAAACGCAGATGGAGGATTCTGGAGAGCGGGTGCGGTCCGAGAGTCGAGCACCACGTCGCCGTTGACGTCGTAGCGGACGAAGTGACTCCAGCTGACCACATAGAGTGCTGCGGGCCAGCGGTGGGCATGGACCGGCGTGCAGTCAGCGTCGCCGATGCGCGTGTCCAGCACGCGCACCGAGTCGTTCTCAAAAAGCAGCGTATGATGCTCTGGTGCGGCGACCAGGGCATCGAGGGTTTCGGGCCAGGTCACATGTCCCGCAGCCGGCGCGGGTTGGTGAAAGGGCGAGTCGCTCATGTCTCCCTCCGGATGGCAAGGCTTGGAGTGGTCTCAGTGCTCGCGTCAACTGTACTCATTGCGTCCCCTGGCCTGGTTGTGTGCCATCCCTGCTTCAGACGACCGTCCACGGTGGGCTCTGGCGAGGTCAATGAAGGGTCTTCCCCTCGTTGAGCATCTCGATGAACCGATCGATGCGGCGCGCACGCGTTTCCGGCCGCTTTGCCTCGTGGAGACGGTACAGGAAGGCGTAGCGGTTGGCGCCGGTGAGCGTGGCAAAGAACTCCCTGGCGGCAGGGTTCTGGTCCAGGGCATGGGCGAAATCCTTCGGAATAGTCGCCGTGCGCTGGCCCGCATACGCGGCATCCCACCGTCCGTCGGCCTTCGCTCGCTCTACCTCGTGCAACCCTGCGGGTCTCATTTTCCCCTGCTCTATGAGCTCCGTCGCTTTGTCACGGTTGATCCTGGACCACTTGCTCCGCGGCGTCCGTGGGGTGAATCGCTGGAGCCAGTGGGTATCGTCAAGACCGCTCTTCTGTCCGTCAATCCAGCCATAGCAGAGCGCCACCTCAAGCGCCTCTGCGTACGACACAGTTTCGGTGCCGGAACCCTTTTTGGCAATCTTCAGCCAGACTCCCGTCGATCGTTCGTGTTCCTTCTCCAGCCATCGCTCCCATGCCTCCCCGGAAGGGAGCGAGGCAACGGGGAGATCCGTCTCATCGGGCATCAGCGGGGCGGTCCATTCACATCGTGGAGATGGTGAATCGGGTCGTGGATAAGGTAGCGGGCGAACGTCTCAACTGTGAATTGAGCGCCGTCGCTCCGCCGTCCGGGCCTCTCCCACTCTCCCTCACGGACGCGTTCAAATCGCGCAGCGAGGTCATCGGCGGCAGCAGAGAGCTCTGACCTGACTCTGGCTGGATCTTGCTCCCCATACCGCCCCGTGATTGCTGCGGCATCCTGATCCCAATTTTGATAGAGCGGGTCCTCCTCCCCGAGCATGCGGTCAAGACGCTGGTCGTAGAGGCGGAACACGTCACGAACATGGCAGGCATATTCAAGTGGCGACCAGACCTGAGGTGAAGGCCGCGTGCGGACATCCTCCCTGTCTTCAAGGACTGTTGCCCAGGAGGCGGCCACGTCACGGAGCAAGCGAGGAACATCCTCGCGGCGGATCTGCCGGGTGTCGAGGCCGCACTCGGGGCACGGTTTCTCGAGAACCCAGGTCCAATCTTTGGTGTCCGGTTCAATTTCCATGTCGGAATACTACCGTAAATCGGCCTGAAGTCCTCAGCCGAGTAGTGGATGACCTCAGGGGCCAGCTGTGAGCATCGATACAGAAGGTCACTATCTCCGTGGATCGGTCAAAGGCCGAAAATGCCCGGTCGTTGGTGGGTGCGGCCTCGCCTACGGCACCGCCTTCAGGTCGACCATGCCAATCGACTGGCCAAAGAGGTTGGAGTCGTTGCCGTAGACGAGGTCGTAGCGGGCGGACAAGAGCCCGGAGTCGATTCCGCGGCTGCACATCCAGCCCTGGTTGGAGTCGCCCGGCGAGAGGTCTTTGTCCTCCATAAGCGGGCTGAGTCCCGCCGGGCAGAAGTCTCCACGGAAGTCGAGGGCGAGCCCGTGGCCGTCGAGACCAAAATGCCCCGCGGTCGACTGGAGATCGGTGTACTCACTATCGGTGGGCACGGTCATGTGCTCGCTCTCATAGACGTCGACGTGATAGAGGCCGTCAGGTGTCTTGCCGATACCGAATCGGCTCGCCTGGACCGCGGCTCCGGACTTAGGATCACTCAGAGCAGCGACGCCGTTGGCGTAGGAGACCGAGACGCCCAGGCTCTCGCAGGTCGCGTCGCACGCGTGCAAGGAGATCGCCAGGTTGGTCGGCACGGGTGTGGCGGTGGGCGTCGCGGTGGGCGGGAGCGGCGTCGGCCTGGGAGTACGGCCGAGGATGGTGATCGACCATTGGCAGCGGGATGAGCGGATCAACAGGTGAAGGGTGCCACCATGCGGATACTTCGTGACGCCCGCAATCGGCTGCACGCTCGCGGCCTTCCCGTCCTTGTAGAAGACGTCGGGACGGAAGGCACGCCGTCCGTTTGACTCGAGGACGGCGATGGTGAATCTTGGCCTGGCCACATGGGGGCAGAAGATCGCGTAGTTCATTTGCCACTTCCCCACCAGGTAGAACGACCGCGTCGTAACCGTTGCCGGGCCGTTGAGCGGGTGCTGGAACCGGACATCCACGGGTTTGGTGGCAGCGAGGGCAGCTGGTCCAAAGACGGCGATCGCGGTGGCCGCCAGCGCCACCGTCAGCGCAATGCGCCGGCGCAGATTTCGGCGCCCCGCCCAGTTGTCCATGGACACACTATGCGAACTGCGTGGGCAATTGTCAACGCAATGGAATTAACCGTGATCCGGTAGCGCGCCCACCCCACTGTCAGAGTGCGGGTAATCGCAATTCTCCGTCGCACCGACACGGAAGAACCCCGTGAGCTGAGCAACTCGCGGGGATCCCCTCTGGTGCGGCTGAAGGGACTCAAGCGCACATATTCCAATCGACGTTGCACACAGGTCAGAATGCAATCCTTGTCGTCGGCACCGATCCGATCCTCGCCGCACTTGACGCCTCATGGCGAGTTCCCGCTGCCAGCGACTGGACACGCACGGCCTTGTTCCGAGATGAACTTGACCGTGTGACCGGGGTACGGGTACCACCTGTACGCTCACGTTCACCGTTCACGCGCATAAAGGTGAGGCTGCGATCACTTCTGCCGTTAGACATCGGTTTCGGATGCCCGATCATACTGCCTCGTGGTAGTATGCGGGGTATGGCGAAGCAGAAGGTCACGATCACCCTGGATCGGTCAAAGGCCGAAAATGCCCGGTCGTTGGTAGGCGCGGCCTCGACGTCGGAGGTAGTGGATCTCGCACTCGATCAGCTGATTCGGGCAGAACGCCGGCGGCGAGACATCGCAGCCTACCAGCGCGTGCCTCCGACTCCCGCCGAGAGCGAGATTGGCGCGCTCGCCGACTCGGCACCGCTGGACGAGACCGACTGGGAAGCCCTGTACGCGGACGAGACGTGACTGATCCCGTTCCGAGACGCGCCGAGGTCTGGCTCGCTCGGCTCGACAAAGTACGTCCGATCGTCGTGCTCACGCGCGATCCCCTGGGAGCCCTGCTGCATGCGGTGATAGCCGCACCGGTCACGTCAACGATCCGGGGGCTCTCGACGGAGGTGCCGATCGGTCCTGCCAGCGGAATACGGCTCCAATCGGTCGTGAATCTGGACAATGTCCAACTCGTGAGTCGTTCCCGCCTCGTGAAGAGGGTAGGGCGGGTCTCGCCCGCCACCATGACGGACGTGTGCCAGGCTCTCGCGATTGCTGTCGCGTGCGACACATAGCACCCACCGAGACTGCGTCGGTACACGGGTGTTCGGGATGCGCCGCTTCCCGCGAGGCTCGTGCCGATGAAGCCAATGCTCTCCTTGATGTATGCGAGATAGACGTAGTCTGACCTCACAGGGGTAAAGCTTCGCTCAAAACGCGCTCCCGCATACTGTTCAGGCTGGCCGCGTCAACGACATCGACGTCGCGATGGAGCACTGACTCAAAATCTCGCCTCAGATCTTCGAGCATACCGAAGTAGGCGAGGCCACGAGCCTCGGCATCCACGTCAAGAAGCACGTCGACATCACTGCGCTCGTCAGCGTCCCCACGGGCAACGGATCCGAAGACCCGGACGTCGCTTGCCCCGTGCCTTGCTGCGACGTCCAAAATCTCACGCCTGAGTGCACGCAGACCTTCCATGGTGGGTCGCGTCGACGCCGCGGTAGTGATAACTTTGTCTTCCATCGGGGTACTCTCGCACTATTGTGTCGACCCCGGCCAGAAGAAAGAAAGTGGCGCCTGTGAGATCGAAACCCGTGCTCTGCAAAGGAAGCAACACCCCGAGCTGCCGATCGCGACGAATGCTCGGGGTGTTCTGTTCTGGTGCGGCTGAAGGGACTCGAACCCCCACTCCCTTGCAGGAACATGGACCTGAACCATGCGCGTCTACCAGTTCCGCCACAGCCGCATGTATGTAATTGTGGTACCGAGAGAGGGACTCGAACCCTCACGGCCTCGCGGCCACCGGTTTTTGAGACCGGCGCGTCTACCGATTCCGCCATCTCGGCTCGGGAGATCGCTCCGCCACCGGCAGCACATGTAAGTGTACGAAGTTTCGCCCTGTCCGGCAACAGGAGTTCGCATGTGGTGAGCGGCCAGAGGCCGCCGCTGTGGCCGTGGAACCCATTACCGGTTCAGGCGGCAGACGTCGATCAGGAACTCTTCTTCCTCGGCGAGGGGTGCGTTCAGATCGCCGAAGGTCTCCTCTCCCCAGGCCAGGAGCTTCTGGTGGACCGGTTCCACTACCGCGTCGGGGACATTCCAGGAGGCGGAGAAGGTGCGGCGGTGCATGGCCTCGATCAGGTCGATGGGCCGGAACTCGCGCGTCCAGGTAGCCGGCCGGTAGGTGGCGATGTAGGCGCCGCGCTCGGTCAGAGCTTCCTGGAGGTCGGTCCACTCGGCGTAGCGCGTGCTGGCGGCCGCGCCCATGTCTCGGACCAGGCGGGCCCACTCCGCCCGGATGCGGCCATAGTCTCCCTGTCCTGCCAGTCGCTCTGGAGAGACGTTTCCCCCGTATATAAAGAACCCATCTGGCTGCAGCACGCGCAGCGCCTCGTCGAGCACCTTCCGCCACTCCTTGATCAGGTGAAAGACATGGACGGCAATGATGACGTCCTGACTCCCGGCCTCCAACGGCAGATGGGTGATATCGCCCTGGATCAGGGTGAGGGTGGGGACGTCTCCCACCTTCTCGCGCAGGTGGTCCAGCATCTGGGTGGAGATGTCCACGCCGGTGAACGGGAAGCCGCGGCGGATGAGCGGCGCGGCAATGCGCCCCGTTCCTACGCCCAGCTCGAGAAACCGCGTGCCCGGTCCCGCATTGGTTGCCGCCACGATGCTGTCCGCGATCGCCTCGTCCACGCCCTCCGGCAGTCCGCGAGTGGCATCGTATATGTCGGCGACCCGGTCGAAGTTGATCATCCGGCAAACACCTCGTGTCGCGGTGGAACGGGACGCGCGGACATCGCCGGCACGGTCAGGCGAAAGGTGGTTCCCCGGCCCTGCTCGCTCTCCACGCTCACCTGTCCGCCGTGCGCCTCCACGATCTCCCGCACAATAGCCAATCCCAAGCCGGAGTGCCCATGCGCCCGCTCGCGGCTGCGGTCGGAGCGATAGAAGCGCTCGAAGACGCGCGGCAGGTCGTCCCGGGCGATGCCGGAGCCCGTATCGGAAACCGTGATCTCGACCCATCGGCGCTCCACTTCGCGGGCTGCCAGGGTGATGGTGCCCGAGGGAGGCGTGTAATCAATGGCGTTCCCGATCAGGTTCTGAAGCGCTCGCTCCAGCTGTACCGGGTCGGCGTCGAGCGCGGGGAGCCCCTCGTCAACGGAGACCTGCAGTTCGGGGATGCGGCGGCCGGCGGTGGCATGGGTCACGCGGGCAACAATCCCATCCAGGAATGCCCCCGGCTCGATGGGGCGCCGGTCCAGGTGCATCAGACCCGATTCCAGCCGCGTCAGCTGCAGGAGGTCCCCTACCAGGCGCTCCATTTTCTCCGCCTCCTCATGGATGACCGTCCCCGCGTCGTCCGGCTCGGCAGCGCGATCGAGCAGCGCCTGCGAGAAGCCGGAGACGATGGTGAGGGGGGTGCGGAGATCGTGCGAGACGTTGGCCACGAAGTCTTTCAAGACCTGATTGGATCGCTGGATCTGCTCGGCCATGGAGTTGAAGCTTGTGGCCAGCCGGCCCATCTCGCCGCCCTCCGATGCCTGGACGCGCGCCCCGTAGTCGCCGCCCGCCATTCGGTGCGTGGCGTCGATCACCCGAACCAATGGCCGCGTGATGGTGACGGTGAAGAAAATGCCGATGAGGATCCAGATGACGACCGCGGTGGCCAGGCCGACGGCGATGACGTTGGCGAGATCGCCGAGGCCGGGCGTTACCTGTGTCACCTGCACGATCAGGACGACTGCCCCGCCATTGCGTCCACTGGTGCCGTGGATGGGCGAGGTGAACTCGTAGAGGTTACTGTTACGGCTGAGCTGGTGGACCGAAGCCAGCTCGCGCTGGATTTCCTGCCGATCCGGGAGGCTCCACGATCCATGGAAGTAGAGAGTCTTCTTGGCCGAGTCCACGACCGGGACGCCCCCGCCCTGCTTCGTCACCGGGCTGACGATGATCACGCGCGCGCCCAGGATGCGGCTGGACGTATCCACCAGGGTCTGTAAGGGGATGGTGCTGGCATGAGTTCGGTAGAGACGCTCAACCTGCCGGGAGATGTCGGCCGCCTGCGCCTTGCGTACCTCCAGCTTTACATCGCGGGTGTGATTCTCGAGCAGATTGGCAAACACCGCCACCATGACGATCAAGCCCATGAGCGTGATGAGCAGATTCGAGAGCACCAGGCGGCTGCGGAAGCTGTCAAACATCTCGCATCAAGTGTATGGCTTCCCCCGCCGGTCTGTTCGTTATGCTGAGACGGGAGGCGACATTCCATGCTGCACGTCGGCATTGTCGGTCTGGGAGCGATGGGACTGCCGATGGCCCGGAACGTCATGAAAGCGGGGTTTCTGCTCACGGTCTGGGCCCGACGTCCCGAGAGCGCGGAGGCGATTCGCGGAGAGGGCGCGGGCTGGGCCGATTCGCCCGCGGAGTTGGCCCGGACCTCCGACGTCGCGATCACGATGGTCACCAACTCTCCCGACGTTCAGGAGGTGGTGGCAGGCGTTGGGGGCATTCTGGAGGGAGCGCATCCGGGCCTCACGGTGGTAGACATGAGCACCATCGCGCCGGCGGTGAGCCGCCAGCTGGCGGGGGAGGCCCGCGACCGGGGAGTAGATTTCCTGGATGCGCCGGTCAGTGGCGGCACGCAAGGAGCGGAGGCCGGGACCCTTACCATCATGGTGGGCGGGGACGCAGGGGCATTCGAGCGCGTGCAGCCGGTGCTCGACGCCATGGGAAAGAACGTCCTCCACGTGGGACCGTCCGGCTCCGGTGAGATTATCAAGCTGGTCAACAACGCTCTCGTCGGGGTGATCGCTGGCGCCACCGCCGAAGCACTGGTCATGGGAGCCAAGGCGGGAGCCGACGTGGAGACCATGGCCCGGGTGGTGGGATTGAGCGCCGGAGCCAGCTGGCAGCTCGCCAATCAGTTTCCGCTGCGTGCCTTTACCGGTACGTTCCATCCCGGTTTCACCACCGAGCTCCTCTCCAAAGACCTGGATCTGGCGCTGGATCTCGGTCGGGAGCAGCAGACACCCACGTTCTTTACGGCCCTGGCGCGCCAGTTGTACCTGGAATCGCAGGCGGCCGGATACGGCAAGGACGATTACACCGCCGTCCTCAAGGTCCTGGAAGCGGTCGCGGGGGTGGACGTCCGAACATAGTTCATAGGGATCTCGCCCAGCGTGGAAATACTTCCTTCTGACCACTTGATTTCCAGACGGAAGTCTATATACTAGGCGCCAACGGACTTATATAGAGGCGTGCGCATGGATTACAAGTGTTTGACCTGCGGCTCTCAGAACGGCGAGCCAACCGACAATTCCAGCGAGAACTGGTATTGGCGGGTTGTCGAGAACGGGCGCGTTGGCCCGTTCTGCTCCCAGGACTGCAGTCGGGACTTCCGGCTGTCCAATGACCCCTTGTTCACCCTGCTCGAGTGGGAGCGGCTTCACTTCCTCAAGTGGCGGGTGCTCAACGGCGAAGTACAGGAGACCAAGCAGGTCGCCAGCTAAACATCGCCGGGAAAGGGACGGGGCACGACCAGGGGTCGTGCCCCCGTCTTTGTTTCAGGGGGACGTGGCCCGATGGCTCTGGGCCGGATTCCTCAGCGACTTGACGTTGATGGCGGTTGCAACCCAGCCGCGCGGAACCTTGTGGACGTCGACCTGAAGCACATCCGTCCGAAGGAGCGCGGGCGCAGCCTCCGTGGGGACGCCGTCAAGTGAATAGTGCGTGTTGCGCGTCATGATGATCCAGCGCGTGCTACCACCCGGCAGTGCGAGCAACACCTGCGTGTCTGCGCGGTTTAGCCGCACAACCGATCCCGTCACGGTAAAGAACCTGATCGGCCCGAAGGGATCGACGTCGAAGATGACGCGCCGGGCGTTCCAGTCGAGGCTGCCTCTCACGGCCTGGATGACGGCGAAATCGCCGACCATCAGGCCCTCCACCTGGGCCTCGGCGCTCCGCGCCTTCAGGATGGTCTTGGCGGCTAAGCGGACGGTCACCGTCCGGCTCACCTGTAGCTGCATGGTGATGCCGGTCGGACTGGCATCCGAGCCCAGGACGCCGGTTATCTGCCCGACGAATCGAGCCGACGTCTGACCCGGCCGCGGTGTGGGAGCAACCACGAGATTGCCCGCGCCGCGATGCTCCGCGAACGCGGGAGACACCAGAAGGACCGCGAGGAGAGCGGTCATGGACGCGGCAAGAACGCGGGCAGAGTGAGTCATCGTCGTGGCCTAGTGTACGGCGAAATCCCGCGAAAAATAAGGGGTAAGAATGACCCCGCGTTTAACTTTCCTTTACAAATGATCCTGCCCGCGTCCCCCCATCCGAGATTGGCCCTGTAACCCTTTACAATGCCAATAAGTCAAGTACCTCAAAGGGGATGCCGTGGTTGCACGTGGGGAAGTCCTGATCGTCGATGACGAGCCGGGTATCAGCCGCCTCATCTCAATGTATCTGGAGCGCGAAGGCTTCCAGACTTCGAGCGTGCGGACGGGAGCGGAGGCCCTGGAGGCCATGCAGAGCGCCTCCCCAGCACTGGTCGTCCTTGACATCATGCTGCCCGACATCGATGGGTGGGAAGTGTGCCGGGAAATTCGCCGGACCAGCGATGTACCCATTATCATGCTGACCGCGCGCGAGGGAGACGAGGACAAGATCGTCGGACTGGAGATCGGCGCCGACGACTACGTGACCAAACCTTTTGTGCCACGCGAGCTGGTAGCGCGGGTCAAGGCGATTCTCCGGCGCGCGCGGCCCCCGGCACCGGTCCAGGCGTCGGACGAGGCGGTGATGGACTTCGGCGAGCTAACCATCAATCCGGCCAAGCGCGAAGTCCGTCTCGGCGGCGAGCCCATCCAGCTTCGCGCCAAGGAGTACGATCTCCTGGTCGAGCTGGCACGGCGCCCCGGCGTGGTGTTCAGCCGCGAGAAGCTGCTGCAGGATGTGTGGGGCTACGACTTCTACGGAGACAGCGGCACCATCGACGTGCACGTGCGGCGCCTGCGCGCCAAGCTCAACGACGATTCATCCAACCCCAGATTCATCGAGACCGTCTGGGGTGTGGGGTACCGTCTCAAAGAGCACCGCTAGGATCGCGACTGATACCGCATCCTCGAGCGGTATGAAAACATGGAGATTTGTCTCCCTTGGCGGCCCGGCCCCAATCTTGCCCATGCCCCACGATATCTACTCAAGGAGACGGACATGAACAAATGCCCTCGCTGCCATTCGTCAGTGTTGCTCGACTATGCCGATGCCATTGAAGCGATGCAGCCCATATGGAAGTGCCTCGGTTGCGGACGAGAAACGCTCTTCGATCCCGATGCTCAGAGTGAGGATGAGCAGCTTCTGAATCGTATCCGGGTCGAAGAAAGCCGGCTGCTGGCTCGGCGACAGGGGCAGCGCGCCTAGCCGCACTTTCCACCTCTCCCGGTTTCTTACGCGGCCTCAAAAGCGATGTCTTGCTCTATGCTGGGGCCGGAGTAGGGTAAGAGCAGGAGGTGGAGATGAACGACGACCAGCGGTCTTTCCTGGTAAGTCTGGTGCGCGCGACCGGACCATCCGGATACGAGAGCGGTGCGCAGGAGATCTGGAGGAACCGGGTCTCGTCCGTGGCCGACGTCCACACAGATTCCCTGGGCAGCGCGATCGCGTCGCTGAATCCAGGCGGGTCGCCGCGTGTGATGCTGGAAGCCCACATCGACGAAATCGGCTTCCAGGTTAAGTACATCGATGACAACGGGTTCCTCTATTTCAACACCATCGGGGGATTCGACCCGGCCACGCTGGCAGGCAACCGCGTGCGGATTCTCGGCCATAACGGGCCCGTGAACGGTGTCATCGGCCGCAAGCCCGCCCACCTGCTGGCGGAGGAGGACCGCAAGGCCAATCCCAAGATCAAGGACATGTGGATTGATATCGGTGCGCGCAACGCCGAGGAGGCGCGTAATGCCGTGTCGATCGGGGATGCCGGCGGACGCGTTCACGACGTGACCGATTTGCTGGGAAATTTCCTGGCCTCGAATTCGTTTGACGACCGAGTTGGCTCCTACGTGATTGCCGAGGTGCTCCTCAGCATCGCGCGCGAGAACCCTTCTGCCGCGGTGTTCGCGGCGTCCGCGGTTCAGGAAGAGATCGGCCTGCGCGGAGCCGGTCCCGCTGCCTACAGCATTGACGCTCCCATTGGGGTGGCGGTTGATGTGACGTATACCAGCGATCATCCGGAGACGCGCAAGACGGAAGTCGGCGACATTCGCTGCGGCGCCGGGCCGGTACTGACACGCGGTGCCGCCACCAACCCCCGCATCTTCGAGCGACTGGTGCAGGCGGCGGAAGCGGCCGGGGTACCGTATCAGGTGGAGGGCAACCCGACGGGCAGGGGGACCGATCAGTACGCGATGTACGTGGTCCGCAGTGGCATGGCCACGGGTCTGGTTAGCATTCCAACGCGCTACCTCCATACCGCGTCCGAGGTCCTCTCCCAGGACGACGTCGACGCCGCCGTGGCGCTGCTCGCGCGCTTCGTGCTCGATCTCCCCGAGCCCCCCGACGTGACTCCCTGACTGAGGCGCTGAAGGCGGGCGCCCTAGGGGAAAAATAGGGCGCCTGCCCTATTGCACGCCCCGGTATCGTCGGGCACGATATGGCAATCAATGTACAGGGAAAGGAGAGCCCGATGACGAAATGTCCGCGCTGCCACTCTTCCATGCTTCTCGACTACAGTGACACCGTCGAAGGCTTTCGTCGCATGTGGCGCTGCATCGGATGCGGCCGTGAGATCTTGAGCGACCCCGAGGAGCGAGCGATCGAGGACCGGCTGCTGGCCCAGGTGCGCGCCTCCACCGCCGATTCGACGCGCTAAGGCAACAAAAAAAGTTCCGGGTAACCGGCCTTCCGAACCCAGGGCTTGCGCCCCATCGAATCAACCGAGAGCTTGCACCCTCCGATGACTCGTGCCGAGAATCTCCAGTCCACCTGCGCCGGGCTTGCGCCCGTCGCCTGCTTGACTCTCGATCGCTTCGGCGATCCGTCCGACAGTCACTCGGAACACTGTCACCTTACAGCGGTGCGTCCCTGGCGTCAATCCTTTTGGGAGCACTTTTTTTCCTATCCACACATTTTGTGGATAAGTGAAGAAGACGGGCCCGTCGATGACCGCCGCGGAACGTTATGGTGACTCCATCCGCTACTGGAGGATGTTGACCGCTCGCGCCGCTACCAGTGCAATGGTGAGCAGTGAGACCAACGACTGGATCAACATGAGGCCCTTGGCGGTGACGGTCAGCGGCATGGTGTCGGTCGGGCTGAACGCCGCCGCGTTGGTAAAGGCCACGTAGAGATAGTCCAGGAAACGCGGCCTCCATCCGGGCGGCTGGAGCTCAGCGGACAGGGTCATTTGCGGGAAGAGGAAGTCGGGCGGGACCGTTTCTTCGCCGCGCAGCCGCGCGCCGGGTCCACCGCGGTCGAGCTCCCAATACCAGAGTCCGAAGACGATGACATTGGTGAGCCAGATGTCGATGGAGGCGATGATGAGGCTCCGGCCGTTCGCGTCGGAGTGATACAGGAGACCGTAAATGAGGAGCCCGAGCGACACGGCATTGGCGGCATTGATGAGGGCAATCAGCACGATACCCAGCCATCGCTGCCACGGCATTTCCAGACCGTGTCGGTGCGGCGCGACGATCAACACCGCGAGCAGCAGGGCAGACTCCAGGGCGGGAATCAGGTAGCGGGGAAGTCCGATATACCGATCCGGCAGCTGTAAATAGAGCAGGAGTGCCACCAGGATGGCCAGCGCCGCCTGCCACCGGTGCTCGCGTGGCCCGGTTGCCGTCGCCATTGTTTGGTGGTCCTCCGCGGACTTCAACCAGCAGTACCGATTCCCGTAGGTTCAGAGCGTCCGGCCCGGATCCCTGGTCCAGGCTCGCGCTCGATCCAGATCTTCGCCCTCGGGAAAGGACATCTGCGTCCCGGGTTTGGTCACGCTCAGCGCCGCGCAGGCGCAGCCCAGCCCAACGGCATCTTCTTCGGCCATGCCGCCCGCGAGCCCATAGCAAAAGGCGCCCACAAAGGCATCGCCGGCCCCGGTTGTATCTACCGGCTGGACCGCCGGCGGAGCGATGTACTTCACCTCGCCGTCGGCGCAGCAGAGTGCCGCCCCCTTGTCACCGATCGTGACGACGACCCGGAGGCCGAGCGTTTGCGCCAGAGCGGCCACATCCTCAGGGCGAGAAGCGTCGGCGGGGCGGCCGATGATAGGGCCGGCAATCTCGGCGAACTCGACTTCATTGGGCACAAGCCAGTCGGTCGATGCCAGAAGGTCAGGCAGCGGTGGGGCAGCGGGCGCGGGGTTGAGGACGGTGACGGCGCCGCGGGTGCGTCCAGCCCGAAACGCAGTGGCTGCCGTCTCTTGCAGCATCTCGAACTGAGCCAGCACCAGGTCGACCGTCTCGGCCGCCTCGATCGCAGCCGCCGCTTCATCGGGACCCATGGCGAAGTTGGCACCGGGCACGCAGATGATGCGGTTGGTGCCGTTGGGCTCGACCCAGATGGGCGCGACCCCGGAGGAGACACCGGCGGCACGGGTGACGAATCGGGTGTCGATCCCGAGCGACGCGAAGTTCTCGAGGGTCTGATCTCCGAAGACGTCGGTGCCGAGACAGTTGATGATCCCGACATCCGCGCCCAGGCGGCGTGCCATGACTGCCTGATTGGCCCCTTTGCCGCCGAAGCCCAGCTGGAAGCGCTGTCCCACCACGGTCTCTCCCGGTCCGGGAATCTTCTCGGAATAGGCGATCATATCGATCATGGTGCTGCCCACGACCCAAATATTCATCGCACCACCATTGGAACCAACGTTTGTGCATTCACATCGATGAGGCCGAGGTCGGAGAGCTTGGCAAAGGGAGATACCGCCAGGGTCTGGGAGACGATGCCCATAAAGCTGTTGTCCGGGGGCAATCCCACCCGCGGCGCCACCTCCCGCATCCGCGCCACCTGGTGCGCCACGGCTTCGGCCGGCTCGGTGGATAGCAGACCGGCTACCGGAAGCGGGATCTCCGCCATCACTGTCCCATCCAGCACCAGGACGATACCGCCGCCGATCTCTGCCAGCCGGTGGGCAGCCGCCAGCATGTCCTCACGGCTCGCTCCCATGATGGTGAGCTGATGACTGTCGTGTGAGACCGTGCTGCCCAGGGCGCCGCGGCGCAGCCCGAAGCCGCGCACGAGGCCGGTGGAGGTGCCGCCGTGCGTGCCGTGACGATCGACCACGGCCAGGGTATTGAGCGTCTCTCCGTTCAGCTCGGGAGGCGGATCGAGCTCACCGCCGCGCACTGGAATCTCTGCCTCCAGGAAGGATGTCTTGGCCCCGGCACGCGGATGCCAGCTGATGATGCGGACCACGGCTTTCTCTCGGCCTTCCAGACCAGGAGGCCGGAGCCGAAAGCTGTCGGCACTGAGATTGATGGGAAGTCGGACCGTGTTCTCGGAAGAGGCGCCGACGCTGTCGTCCACGGTGAAGCGTACCTTTCCATCGCGAGCGGCCAGCCGCCCGGAGCTATAGACTTCCTCGACGCTGAACGTCGGCAGATCGGAAAGCAGGACGATGTCGGCGATCCGGCCGGGAGAAATGGCTCCCAGGTCCTGCCGGCGCAGCCGATTGGCGGCGTTGAGGGTGGCAAAACGGACCACGTCGATAGGATCGAGCCCCTCCTCGACCAGCCGCCGCGCCACGTAGTCGATATGGCCGTTACGCAGGAGATCCTCGGGGGTGACATCGTCGCTGCACAGGGTGACGTTCGGCAGGTAGCCATGTCCGCGAAGGGCCGAGGCCATGGCGGCCGCGTTCAACGAGAGGGAGCTTTCGCGCACCTCGAGCGTCATGCCCGCGCGCAGCTTGGCCAGCGCCTCCTCCGGCACGCGGTTCTCGTGGTCGGAGTCAATTCCGGCGGCGCGGTAGGCCGACAGTCTTCTTCCCGTCAGCCCCGGCCCGTGACCCTGAATCAGGCCTCCCGCCTCTTCCGTGGCCTCGATCAGCCGCATCATCCTGCCGTCGCGGCGGAGGACACCGGGATAGTCCATCACCTCGGCCAGCCCGACCACCCGCGGCCACGTCAGCATCTCGGCGATCTCGTCCTGGTCGAAAGAGGCGCCGGCCGTCTCCACCCCCAGGGCCGAGGGCACACAGGATGGTGCCATGATCAGCACGCGCAGCGGAATCCCTTCGCTGGCATCGACCATATAGCGCACTCCTGCCAGCCCCGATACGTTTCCCAGCTCGTGTGGATCGATCAGGACGGTGGTGGTTCCGTGAGGGACCACCGCCTGAGCATAGTGGGCCGGCGTGACCATGCTGCTCTCGATATGGATGTGAGTATCGATGAGGCCGGGAATGGCGATCAATCCCGATCGATCCTCCACCTGCCGGCCGGTCAGGCGCTCCTCCCCGGGCGCGGTCACGTGCGCCACCCGGCCCTGGCTCACTCCAATGTCGGCGGGATAGGTCTCGCCGGTAAAGACGTTGAGGAGGGTGACGTTCTTGAGGACGAGGCCCAGCTCAATGTCGCCGAGGGCAGCGGCAATGAGAGAAGGACGGTCGAACGGGGGCATAACCCTCACCCCCCGGCCCCCTCTCCCACCCGTGGGAGAGGGGGAGTTAGAGAATCGGCGATCGAGCCGATTACCCAACCGAGGTTGGTTTCCACCTGTTCCGCTGTGAATCGAATCACCGTGTATCCGTGATCTTCGAGAAGTTGTTGTCTGATTTCGTCACGTTCCGTTTGGCGGTCGTGCACGGGACCATCGATCTCAATCACAAGATGACGACCATGGCAGCAGAAATCCGTGACGAACGGTCCGATCACGTGCTGGCGTCGGAACTTCACGCCGAGTTGCCGTCCACGAAGCGCGTTCCAGAGCAGCTCCTCACTGGGCGTTGCCTCGCGCCTCAGACCACGGGCCGCAGTGACCAACTTGTGCCGTTTCTCCGTGTGCATCTCAAGCCGCCCTGGGAATCCTCGCTCACGGCTCACCGACCAAACCTTCTTTCGCTATCTCCCCCTCTCCCATCGCATGGGAGAGGGGGGTGAGGGTCATCCCCTTGTCAGCCTCTCGACGAACGCACTCAAAAACCGATCCGCCTCTACCTCCATCGCCACCTTGACCCTGGGCCGGTCGCTGATCTCGTCCCGGTAGCCGCGCAGGTCCGCCACGGTCATGCCGCGGGTCTCGGTTCCTCGAAGCTCGACGTGGATGGACTTCTCGATGTAGCCGCACAGCGATGGGTCCAGCGCGACACCGCCCGCCAGAGGGTCGTGCATGGCCGCGGCGCGAATGCCGCGCGCCTGTTCGTACATGTCCAGGTAGAACTGTACGATGGCCGATGCGAACTCGGCGACCGCACTGGAGGATGCTGCTGCTTGCAAGCGCTCCAGGTAGGGTCCGGTGAGCAGGGTCTGATGGGTGACGTCGAGCGGGACCAGAACGACCTCCCAGCCGTACTGGAAGACGAGATCGGCCGCCTCGGGATCATGCCAGATGTTGGCCTCGGCCCAGGGCGTGATGTTCCCGGGTTCGGCAATGTTGCCGCCCATGATGACGACACGCGGAATCAGCTGGGGAAGCTCCGGATCGAGCACCAGCGCGGCGCCCAGATTGGTGAGCGGGCCGGTGGCGAGGAGGGTGAGGTCGCCGGGGCGCTCGTGCGCCAGCCGGATCATCTGGTTGACGGCGTGCTCCTCGCTGAGCGGAGTGTTTGGCTCCGGAGGCTCGAAGCCGCCCAGGCCAAAAGGGCCGTGGATGTACTCGGCTGTGTGGAGCGGCTGAGCCAGCGGCCGCCAGGAGCCGACCGCTGAGGGGACATCCTCCAGGCCGACCAGGTCGAGGACGTAGCGGGTGTTGATGGCTGCGCGACGGGACTGGACATTGCCGTGGACACTGCCCACCGCCACGATATTCGCGTCCGGATTACCGGCGAGGTCGAGAAGCATGAGGGCGTCGTCGACGCCGGTGTCGCAGTCAATCAGGAGATTGACGCTCACCCTTCCAGCTCCGCTTTCCACTGCTGGAGGACGGGAATGATGTCGTCGATGGTGTCGTAGACTGCCCCGACCTCCTCGATCGCGCCCAGCACATAGAGATTGATGCCCTTGCCCTCATAGTTCTCGCGGGCACGGATCGCGCGCGAGTCCGTGCAAAGGCCCAGGATTCCCTTCTTGGACGAGTCGGTGCGGGTAAAGGCGTAGAACATCCCGATCTCACAGGCGGTACCGTCGTCCACCATGGGACCGTCAAGGAGGGCCACCACGGCGTTGGACGGAAAAAGGCCGGAGAAGTCCTTGTCGAAGACGGACTTGGCTGTGATCTTTCCATCCACCGTCATCTCGGCCGCATGCTCGTGCGGAACCCAGACGTCGATCCCGGCGGCGCGGATCTTGGTGGCGCACTCCTCGATAAACCGTCGCTCATAGGGTGTGAACAGCGGGCCAGCAAAGTAGATTTGCATTCTGTCTCCTTGGAGCGGCGCTGGGCGCCGCTTATTCCTGAACGTAAGGCTGGCCGTCGGCGGCAGGCGGGCGCGTCCGGCCCACGATGCCGGCCACGGCCAGAATCGTGACCAGGTAGGGGATCATGCTCAGAATATTGGGATCGATGTTGACGTTGAAGATCCCCAGGATGGTCTGCAGGGAGACGGCGAAGCCGAACAGCAGGGCGGCGAGGAAAGCGCCAATGGGGTTCCAGCCGCCGAGGATCACGGCGACCAGGGCGATAAAGCCCTGTCCTGAGGTCATGGTGGAATCGAAACGGCCGGTGGCGCCCAGGGTGAAGAAGGTGCCGGCGAGCCCGGCGAGCGCGCCGCCCAGGATGACGTTGAAGTAGCGAATACGGATGGGATTGATGCCGACGGTAGCGGCCGCGATGGGATGCTCGCCCACCGATCGCGCGCGCAGTCCCCAGCGCGTGTAGTACAGAGCAATGTGAATGCTGAACACGAGGACGACCATCGCATACACGTAGGCGTTATTGCCGAAGACCAGCGGACCGGCAACCGGAACATTGGACAGGCCGCCGAGACCCACGTTCGGTATCTGGCCCGAGGCGTTGACCTCCGGATGCACTTCCAGGACGGAGACCTGCAGATAGCTGGTGAAGCCGGTGGCGAAGACGTCGATAACGAACCCGGCGATGATCTGATCGACCGCATACTTGAGCGACAGGAGTGCAAGGAGCCAGCCGAGCAGGGCACCGGCGAGAATCCCGCTCGCCAGCGCCACCAGCACGTTGCCGGTGAGGCCCCCCATCAACGTGCTGATGAATGCAGCCGTGAGCATCTGCCCCTCAATGGCGATATTGATCACGCCCGCTCTCTCACAGACGACGCCGGACAGGGCGCCGATGGCGATGGGGACAGAGCTCAGGAGCGAGCTCTCGGCGACGTTGACCACGTCCAGCGTGTTGCCGCGCGCGGCCCACACCATGAAGGCGACCACAAAGATAAAGAGCGCCAGCCCCAGAAGCCAGGCGGCCCGGCCCAGGTTGGCAAGCTGAGCGCCCCCGATAAAGGCGAGCACGACAGCCAGGAGGGTGTTGAAGACGCCGGTCGGAACCATCAGGCCGGGCAGCGCACCGTAATTGTTGCCGTTGAAGGTGATGGTGGTGTCGGTGCGCGGGAGGGTGTGAAGGCCGCAGACGATGAAGACGAAGATTGCCAGGGCGAGGTAGAGCACGCCGATGGCATAGCGGCGCCAGGGAATCGGTGCCGAGATACGCTGGACGGCAACGGCGGGAGCCGTCACGCTGCCCAACCTTTGGAGAAGCTCTCCGAGCCGGTTGCCGCTGCCTGACGCACCCGGAAGATCTGACGGATCAGGTGCGGGCTGGTCATGAAGGCGATGATGACTGCCTGGATGACGATGATGATGTAGTAGGGCAGGCTGGTTGCGCTTTGCATGCCGATGGCGCCGGAGCGAAGGCTCCCCAGCAGAAAGGCTGCGAAGATAACGCCGATGGGATGGAGGCGGCCCAGAATGGCGACGGTGATGGCATCAAATCCGTAGCTTCCGGCGAAGTCCGGGATGACGGACGTCTGCGTGGTCAGAAGCTGGGTGGTTCCGGCCATACCGGCCAGGCCGCCCGCGATGACCATGATCAGGATGTAGGTCCAGGCAACGCTGATTCCGGCGTAGGTGGCCGCAGCCGCATTGGCTCCCACCGTCTGTAGCTGAAAGCCGATGGTAGTGCGGAAGAGGATCCACCAGATGATGATGGCGCAGGCAAGGACGATGAGGACCCCAAGGTGGATGCGATAGCCGGGCAGGGCCGGCAGGAGCGCGGATGGAACCGCCTCTGACGTGATGGGATTGGGAAAGCCGGGACGCTGAAAGATGGGCGTGATCAGCAGCCAGTTGACGAGGTAGATCGCCACGTAATTGAGCATGAGAGTGGTGATGACTTCATTGGCTCCTGTTCTCGCCTTGAGGATGCCCGCGATCGAGCCCCAGACGGCACCGCCGATAAAGCCGAGCACGAGCACGATGGGAATGTGGATGATTCCCGGCATGCCGGCGAAGTGGTTGGCCATGAGCACCGCGGTCATGGCGCCAAAGAGAAACTGTCCCTGCGCGCCGATATTGAAGAAGCCGCCCCGGAAGCTGAAGGCAGCCGAGAGCCCGACGAAGAGGAGTGGAACCGTCTGAACGCCAGTCTCACTCCAGGCCTGACGGCTGCCGAAGGCGCTCTTGAAGAGCCAGTAATAGGCGTTGCCCGCCAGGCTCGCCCCGGTCCCGAAGGCCTGAAGCACCTCACCGTGTCGAAGGTGGTCCCAGAAGTCGGGTGCAGAAAGCCCGATGATGATCGCGCCCACCAGCAGGCCGGTGAACAGCGCGAGAACCGGTACCGCCAGATCGCGCAGGAGGCGCACGGGAAAGGACTGTTCTCGCCGGTATTCGGTGACGGTCTGTGGCGGGTTGCCCGCGGCAACCTCGGCCTGGAGCTGCTCAGGGCTCTCAGACACCTTGTACCTCCGCTGCTTCGCGCGTACGCCCGGCCATCAGCAGGCCGATCCCCTCACGGGTCGCCTCGCTCCTATCGAGCACACCGATGATCTTTCCTTGATACATCACGGCGATACGGTCGCCCAAAGCCATGATCTCGTCCAGCTCGGTTGAGACCAGTAAAACGGCGGCTCCTTCATCGCGCTTTTTCACGATCTGGGCATGAATGTACTCCATCGATCCCACATCCAGACCACGGGTCGGCTGCGCTGCCACCAGGAGCTTGCTCCCGTGCGAAAACTCGCGTGCGATGATGACCTTCTGCTGGTTGCCGCCGGAGAGCGTGGAAGCCGGTGCCTGGGGAGACGAGGTCCGCACGTCGAACTGACGGATCAGCGCGTTGGCATTCTCCCGGATGGCGTCATAGTCGATCACGATGCCGTGAGAGAACGGCTCTTTCTCAAACGTATTGAGAACCATATTCAATTCGATAGGAAAGCCGAGGACCAGTCCGTACTTCTGCCGGTCCTCCGGCACATGCGCCACCCCCGCATCCAGGTAGTCGCGGGGAGACGCATTGGCCAGCTCCTGTCCTTCCACCTGGATCGTTCCCGACACGACAGGGCGAATGCCGGTGACCGCTTCCACCAGCTCTGTCTGGCCGTTTCCCTGTACGCCTGCGACCGCCAGAATCTCTCCGGTGCGCACCTCCATGGAAAGCCCGTCCACGGCGTTGTGGCCGCGCTCGTCCCTGACCACCAGGTCCTCCACGCTGAGCACCACGTCGCCGGTCTCGGCCGGGTCCTTGTCCACCACCAGCATCACTTCACGTCCGACCATCATGGTGGCGAGCTGCTGCTCGCTGGTGTCGGCCGGCGCGACGGTCCCGACCACCCGGCCGCGGCGCAGTACAGTGATCCGGTCGGCGATCGCCATCACTTCCTTGAGCTTGTGTGAGATGAAGATGATGGAGGTCCCGGCATCGGTCAGGGAGCGGATGACACCGAACAGCTCCTCCGTCTCCTGCGGCGTGAGGACGGCGGTGGGCTCGTCCAGAATCAAAAGGGAGGCGTGCCGGTACAGCGCCTTCAGGATCTCGACCCGCTGCTGGACGCCGACGGGTAGGTCCTCGACTTCGGCGTCGGGGTTGACGGTCAGGCCGAATCGCTGTGAAAGCTCGACCAGCCTGGCTCTCGCCTTCCGGCGCTCCAGGAATCCGAGGAAGCCGGTGGGCTCGACCCCCAGCATGACGTTATCGGTGACAGTGAAGACCGGCACCAGCATGAAGTGCTGGTGCACCATGCCGATGCCGGCCGCGATGGCGTCGGACGGGCTTTGGAAAACGACCGGCTTGCCGCTGACCAGAATCTGGCCCTCATCCGGGTGGTAGAGCCCGTAGAGGACATTCATCAGGGTCGTCTTCCCGGCGCCGTTCTCGCCGAGCAGGGCGTGGACCTCCCCGGGACGAATGAGGAGGTCCACATCTTCGTTGGCCACGACGCCGGGGAATCGCTTGGTGATTCCCCGGAGCTCCACCTCCGTTTCCGATGATGAAGCGGCGGTCTCTTGTCGTCCCTCCGCTGGTCTGGCCAACGATCAGTTCCTTATTTCCACTTGTTGATGTTGAGCTTGCCCTTGATGATGGACTTGCGGAGCCCCGCCACCTCGGCCTTCAGCTTGGTGGGCACCTTGCTGGCGAACTGATGGTACGGCGCGATGTTGACGCCACCGTTCTTGAGCGTGCCTGTGTACAGGGAGCCGCCCTTGAACTTGCCCTTCATCACGGCCTTGATGGTGTTGAAGGCGCCCGGCGTCATGATCTTCTCGACGGTGGTCAGGTAGTACTTGCAATCCTTGGCATCCGTCCGGCAGCCGTCGCTGTCCACCCAGATCACGGAGCCTTTGCCCGCGTTCCTGACGGCGGCAACAGTGCCCAGTCCGACCGAGCCTGCAACCGGCAGGATGATGTCGGCGCCCTGGCCCATCAGGTTCTGGGTTGTGGTCTGGCCCTTGGCCTCATTGGTGAAGTCGCCGGTGAAGAGGCCCGTCTTGGTCTTCGGGTTCCAGCCAAGGACCTGAACATGGGTCCCATGGACGTGGTTGTAGTAGTTCGCGCCCTCGGCGAAGCCATCCATGAAGATGGTGACGGTCGGGATGTTCTGTCCGCCAAAGGTACCGATCTTGCCGGTCTTGGTCATGCCGGCCGCGAGATAGCCGGCCAGGAAAGCAGCCTGGTCGGTCTGGTAGACCATCTGGCGCACGTTGGGCACGGAGCTCGGCGGGGCGTACGAGTAGTCCACGATCGCGTAATCCTGCCCCGGGTGACGCTTGGCAGCAGCCTTGACGACATCGGCAAACGTAAAGCCGGTGGCAAAAATGATGTCGCAGCCCTGCGTGTGGGCCGCTTCCAGGTTTGGCGCCCAGTCTGTTGCCGATTGCGAGGTCAGGTACTTGGGAGTGACGTGCAGCTTCTTCTTCGCCTCGAGCATGCCATCCCACGTGGCTTCGGCAAAGGACTTGTCGAACAGAACGGTGCTGCTCAGTACCAGGCAGGATTTAAAGCTCTTGGCGCTTACCGGCGTGGCGAAGTGGGAGGGCGTGGCGCGCGCCGAGAGGGACAGCCCCATCACGAGGGCCAGCGCCAGTAACAAGACACGTTTCATTCAGTTTTCTCCTCGAACTCATGCTGTTCGTAGTACACAACTCGGGCGAGCAGCCTGATACTGCCCATTCCGCGACTATCTCTCGCTTTCCTCCTCCTCCTGTATGCAGGAATTACGAGATCGCAGGGTACAGGCGCGTGTCCCTGGTCGCCCTCCTCGACCCCGACTCGGTAGCCAAAGTATAGGAATGGGTCTATAGACAGTCAAAGCGGCTCCGCTCCTTTACCCTACACGGGAAATTCCGCCTCGAACAGGGGAAAGGGAGTCGCTACTTCCACTGACTGATCTTGATCTTGCCGCTGATGATGGCCGGCTTGAGCGCCGCCACCTCCGATTGCAGCCTGGCCGGAACCTTACTGGCCCAATCGTGGTAGGGGGCAATGCCCACCCCGCCGTTCTTGAGCGTGCCCGTGTAGAGCCCTCCCTGGAAATGGCCGTGCAACGTCTTCTCCACGGTGTCATAGGCGCCCGGGGCCATGTGCTTTTCAATGGTCGTCAGGAAGAACTTGCAGTCTCCCGGATCGGTTTGACAGCCGTCGCTGTCCACCCAGATCACGGCGCCTTTGCCCGCGGCTCTCACCGCGGCAACGGTACCCAGCCCCACCGAGCCCGCAACCGGCAGGATGATATCGGCTCCCTGACCCATCAGCGTCTGAGTCGTGGTCTGGCCCTTGGCCTCATTGGTAAAGTCGCCGGTGAAGAGACCGGTCTGTGTCTTCGGGTCCCAGCCCAGGACCTGCACATGAGTGCCGTGGACGTGGTTGTAGTAGTTGGCTCCTTCCACGTAACCGTCCATAAACAGGTCAACCGGTGGCTGCTTCTGACCTCCGAAGGTGCCGATTTTGCCGGTCTTGGTCATGCCGGCGGAGAGGTATCCGGCCTGAAAGGCAGCCTGGTCGGTGGCATATACCAGCTGCCGCACGTTGGGGTACTGGTTTGGAGGGCTATAGGAATAGTCCACGATCGCGTAGTGCTGATGGGGATTGCTCTGGGCCTCCTTTGCCACCAGGTCGCCGTAGGTGAAGCTGATGGCAAAGATGAGGTCGCAGCCGTGAGCGTGCGCGGCTACCAGGTTTGGCTGATAGTCGCTGGGGGACTGCGCGGTGGTGTACTTGATCTTGATGCCGAAGTCCTTCTGCGCCTGCTGCAAGCCGTTCCAGGTCGCCTCGTTAAACGACTTGTCGTACAGGGTGGAGTCGGTCAGGACTTCACAGGCCAGGAAGTGTGACGCGTTGCCGCTCGACGATGTCGGGGTAGCCCCTCCGCTCGAGGATGTGGACGACCCACAGCCGGCGAGCAGGACGATCAGCGCCAGAACGAGCGCGGGACCGGCAGCTCGTGTCATGGGTGTGCTCCTTTCACAACTCAATTCACCCTATACCACGTGGCGGCACCGACCCGGCTTGACCTGCACGCGAATCCGTGGTATACGTCGCTATTCCTGGGCGGTCCAGAGTTCAGAGAGGAGCGGGCAAGATGACGTGCGCGGACTGTGGGGCGGCGAGTCCCGATGGGGCGAAGTTCTGTTTCAACTGCGGAGCGCGCCTTGAGACGCCACGGCCACCTGAGGGAGAGCGGCGGTTTGTCACAGTCCTCTTCGCGGACGTGGTGGACTCGACCGCCATGGGCGACCTGGTCGATCCGGAGACGATCGCGGAGATCATGAACGGGGCGTTCTCCTTCTTCAACGCCTCGGTGGCGCGCTTTGGCGGCACGGTTGCACGGCTGATGGGAGATGCGGTCCTGGCCATTTTCGGCGCTCCGGTCGCCCATGAAGATGACGCCGAGCGCGCGGTTCACGCCGGCCTGGCCATCCTCGATGCGGCCAGGCGGTATGCGGAGTCGGTGCGTGAGCGCTACGGCATCACCTTCCAGGTGCGTGTAGGAATCAACAGTGGTCTGGCCGTGCTGGCCATGGTCGGCGACGACGTCAAGATGGAATACACCGCCATGGGGGATACGGCCAACCTGGCTTCCCGCCTGCAGAACCGTGCCGATCCCGGCACCCTTCTGATCAGCGCCGAGACACACAGCCTGGTGCGCAAGCTGTTCGAGAGCACCTCGCTGGGGCGCGTGCAGGTCAAGGGGAAAACGGATCCGATCGAAATTTTCCAGATCACGGGAATCAGGGCGCAGCCGGGATCTGTGCGCGGGGTCGACGGGCTCCAATCGCCACTGGTGGGCCGGGATGAAGAGGTTGCGCGGGCGCGCGAGGCTCTGGCCGGCCGCCGGGACGCCGGCGGAATCGTCATCGTTTCGGGCGAAGCGGGACTGGGAAAGTCCCGCCTGGTGGCCGAGCTGCGTACGTGGGTGAGCCAGATTCCGGAACCCCCGATATGGCTGGAGGGGCGAGCGCTCTCGTACGGCCAGACGATTGCCTATTACCCCTGGAGGCAGATCGTTCGAGGAGCTATCGGAGCTGAGGAAGGGGCCCCTCCCGCCGAGATACGAGAACGCTTGCACGCCGCGGTGCTGCCCGAAGATGTATCGCCCCTTGAGCGCCTGCTGGCCGTCGAGGACGCGGCTGCCGGAGAGGCAGATGGGCTGGCGGGAGAGTCCCTTGTTCGCCGGATCACCGATGGCGTGGCGCGGCTCCTTACAGTGCAACGGGAACGCGGCGTGGTGATCGCACTCGACGATCTTCATTGGGCTGACGAGGTCTCGCTCGATCTACTCCGCTCGATTGCCGATCTCACCGCATCCCACCACCTTGTCGTGTTGGCGATTACTCGCCCCGAGCGAGAGGCGCACAGTGCACGAACGCTCGACCAGATCAGGGAGACATGTGGAGACCGGGTGTCGCAGATCGACCTTCAGCCTCTGGGGGACGATGCCTCGGAGCTTCTCCTCTCCAATCTTCTCCAGGTCAGAGGGTTACCGGACGAGCTCAGGAAGGAAATCCTGGGCAAGTCTGACGGTAACCCCTTCTTTATCGAGGAGGTTATTCGCTGGCTCATTGACTCGGGCCACATTGTTCAGGACGGCGAGACATGGCGGGCGGTCAACGAGATCGCCAGTGTTGCCGTGCCCGAGACGCTTGCCGGCGTGCTGGCATCTCGTATCGACCGCCTGCCGGCCGAGACCAAGCGGGTGGTCCAGGCGGCAGCGGTTATCGGCAGGGTCTTCCAATATCCGGTTCTAAAACGGGTGGCCGAGCGGGACCGCATTTCCAATCCCGAGCCGCACGTGCGCGAGTTGACTGCCGAAGAGCTGATTCGCGAGAAGAACCCGCTGCTCGACTACATCTTCAAGCATGCCCTGACCCAGGAAGCGGCGAAAGACCTGCTCCTGCTGCGCCGCCGGCGCGAGTACCACGATCTGGTCGGTACGACGCTGGAAGAGTTGTACCCGGATCGAGTGGATGAGCTTGCGGCCATGCTCGCCTACCACTACCGCGAGGCCGAGAATTGGGAGCGTGCGGCGCAGTACGCGCACCGGGCGGCCATAAATGACGTGCGCGTCTTTGCCATCCGTGAGGCGATCGAGCACTTCAATGGTGAGTATGAGGCACTCACCCGGCTGGATTCTCCGTCCCCGGTGGCGGTAATCGATGCCATCACCCACTGGGTTCAGTTCGGCTGGAAGGATCTGGTGATTCACCAGAAGGCCTACCCGCTGGTGATCGAGCGGCTGGAGCACGTGGAAGCACTGGCTCGGGAGCTTGGAGACACCTACCGTCTGGCGGTGGTGCTGAACTGGAAGGGAAACGTGCATATGAGTGCAGGCTTTCCCATGCGAGGCATGCAGGGGATCAGTGAGGCTCTCGCGCTCACGGAAGGAAGCAACGATCCAACGTTGGTTCTTTTGCCCCTGTTCGTTCAGACCTCAGCGCAGGTCGATCAGAACCCGCGAGAGGCGATTCCGCGGCTGGAGCAGCTGTTTGAGATGGCCATGGGGATGGGTCGCTCCGATGTGGCCGGCCACGGTCTTGCCAACAAAGCGCTGGCGCATGCGCGGCTGGGCGAGTTCGCGCAGGCGGAGAAGGATCTGGCACGGGCGCTGGAGCTGGCCGAGCAGACCGACGTACCGGTGAAGCGGGCCGACGTCCACGCGGCCGCCTCGCTGATCCGCTTCGACATGGGACAGATTCAGAACGGCCTCGACTTCGCTCGTCGGGCGGTGGATGAGGCAGCAGACGCCGGAGCCGGGGAGTGCACCATTTACGCCATGTACTGTGTCGGCCAGGGGAATCTTGAGATCCCCAATCCTGATGAGGCGCGCAACAGCTTCGATGCCGGCCTGGAGCGGACTGAGAGTCTTCATTCTGAGTGGCTTGCCTTCCTGAACCGGGCCGGACTGGCGAGGACGGGCTCGCTGTCGGATCCCCGGGAAGCGGTCGCGAAGCTGGAGGCGGTTCTGACCCAGGCGCGTGCCTTCCAGGACCAGTACAGCGAGGCGCAGATCTCGCAGAATCTGGCCGAGATCCTCATCCGATCCGGAGACCTGGAGCACGCCGAGGAGTATCTGAACGAGGCTCTGGCCTACTACCGTCCAAACGACATGCTGCCGTATCTGGTTCGAAGTGTCAGCCTGGCGGTGCTGCTCTACGAGAAGCAGGGCCGGCAGAACGATGCGGCCAGGGCCGCTGCCGACCTTGAACAGCTACGTGAGCGCTACGACCGGGCACTGCTGGAGCGGGACGAGGTGCTTGCAGCCGTCTAGCATTGGCCGAGCCATTCGCGCCATCGTGCGAAGATGGGAAGATATCCCCCTGCTCTAAAGGAGACCTGCATGGCGACGGAAAGCGTCATCGGACGGTGGGTCCGGCGTGATGACGGCGAGCGAAAGGTGACCGGCCGCGCCTCTTACGCCGGTGACCTTCGCTTCCTGGACATGGCGTTTGCGCGCCTGGTTCTGAGCCCCTATCCGCACGCACGGATTGTGAGCATCGACGCCGAGGAGGCGCGGAGCCTTGCCGGCGTGATCGGCGTTTTCACCGCCGACGACCTGCCCCTGGTTCCGACGGACGAGCTCACGCGCACGCGCGACCCGCTCGCGCGCGACCGCGCCTACTTTGAAGGACATCCGGTCGTCGCCGTGGTGGCGGAGAGCGAGGAGATCGCCGAAGACGCGGCAGGGTTGGTAACCGTCGACTACGAGCCGCTCGAGTTCGTGATCGATCCCATGGAGTCGTTCAACGCTGACCACGAGATCATCCACGATGCCGAGGCGCTCGGCATTCGGGACGATGCGGGCGCGCACACCTCGGTGAGTGAGCACACCCAGAAGCTTCCGCGTCCCGCCAACGCCACCAGCGCCCAGCGCTACCAGCGCGGCGATGTGGAGTCAGGCTTCGCCGAGGCCGACGTGGTCATCGAGCGGCGCTACACCACCAACTGGGTCCATCAGTCGTATCTGGAGCCGCAGTCATCGGTGGTGGCGCCCAATCCAGAGGGCGGGGTGAACGTCTACGCCAGCACGCAGGGCGCATTTTTTGTTCGAGATGAAGTGGCGGAAGGGCTGGGCCTGCCGCAGTACAAAGTCACGACCAAGACCATGGAGGTCGGCGGGGCCTTCGGCGCCAAGTACGCGCTGATCGATCCCCTGACGGCGGCACTGGCAGTGAAAACGGACCGTCCGGTTCACCTCGTGTACACGCGCGGCGACGAATTTCTGGCCGCGACTCCGGCGCCGGGAACGATCATCGAGGTCAAGACCGGCGCCAGGAAGGACGGGTCGCTGACGGCGCTGCAAGCGCGCGTCATCGTCGATACCGGCGCCTATCCGGGCGGCACCGCCGGCCTGGTCGGCATGATGCTGGGCGGCACCTATCGCTGGCCCAATCTCCAGATCGATGCCTACGAGGTGCTGACCAACAAGCCGGGATGCGGCGCCTACCGCGCCCCCGGCACCCCTCAAGCCTGCTTTGCCGTCGAGGGCAACGTGGCCGAGATGATTCAGCAATTGGGGCTCGACCCGCTCCAGTTCCGCCTTCAGAACTGCGTAGTTGAGGGGGACGCCATGCCCGGCGGCAGCGCCTGGCCCCTGCTGGGCTCACGCGAGGTGTTGGAGGCCCTGAGCCGGCAGGACGCCTGGAAGAACCGCGAATCGAAGGGACCGAAGCAGGGCGTGGGCATCGCTTTCGGCGGCTGGCCCAGCGGAACGCAGCCCGCCAGCGCCCTCTGCCGCCTCAACGACGACGGCACCCTCAGCGTGATCGTGGGCTCGTCGGACATCAGCGGCACCAGGACCGGCTTCGGTCTGCTGGCCGCGGACGCCTTCGGCGCCGATCCCGACAGTGTGACCGTCAGTACCGCCGATACCGATACCGCGCCCTTTGCCGGTGCCGCGGGCGGTAGCAAGATCACTTTCACCGTCGGCATGGCGGTGCGGCAGGCGGCGGAAGAGGCGCGCAAGCAGGTGCTGGCAGTCGCCGCCGAGGAGCTGGAAGCAGCACCCGAAGATCTGGAGATCGTCGGTGGAGAAGTGCGCGTCAAGGGTGTACCGGGGCGAAGTGTGCCGCTGAAGCAGATCGCCGCGATGACCACCGGCTTCGGCTCCGGCCGCGCGCCGATCCTGGGAGAGGGACGCGCCGCGCCCAGCCAGGCCGCCCCCGGCTTCGTGGCGCATCTGGCACGGGTCGAGGTGGATGAGGACACCGGCATGGTCCGTGTGCTGGATTACGTGGCGGTGCAGGATGTGGGGCGCGCCATCAACCCTGCCGGTATCGAGGGGCAGGTGAAAGGCGGCGTGGCGCAGGGCATAGGCTGGGCGCTGCTGGAAGAGATCGCCTACGACGACTCCGGCCACCTGCGCACTGGCTCCTTTGCCGACTACGCCCTGCCCTCCATGGGCGACGTCCCCAACATCACCTCGGTCCTGGTGGAAGTGCCCTTCCATGACGGCCCCCTGGGGGCGCGAGGCGTGGGCGAGCCGCCGGTCGTCCCCGGCGCCGCCACCATTGCCAACGCCATCTACGACGCCGTCGGCGTGCGCCCCACAGAGATTCCCATGACGCCGGAGCGCGTCCTGAACGCGATCCAACAAGGACCCTCCAAAGCTTCGTAGTTCAGCCAACCTCATTGGCTGCTGCGCCGCCGCGCAGCTTCGATCCAGGCACCCGCTGAGTTGCCTGCTGCGTCATGGACGCCTGCCACCGTTATCGACGTCCGGAGGAATGCGGCCAGAAGCTGCGCGGCGGCGCGGAAATCAATATATTGACATACCTACGAAGTCTGAGCGCGGCATAGATGCCGGGACGCTGATGAGGGCTTAGCGGCGGTTGCGGTAGAGGCTCTGGTCGGGGACCTGCGCCATCGCCTCCACGTTCAGGCTGCCGCCGAGGAAGTCGTTGAGCCGCTCGGCGACATCGTGGGGGGCGGAGAGCACGTCGTTGTACTGGACGTACAGGACCTTGAAATTGGGCTGCTCGGCCAGCCACTGTTTCACCGCATCAAGCTGGCGGCCGTAGATCGCTTCCAGCTTCTCCGGCGGGATCTCGGCGCCGCCGGACCCCAGCCGCTGCAGCATCTTCTCCTGGGAGGCAATAACCTCTGCCAGCGTGCGCAGGGTGAAGACGACGCGGTACTCGTAGCCTTGGGGCAGGTCGTAGAGCAGGCGGTAGACCATCTTGACCACCTTGTCCTCGGCTTCCGGCAGCCAGGAGGTGTCTTCCTTGAGGCTTTTGACCGCCTCGAATTCGTAATAGCCCCTGGGGTTATCTATATCCGGTTCGCGGATCTGGTCGCTCAGTGCCTCCAGTCCTCCGGCGTGCAGCATCTGCATCATTACGGAGGTGCCGGAGCGGGGCAGTCCGGCCACGATGGTCACGGGTTTGGACATGAGGTCTCCTTTATTCGTAGGCGATGGCCTGGAGCACGTCCAGGCGGGCGGCGCGGCGGGCGGGCCAGGCGGCGGCGATGATGCCGAAGAGGATCGCAAATACCACCCAGATCAGTAGCTGCCAGCCGGGCAGTGAGTACGTCAGGCCCTGGTCACCGAGCGCAGAGGTGATGAGAAAGGCCAGTGCGACGCCCAGGATCAGGCCCATCACCCCCCCGATGATGGAGGTAATGACGCTTTCCCAGCGCACGATCCAGCGTACCTGGGTACGGGTGGTGCCGATGGCTCGCAGCATCCCGATCTCGCGTGTCCGCTCGTAAATGGAAAGGACCAGGGTGTTGATGATCCCGAAGAGGGAAACGATCACGCTCATGGCGAGCAGAACGTAGATCAGCGCCAGCAGCTGGTTGACGCTGCTGGTCTGCTGGTTCTCGAAGTCCTTCTGTGAGTGAACGGTGGCGGTGGGGAAGGTGCGCTGCAGCGTAGCGGTCAGGCGCTGCTTCACGCGTGACTTATTGGCGCCCGGCGTGGTATTGACCACCACCGCCTCGTCCTGCCTGAGCTGGAAGTCGTGGCGCATGGTGGCGATAGGTATGGTGATGCCGCCCAGGAGCTGGCTCTTCTGATAGATGCCGGTGACGGTGAAAGTGCTGTGCTTGCCGGCCGGCGTGGTGAGCCGCAGCTTCTGGCCCACGCTGACGTGATAGTCCTTGGCAAAGGTGTCTGTTACCAGGATGTCCTGCGATCCCATGCCGGTCACCGACGCGTTCGTCCCGTGCAGCCAGTCGAAGTTGTAGACGCGGGTAATGGTGGAAGGCTCGACGCCGTTCACCGAGGTAACGCCCTTTCCCTGGACGCGGGCTCTGCCGATCATGATCGGCGACACCACGCCGACGCCGGGAACGCGTGCCACGGCGGGACCAACGGCGTCGGGAATGAAGCCGTTCTGATCGTTGTAGATCAGGAAGTCCCCGGCAAGCTCGCGCTGGATGGCGGCGGTGGCGCTGGTGCGCAGCTCATCGGCAAAGACGGTCACGAAGCCGACCAGGGTGAGGCCAATCATCAGGGCGGCCGCGGTGACGGCGGTGCGCGTGGGGTTGCGGGCCACATTCTCACGCGCCAGGCGGCCGGTAATGCGCGTCGTGCGCTCGACGGGCCAGCCCAGCACGGCTGCGACGGGCCCGACGAAGTGCGGCGCGATGGTGGCCACGCCCAGGAAGAGCAGCACCGCGCCCAGCCCGATGACGGAGAGCCGAGTTCCGGTCTGCGAGAAGGACCCGAAGATGCCCAACAGAAGCAAGGCGATGCCGACCGCCAGAAAGAGCAGCGCCAGGAAGGGGACGAATCGCGCAAAGCGCCCATGCGGCAGCGTGGCGCCCTCGCGCAAGGCGGCGATGGGCGCCACGTTGGTGGCGCGGATGGCAGGAATGAGGCCGGCGATCAGGGTGACGATGGTGCCGGTCAGAATGCCGATGATGGCGGTGCGTGGCTCGAAGACCAGACCGGTGCTGGGCAGATCGATATTGAAGGCGACGAAAAGCGCGGTCAGCCCGCGGGCAATCCCGACCCCGACCAGCAGCCCGATGAGCGAGGCCGCCAGCCCGACCAGCAGCGCCTCCAGGAGAACGGAGCGCAGGATCTGTCCACGCGTGGCCCCGAGGGTTCGCAGCATGGCGAACTCGCGGATGCGCTGCGCCACCGTGATGGAGAAGGTGTTGAAGATGATGAACGCGCCCACGAAGACGGCGATGCCGCCGAAGGCGAGAAGCGCGATGGTGATGAAGTTCAACGCCTGGGCGATGGCTCCCGCCTGGTCCGAGACGTTTTTGTTCTCGGTAGCCACGCGAATGGTGGGCCGGAGGCCAGGAGGAATATGTTTCTGGACGCGCTGCGCCAGCGCTTCCTGCGAGACGCCCGGCTGTGCTGCCACCGAGATCTGATCGAACTTCCCTCGCTTCCCTGTCAGCGCCTGGGCGTCAGCCAGCGGCGTGACGATGATGGCCGCGCCGCCGATCGAGGTCACGGTGCCGAAGCGGACATCGCCGACCAGGGTGAAGGGACGCGCGGCCGATGTCCCCGATCCGATGAGCAGGCGCTGCCCCAGGTGGAGGTGGTGTTTATCGAAGGTCGATTTATCCACCACGAACTGGCCGGAACTCACCGGGGCATGGCCCTGGACGATAGTCAGCGGATTGAACGGGGCATGGGCCCAGCTGAAGAGCAGGCCCGGCGCGCCGCCGGTGGCGCCGACCGGCTTTCCCTGCAGGGTATAAATCGCGGCGGTGTCAGCGATCGAGCCTTCTGCCGCCTTGACTCCGGGGGTGCTTCGCACGGCCGACAGCACGCGGGCCGGCATGGCCGGGGGCGTGTTGTCGAAGGCTCCCTTCACCGCCGCCTTGCCGGTGACGACGACGTCCGTTCCCTGGCTCGCCTGCTGAAAGATATTGGTGAACGACTTATTGATGGTATCGGTCAGCACGAAGGTGCCGGAGATCATCGAGACGCCGAGCAGGATAGCGACCATGGTCAGGACGGTGCGGAGCTTGCGAGTGAGTAAGCCACGCAGCGCGACGCGGATCATGCCAGCTCCTTGAGCAAGTCCAGAATCTGATCGACGCTCCCGGCCTCCGTATCGCGTACGATGCGCCCATCGGCGAGAAAGACGATGCGATCCGCCCTCGAGGCCGCGGCAGCGTCGTGCGTGACCATGACGATGGTCTGCTGCAGCTCATCAACCGCCGTGCGGAGCAGGGTCAACACTTCATGGCTGGTGGTTGAGTCGAGATTGCCGGTCGGCTCGTCGGCAAAAACCACCGCCGGCCGGGTCACCAGGGCTCGGGCAATAGCCACGCGCTGCTGCTGGCCGCCGGAGAGCTGGGAGGGCCGGTGCGACAGCCGTCCTTCCAGGCCCATGGACGCCACCAGCCGGTTGAAGTAGTCGGCGTCAACATCCTTGCCGGCTATGGTCAGCGGCAGAAGGATGTTTTCGCGCGCTGTGAGCATGGGCAGGAGATTGAAAAACTGGAAGACAAAGCCGATCTCACGGCGCCGCAGCAGGGTCAGCTGCTTGTCGTTGAGCTGGGTGATGTCGGTTCCGCCGATCAGGACCGTGCCCGAGGTGGGGCGATCCAGGCCGGCGAGGATGTGCATCAAGGTAGACTTGCCCGAGCCGGACGCGCCCATGACTGCCGAAAACGTTCCCGGCATGAACGACACCGACACGTCGTCGAGCGCCAGCACGCGAGCATCGCCCTCTCCGTAGATTTTGGTCAGGTCGATACCCTGCACCACCGGCTGAGTTCCGGGTTGTGTCGCCGGCCGCGCTTGTTGAAGTCCTTCCGTCATCTATCAGCTCCAGACAAAGAGAAATCCGGCCCGCTGAGGCCGGATGGTTGTAGCTCCGTATCAACGGGTGGAGCTTGTACCGGGCAACCCGGTCTTGCTCCATCCGTAGCCTATCGTATCACAACCGTCAAGGGCATCAAACTCAGGTTTCGGATCGGATCACAAAGCGGATCTGCGCTGCCAGCATGCGTCGTGCTCGCTGCATCGTCATCAGCTTTCCGGTATAGATGCCCAGCGCTTCCACCTCGTGCGTCTCTCCCCACCAGGCGGCGATGGTCACCGATGGGCCGCCCGCGGCTGCGCTGAGGACGCGAGTTTCCGCCTGCCCATCCATGCCCCGCGGCACAATGTCTGTCGGCTGGGTTGTGGCGAGACGCAGACCGTTGATTTCAGCAACCGCTTTTCGCCAGTCGCCAAAGGCCGCCGCGTTTCCCGGCGTGCCGTCCTCCAGCCGGGCGTACTCGCTGCGAAAGACCGCGAAGTAGATATAGCCGTTGCCGACGCGCCGATATGATGACTCCAGCCAGCCGGAGCTCCGGGCCAGCACATCTTCGCTGAGCGCGTGCATCATCGGATAGCCGTTGCCGTCACGTCCCCACCACCGGTCCATGTCGGCGTTCGAGACTGCCGCGTGATAGTCGATCCACGATCCCGGCGGAAAGTAATTGGCCGGAAGCGGCAGGTCCGATTGAGCATGGACTGGGAACCATGCACAGAACATGAGGGCGAACGCAAGGAGGAGGGAACGAAGCAGCCCAGACATCTCACCTTCAGCGTAACGCCTCCCTGATTATGTCGGCAGGAAGAGCTACTCCTCGACGGCGCCGTCCCTGATACGGATGACCCGATGTGCGGAGGAGGCAATGGCCGGGTCGTGGGTCACCACGATGACCGTTTTTCCCCGCTGTTCGGACAGTGTGCGGAGCTCGTCCAGGATCTCCTGGCCCGTGGTGGAATCGAGATTCCCTGTTGGTTCATCCGCCAGGATGATCGCGGGATCGTTGGCAAGTGCCCGCGCGATGGCGACCCGCTGCTGTTCCCCACCGGAGAGCTGGGAGGGCAGATGACTGCGCCGATTCAACAGGCCGACCATGGCGAGCAGCCTGGCGGCGCTCTCTGCCCGGACCCGTCCTCTGTGGGCCGGAGCGAGTGCCGCTTCTACGTTTCCCTGGGCCGTCAGGGTAGGTACAAGGTTGAACTGCTGAAAGACGAAGCCCAGGGTGGTCAGGCGCAGCGACGAGAGGTTACCGTCACTCATGGCGGAGAGATCGCGGCCGCGGCAGACGATGGATCCTGACGTGGGTCGGTCCATTGCCCCCAGAAGCTGAAGAAGGGTCGTCTTTCCCGAGCCGCTGGGCCCGACGATAGCCACGAACTCGCCATCGGCGATGTGCAACGTGACGCCACGCAGCGCCTCGACACTGCTGCTTCCACTGCCGAAGCGGCGCGTCACATCGTGTAAGTCGTAGGATGCCGTTTCCGGCACAGATTCGTGGGCGGTATCCGTGTTCGCGGTTTGCATCACCATTCCTTCACGCTCACTCAACACTTCGAAGGGCGCTGGCGGGCCGGAGCTGCGCAGCGCGTAGACCGCCGATCGCCCCGGCGATCAGCCCGCACAGGGCAGCCAACAGGACTGCCAGGAGGAGGATGCTGAGGTCGGCGGGCGCGGTCACGTGAACCGTGGTTGGCACGGTGGACGTTCCCGGCCCCTGAAAGAAGCGGCCAAAGCCAAAGGGAGAGGTGGCTGTGGAAGGATTCGAGATCGTCGCCTGCAATCTCATCCCTGTCGCGTTGAACACGGCGATCCCTGCCAGGCCGAGCAGGGCTCCGGCAATGCCGCCCAGGACGCTCTGGACCAGGACTTCCAGACTGACCTGCCGGACGACCAGCGCGCGAGACCAGCCGATGGCGCGCAGGGTTCCAATCTCTCGAGTTCGCTTGGCCACCGAGGAGAGGGTGAGAAGCACGGCGATCAGGACCGCGGCCAGAAGTCCCACGATCTCCAGTGCTCGCCCCAGAGTGTTAGCAATCTTCTTTGCAGTAGACAGGGAGCCGCCGACGCGCTTCGCCAGGTCGGCGGCGGTAGTCACCTGCGCCCCCTTGAAGGACGAGGTGATCTCATGCCGAACGCTGGACACGCTCGATCCGCTGGTGGCCCGGACCTGCAGGGCGTTCACCCGGCCCCTGTACCCGGCCAGAGACTGCAGCGTGCTGAGCGGGACGTAGATGTCGGAGGCGGTTCCGCCCAGGGGTGAGGAGGCCAGACCAACGACATGAAACGCCTTGCCGTCGACGGTGATCTTCGAGCCGGTCGCGAGGCCATTCAGGCTGGCGTAGTTGGTGGAGAGGACCGCGGCGTAGGCGCCGTCGCTGGAACGCAGGCCGTGTCCCCGTGTGATCTGCGCAGCTGTGATTGGGGCCACATCGGGGTGGGCGATATCGATGCCGGTGACCGTCCGCGTGGTGAAGTTGATACTTCGTGGACCATTGAAGCCACCCCCCGGGGGTGCACCGCCGAAGCGTCGACCGAATCGCCCGCCAAATCCTCCACTTCCCGGCTGTGGCAGGTTCTTGGGCACAGTCCCGGAGACGTGGGTATCGGTGAGGGTAAGGGAGCCCGCTGCCAACGCAACGTCCGAGAGCTTGCCGACCGCCGTCACTTCACTGCCGGGAAATGAAAGCTGGCTGGTCGCTACGAAGCGATCGATCGAGAAGTGCTTACCCGGCTTGAGATTGCGGAAGTCAAACCTGCGGCCGCCACCGTTTTCCTGCCGCAGGGCGTTGCGCTCCTGTGGAGACAGGCGGCCAAAGACTCCGCCACCAGAGGTAGAGAGCCGGATGGGACGCGTCACGGTCATATCCGTCCCCACGCCGGTGAGCGGCTTTAAGACTGTGGCCTGAGCGCGGTCCAGGCCGGTCGAGAGGCCGCTCACCATCACCACCAGCATGACACCCACAGCCAGGCCCAGGGCCGTCAGAAATGTCCGCCCGCCGCGTCTTCGCAGCTCGGACAGCGCATACGACACATAGAACATGCCAATGCCTCCACTCGTCAGGGGGAATTTTCTGGTTACGATGCTACGTAACCGGCATTGGAGAAGCATGGGAGAGTCATAAGAGACCGGTTTCAGGTGGATCGAGAGAGAGGAGGACTCCTACGCCGGCACGCTCTCCACATCCGCGGGCTCGTCCATGTGCAGGTCTGTCGGCCACCAGTTCCATCGTCCCAGGAGAACCACCAGCGATGGGATGAGGAGCGTCCGCACCAGAAAGGTATCCAGAAGGATGCCGGAGGCGATGCTGAAGCCAATCTGCTGGATCTGGCCGGAGCCCGTGATGCCGAGGACGCCGAAGGTTCCCGCCAGGATCAGACCCGCCGACGTGACGGTGCCGCCGGTGGCATTGAGGGCTTCGGTCACGGCTCGGGCCAGCGGGAAGTGGTGAGCCTCCTCGCGGATGCGACTCATCACCAGAATGTTGTAGTCCTCGCCCAGGGCCATGAGGAAGATGAACATCAGGAAGGGCAGGATGAAGTTGAGGCCGGGACCTCCGCCGATGTGCATGAAGACGATGACCGCCAGGCCGATGGCGGCGAGATAGGAGAGGCCGACGCTGACGATCAGGTAAATGGGAGCGACCAGGCTGCGGAGCACCAATGCCAGGAGGATACCGATGGCGAGGAGCACGATGGGGACGATGTGGTTGAGGTCACCGGTGGCGGCGTCGCTGACGTCGTAGGAGGCGGCCGCCTCCCCGGCCACGCCGCTGGCAGCCGCGCCCACGGAGTGGGCCACCGAGGCGACCGTTTCACGTACGCGGGGGATAGATTGCATCCCGGTCGCGCTGTCCGGCGCCCCGGCAGCCAGGGTGGTGTAGTACTGGACCGTGCGGCCATCGGCGCTGATGAACTGCGCCGTGGCGTGGTAGGCGTTGTAGAGCCGCGGGGTGATGCCTCTCATGGCCGGTGGGAGGAGCGGAAGGCGAGCGGCGGGCCCGAGCCGGGCGTGCAGCCGGACCAGCTGGCGCGGTACGAGCTGGGTTCCATTGGGGTTGAGGGGGCCGTTGACGGCGCCGAAGACCGGCGCCCGATGCATCGCTCGCTCCGCCTTCAGAAGATCGTTCGGGTGCTGCCAGACCGGCGTCCGGAAGGCCAGCAAGACGTTGGTCGGGTTGGTCTGAGCGGCGGGGAAGTGAGCCTGGAGCAGGGCTGTCCCTCGGGCGGAGTCGCTGGCGGATGAGGTGGTTCCGTTCTCGGCGAAGCCGGTGGGCGCATACTCACGGGCAAAGAGCGCGAGACCACCAAAGAGGATGATGCCGAGGAGCAGCGTCGGAATCGGGCGCCGCGAGATGGTGGCGGCAATCTGTCCCCAAAGTCCGGCGCGAGGGGCGCCGGGGCGAACATTGGTGGGCCAGAAGGTGGCGCGGCCGAGGATGGCGAGCAAGGCGGGAAGAAGCGTCAGACCGGAGAGGAGCATAAGGCCAATGCCGATGGCCAGTGCCGGGCCCAGGCCCTGATAGAAGCCCAGCGTCGCCAGCAGAAGGGAGAGGAGGGCGACGATGACGGTGGCGGCGGAGAAGGTGATGGATTCGCCTACCCGGGAAAGGGCCCGTATCACGGCCTCGTGCGGGGCCAGGCCGCGACGCAGCTCTTCCCGGACGCGGAAGACCAGGAAGAGGCCGTAGTCGGTTCCCGCGCCCAGGAGAAGCACGCTGAGCATGATCTGCGTGATATCCGAGACCTGTATCCCCAGCCTGGAGCTCTCGGCGACTACCGGCCCGGCCAGGATTAGAACCAGACCGGCAGGCAGCAACGTGGCCAGAGGTGCCAGCAGGGCGCGAAAGACCACCAGCAGGAGAAGCAGGATAAAGACGACAGAATATAGCTGGGTGTTGCGCAGCGTGTTGTTGCTCGACTGCTGGTTGTCCACCGCCGCTGCCAGCTGGCCGGTGAGGTGAAGCTGGAGTCCGGACGACGCCGGAACAGTGTTGAAGACGTTCCGAATCCTATCCACGATGGGCCGGGCCTGATCGATACCGAAGATGTTGGGAGTCATGAGGACCAGCGCCTTGCGAGCCTGCCCGTCGCCGGAAATCCCCTGATCGCGCACCCCGGTCACACCCTTCACCTGCCGGGCAGCCGCCTCGATGCGGGTAACAGCCGCCTGGTCGGCGGGAGTCAGATGCCCTCCCGGCCGGGCGGCAACGATGAGCGCAGTGGGCACGTTGGACCGCTCGAAGGGAGATGCGAGCGCTGCCGCCTGAATACTGGGCGCGTTCTTGGGGAGGAACGAGCTGTTGTCGTTATTGGAGACGGACGACAGGGTGGGAAAGAAGTGGACGGCCAGGACGGTGACCAGCACCCACAGGACCAGCACCGCGTACCGAAAGCGCACGGCAAGGGTTCCTATGGCGGTGAAGAGCGATCGATCGGGAGACACAATTTCCTCCGGAGCCGACGTGAGCGGCTCTCTCTCAAGCAATGAGTTTGGGATGCAGCCGGCAACCCTCTACCCTACCCTTTGAGGTCAGTTGTGAAAAGCGACGTAGCTCAGCGCCTCCATGGCCGTATTCCCGATTCCCGCATGCCACACCACCCGAAGGGTGTCGCCCTCGCCTGTAGCGGAGGGCTTCAGCCCGCAGTCTTTCTCTCTGTGCCCTTCCCCCTTGATGGTTGATGGTCTGCTCAGACTGAAGACTTGACAGAGCTTAGGTTTAGCCGTAAACTTCAATCGTGGGTATCGAGAGCATTCAGCGAGAAGAGCGGCCAGGAGTCAGGCGTCACCCGGTTCTGGCCTGGCTCCGCCTTGCCCGCGCGTTTCACAAGATCTCGCACTGCTCCGAGGAGCAGATGCGGTGCAAGGGCCTGACCATGGCCCAGTTCGACGTGCTGGCGCATGTTGGCGTGGCCCCGGGTCTGACGCAGCAGGAGCTGGCCGACGCTCTGCTGGTCACCAAGGGCAACGTCTGCCAGCTACTGGACCGCATGGAGAAGGGCGATCTCATCCAGCGTCGCAGCGAGGGCAGGGCCAATCGCCTCTTCCTGACCGGCACCGGGCAGGATCTCTTCGACCGCATCGTTCCCGAGCACGAAGACGTGATCGCGCATAAGTTCGACGCGCTAACGCCGGACGAGCAGGGCCAGCTATTGAGCCTGCTGCGGAAGCTCGATCAGAGCCTGGAGTAGGGTTTGGCTCCTTCGGGTCCGGTCGCCGGGGCTGACTAGCGCTGGACGGAGCAGACCGATACCAGGTCCCCGAGGCGGGGATACCGGGGGCCGCACAGCTCGAGGAGCCGCAGGAGCAGATCGCCCGTGGCACGAGCGTCGGTCAGCGCGCGGTGACGGCCGTGGCGCGCTCTCCCTTCATTGGTGATCCCGAAGCGCTTGCAGCACTCGTCCAGGCTGTGTTTGGGCAGATGCGGAAAGAGCCGGCGCGAGAGCATGCAGGTATTGACGTACGGCGACTCGATGGGCCGGCCGTTGGCGCGCTCCAGGAAGAGGACGTCGAAGGCCTTGTAGCTGTGCTCGACCAACGTGCCGTCTCCCGCGAACTCGAGCAGGAGGCGCAAGGCATCCTCGATCCGTGGCTTTCCCACCAGCATCTGATTGGAGATTCCATGGACCCGGCGAGCCTGCAGCGGGATCGTTCGGTCGGCATACACCAGCGTCTCGAACTCCTCGACTCGCCTGGATCCCTGAATCTTCACCGCTGCGATCTCGACGATGGCGTCGGTGAAGGGGTCGAGACCGGTGGTCTCGACGTCCACGCTGACGAAGGTGACGGCGCTCAGTGGCGCGTCGAGCGGGCTCATGCCTCCGCGGTGTGGAGAAAGAGCGGCAGCGCCGCGTAGAAGCGGGTAGCGTCCACCACTTCCTGCACGGGAACCTGATCGAGAACGGTGTGGGCGTAGCGCTCATCGCCAGGCCCAAAGCCAATAGACGGAATGTTGGCCTTGCCCATCCAGTAGATGCCGTTGGTCGAGAACTCCCACTTGCCGACCTCAGGCGCCTTGCCGTAAACGGCCTGGTAGTCCGCCTCTGCCGCCTTCAAAAGAGGGTGCTCCGGCGGGAGCGCCCAGGCGGGGAAGACCTTGTCCACCGGGAAGACGAAGCCGGTATAGCTCGGCTCCTCGTACATGGGTATCTCCACCCGGGCAGAGTCGGCGGCGGGGAGGGATCGAACCTGCTCCAATACCCCTTCGGCGGTCTCGCCCAGCGTGACGCGGCGATCGAGATAGACTTCGGCCTCGGCGGGTACGGCGTTGAGCGAGGGGGTACTGACCTCCACGTTGGTGACGGCGATGGTGCCCGGCCCGAGGAAGGGATGGTCCGGCAATTCGTCCAGCATGCGTTCGACGCCCTCGATGAACGGCGCGGCGCGGTAGAGGGGGTTGTCGCCGAACCGGGGCATGGCGGCGTGCGCACTCTTGCCCTTGAAGACGGCGCTGACCTCCACCCGGCCGCGGTGGCCGCGATAGATGTTCAT
>JAICWV010000072.1 GCA_025966365.1 Chloroflexota bacterium | reverse complement strand
CCTGGTCGCGGTCACCTCGGCGGGGAAGTCCGGCCGTGTCCTGAGATCCCACGCCACGCTCGCGACCGCGGACGGAACCCGCACGATCGTGCCGCGGCTTCTGTCCCGCCGCAACCACACCTACATGTGGAGCCTCGGCCCCGTGCCCGACGGCTCGGTCCTGACCCTCGTCCAGCGCTGCCGGCCATATACGTCCGACCAGTCATGGATGCAACCCGCGCTCTACGGACGCCTGAGTGCGAACGGCAAGCCCCGGCCGGCCGATATTCTTCAACACGACTCCGCCTCACTGCAGTCATAGCAGCGGGAACGCCCGAGCGTGTCCTGCAAGAAAGGTCGTGCGATGATCACCAAGGTTGAACAGCAAGCGGCCGGCTCCTCCCCGTGTCGGTTGGCCGGTGACCTGCGACCGCGATCCGTAGCGCGCGAACGGCCTCGAGAACGGCATGCATGGCTTGCACTCGCCTGTGGGCCATCACGCCTACCATGGGCGCATGAGCACCGAAGGTCTGGCTGAACCTCCGAATCTCGCCGGAAAAGTCGCGATCGTGACCGGAGCGAGCCGCCGCACCAGCATCGGGGTAGCTGTCTGCCGTGCCTTTGCCGGGGCCGGCGCCGATATCTTCTTCACCTACTGGCGCCCATTTGATCGGCAGACCTGGTACGCCGATGAGGAAGGCCCGGCTGCCATCGAGGCCGACCTGAGCCGGATGGGCGTGCGCGCCGCCGGTGCCGAGATCGACCTCTCGCTGCCCGATGGACCGATCCGCATCATGGATGCGGCGGTCGAGAGACTGGGCCCTCCGTCCATCCTCGTGAACAGCGCCACCCACGATCCACATGGGGAGCGGTCCATCATGACCCTCGACGCCCAGGAGCTGGACGTGACCTATGCCGTCAACATCCGCGGCATGGCCCTGCTCACCGCCGAGTTTGTCCGGCGCTATCCGGGTGGGCCCGGCGGACGCATCATCAATCTCACCTCCGGCCAGTCGCTCGGTCCGATGCCGGATTCCCTCGCCTACGCCATCACCAAGGGAGCGGTGGAAGCGTTCACCAACTCGCTGGCGCCGTCAGTGGCAGGCATGGGTATCACCGTCAACGCCGTGGACCCGGGCGCGACCGATACCGGCTGGATCACCGAGGAGCAGAAGGCAACGTGGACAGCCGAGATGGCCATGGGACGGATCGGCCGGCCGGAAGACGCCGCGCACCTGATCCTCTTCCTGGCCAGTGATGCCGGGCAGTGGGTTACCGGCCAGGTGATCCATTCACGCGGGGCGTAAACCTCCCCAACGGCATCGACATGTCCGTGCCTATGGGGAAGCCTTCCGTGCCCGCCATATCTCTTCGGCGGGCCATTTCCTTGCCCACTCTGCAGGCACGTAGTCGTACTCGGGATGATCCCGGGCACCCTCAGGAGCGTAGAGCTCGATCATGTCCACCATATCGAAGCTCGCCCGCCGTAGGATGCGGATCAGCTCGCCGGTGCTGGGATGGAACTCAATCCCGGGGTCATCGTCCTCCCAGACCATGCGCCGCAGGTCCGGGAGCGGCCGTTGCAGGCTTGTTGTCACTGGTCCGCTCTCGGGCATACAGAGCATCGACAGCGTGGAGTTGCGCAGGAATACCAGTTCACCGCCATTCCGCAGCAGCCGTGAGGCTTCCGGGATCCAGAGAGTGGGATCGCACCAGATGGAGGCGCCGTACTCCGACACGGCCAGATCGAATTGGCTCGAGCCCAGCGGCACCTGCTCCGCGTTGGCTTCGATCAGTTCCAGGCCCATCCCGAACTCTTGATCGAGTCGCCTCGCCGTCTCCAGTTGGGCGGGAGTAATGTCAACTCCCACCACGCGTCGTGCTCCCAACCGCTTGAGCCAGGCACTGACGTAGGCCGTGCCGCACCCCAGCTCGATAACGTCGCGGCCGCGGACGTCCGGAAGGACCTGTACCTCGGCTTCGGGGATGTGCCACAGACCCCAGGAAACAGTCTCCTGTTCCCAGGTTGAACGGGCGCTGCGATCCGCATACGCGGCATTGTGTTCCGTCCACGCCGCCCGATTGACAAGGACATGGGCTGGGAGGTTTTCCACGGGAGATGGTACCAGGCTTGAGGGCCCTGATGACACGTCGGGCCAGGCGGCAGGGCTCTAAATGTGCAGCGCGCCTTCGCCTTCCGCAGCGTGGGCCGCTTCTCCCAGCGCTTCCGAGAGCGTCGGGTGCGGGTGGATGTTGTAGGCGATCTCCAGCGGAGTCGACTCCAGGAACTTACCCAGAGCCGCTTCGGCGATCAGCTCCGTCACCGTGGGGCCCACCAGGGTCACGCCCAGGATCTCGCCGGTCTTCTTGTCGGCGATGATCTTGGCGAAGCCCGCCGTATCCGCCAGGATCTTGGCCTTGGCATTGGCCGTATAGGGAAACTTGCCGATTTCGAGCTCGGCGCCGGTCTCGCGTGCCTGCGCCTCGGTCAGTCCCACCGCCGCCACCTGCGGGAAGGAGAACACGGGCTGCGGCACCCGGTTCATGTCGATGGACTGCAACTGGTTCTTGCCGGCGATGCTCTCGGCCGCCAGGATCCCCTCGGCATAGGCCTTGTGCGCCAGCGCCAGACCACCGGCACAGTCGCCGATGGCGTAGACGTTGGCGACGTTGGTTCGCTGGTTGGTCCCGATCTTCACATAGCCTCGGTCCATCTCCACGCCCAGCTTGTCCAGGCCGATGGCGCCGGTGGTGGTCTCCGCCTCGCGCGCAGCCGCCAGCAGCAGGATGTCCGCCTTGAGCGTCTGCTTCTCGCCCTTGACCTCGACTTCCAGCTGCACCCCGTTTTTTCCCGACTTCACGCTCTCCGGCAGGGCTCTGGCGTTAGTCATGATTGTGATGCCGCGTTTGGTGAAGGCGCGCGTGATCTCTTTACTGGCGTCGGCGTCCATCATGGGCAGCACCGTGCCCAGCATCTCGACGATCGTCACCTCGACGCCAAAGGCGTTGTAAAAGGAGGCGAACTCGCAGCCAATCACGCCGCCGCCGAGGACGATGACGGACTTCGGCATCTCCTTCGCGTCCCAGACGTTGTCGCTGGTGAAGACGTGCTCCCCGTCCACCGTGATGCCGAGTGTGCGCGGGACCGTGCCCACGGCCACCACCAGGTTGTCTCCCTCGATCGTCTGGGTCGAGCCGTCGTTGCCCGTCACCTGGACGTGGGTTTTGTCCAGGATGGTCGCCGTCCCCTCGATAACCTCGATCTTGTTCTTCTTCATCAGGAACTTGACGCCGTTCCAGTTTTCGTTCACCACCTTCTCACGGAAGGACTGGATGGCGTCGAAGTTGTAGCCGATGTTGTCGGCGGTGATGCCGTACGTTTCGGCGTGTTGGGCCTCGGTATAGACCGAGGCGCTTTCCAGGTAGGCCTTGCTGGGGATGCACCCGCGATGGAGGCAGGTCCCGCCGATCTTGTTCTTCTCGATGACGGCCGGCTTCAGTCCCAGTTGCGCCGCGCGGATCGCTCCCACGTACCCGGCCGACCCGCCGCCGATGAAGATCACATCAAATGTGCTCACAACTCACTCCCCATCCCTTACAGCTACAGCAGCGCCAGCATCGGATGCTCGAGCAGGCGGACCACCGTCTGCAGAAACTCGGCTCCCTCGGCACCGTTGATGACACGGTGGTCGAAAGCGACCGAGAGGTGCATCCGCTGACGAATCACAATCCCTCCGTCCATCACCACTGGCTTTGGCCCCAGCGCTCCCACGCCCATGATGGCGGCAGCGGGTGCGTTGAGGATGGGCGTGAACATCTCGATGCCGTACATGCCCAGGTTGGAGATGGTGAAAGTGGCGTCCTCGTACTCATGCGGAGCCAGTTTCCCGTTCTGGGCCTTCTGCACCAATTCCTTGCTCTCGGTTGCGATCTGTCCCAGCGTCTTCTTGTCCGCGTTCTTGATCACAGGGGCAACCAGACCGCCCTCGATGGCCACGGCATTGCCGATATTGACGTTGCCGTAGCGGACGATGGTGTTGTTCTCCCAGCCGGCGTTGGCGCCCGGATGCTGGGCCAGGGCCAGGGCGGCGATTTTGATCAGCAGGTCGTTGGGCCCGACTTTGGGAGCCCCCTCGACGCTCTTGAGCGACTGCAGGAAGCCACGAGCCTCGGTCATGTCCACGTCCACCGTGAGCACAAACTCCGGCTTGGTGAATCGCGCCTCCGTCATGCGCCGGGCGATGGTCTGTTGCATGCGGGTCATCTCAACCGGCTGCGGGTTGCGTCCTGGCGCCGGCGGCTGCGCCGTTTCCTGGTGTCGGGGAGCCTCGACCGGCGGTTGCTGGATCTGTCCCACCGGTGCCACCTGCTGCAGGAAGGACTGGACGTCTTCCCTGGTGATGCGGCCACCGGGACCGGTCCCGGCCACGTCCATCAGGTTGATGCCGTGCTCCTGGGCCACGCGCCGCGCCAGCGGCGACGCTTTGATGCGCTCCTCGGGCACGGTCAGCCCCTGCTGCGGTTTGGCGGGCGGACCTACCTGCTGCGGCAGGTCCTGATCCAGCGTCTGCTGCGGCGAGGAGCCGTCCCCGCTCTGCGCGGCCTCTTTGGGCGCGGCCGAGCCGTTCCCGGACGGGCTCCCGCTCTCACTCTGAATCTTCTTTGCCTCGGCCTCATCCCTGGCCAGGATGGCAATGGGCTGCCCCAGGCCGGCGCTCTGCCCCTCATCGACCAGAATCCTGGCCAGAATACCGTCGGCAAAGGCCTCCATATCCATATTGGCCTTGTCGGTCTCGATCTCGGCCACCACGTCGCCCCGCTTGATGCGGTCGCCCACCTGTTTGTGCCATTTGCCGACGGTGCCGGTCTCCATGGTATCGCTCAGACGCGGCATAACAAGCTCAGATGCCATCCCTATCCCTACTTCCTGCCCAGCATAAAGCGCGCCCGCTCCACCACATCTTCCATCCGTGGCTGGGCCGCTCGCTCCAGTACCGTGGAATACGGCATGGGCACCTCCTGGCCGGAAATGCGTACCACCGGATGATCCAGGTAGTCGAAGGCGTGCTCCTGGATCTGGGCCGCCACCTCGGCTCCGGCGCCGTACTTGTACCAGCCCTCGTGCAGCACCAGGGCACGGTTGGTCTTCTTCACCGACGCGATCATCGTCTCCACGTCCAGCGGGCGGAGGGAGCGCAGGTCCACCACCTCGACGCTGATCCCTTCCTCTGCCAGCACGTCCGCCGCTTCCAGCGCCATATGCACCATCCGCGAGTAGGTGATGATGGAGAGGTCTCCACCCTCGCGCTTGATGTCGGCCTTGCCGATCGGCACCACATGATCCCCCTCCGGCACCTCTCCCTTCTCGTTGTACATCACCAGATTCTCGACGAAGAGGATGGGATTGTCGTTGCGGATGGAGGACTTGAGCAATCCCTTGGCGTCAGCCGGGGTGGAGGGGGCCACGACATACATGCCGGGCACGTAGGCGAACCAGACTTCCAGCGACTGCGAGTGCTGAGCGGTCAACTGATGGGCGGCACCGCTGGGGGTGCGCACCACCAGCGGCGTTCTGGCCTCGCCCCCGAACATATAGGGGATCTTGGCGGCGTTATTCACCAGCTGATCCATGCCCACCATGATGAAGTTGATGGTCATGATCTCGGCCACCGGTCGCAGCCCGGTCATGGCCGCTCCCGTGGCCATGCCCATGATCCCGCTCTCCGCGATGGGCGTCGACAGGACTCGCTCCGGACCGAACTCGTCGATCAGTCCCTCGGTCACCTTATAGGAGCCGCCAAAGCGGCCGATCTCCTCCCCCAGCAGAAAGACGTTCTGGTCGCGGATCATCTCTTCGCGCAGCGCGTCGTGCAGCGCCTCGCGCATGGTTATGACAGGCATAGAAGTCTCCGATAACAGGAACCACAGTCGCCCGAACCCGACCGGGTAGGAACCACGGTCCATCCCTCACAGCTCATCGCTCATCCCTCACAGCGATACACCTGCCGGGGGGTCCACATACAGATGGTCGAAGAGGCCGTTGGGATCCGGGTGCTCGTCGCTGTCGGCAAACTCCACCGCCGCGTTGACCTGCTTCTCGACCGATTCGTCGATGGCGTTGCGCTCCTCCTCGGTGATCAGATCGGCCTTGGAGAGCTGGCGATAGAAGCGTTCGATTGGGTCCTGCTGGCGCCAGCTTTGCACTTCCTCGGTACTGCGATAGCGGGCGGCGTCGGCCACCGAGTGGCCCCGATACCGGTAGGTCATGGCCTCGATCAGTGATGGCTGGCCATTGCTGGCGCGCTTCATGGCATCTTGCATGGTTCGCCTGACCGCCATCACGTCCATCCCGTCCACCTGGGCGCCGTGCATGCCGTACATCTCGCCACGCTTCCAGATCTCGGGGTTGGCCGCCGATTCGTGGACGGTGGTTCCCATGCCGTAGAGGTTATTGACGACGACGGTGATGACGGGCAGGTGGTAGAGGCCGATCATATTGAGCGCCTCATGCGAGGCGCCGTTGGCCATGGCGCCTTCACCGGTCAGCAGCAGGGTGATCTCGTCCTGGCCGCGGTACTTCGACGACCAGCCTACGCCGATCGCCAGCGGCATCTGTCCGGCCACGATGCCGTAGCCGCCCAGGAAGTGGCGTGAGTAGTCGAAGAGATGCATGGATCCGCCGCGGCCGTGGGCCACGCCGTGCTCCCGGCCGAAGAGCTCGGCCATCACATACTTGGGATCGGTGCCGCGGGCAATGATGTGCCCGTGCTCGCGGTAGAAGGAGACGATCCAATCCTGCGGGCGCAGCGGGCAGATGGTGCCGACCACCGTCGCTTCCTCACCGTGATTGGTGTGGAAGTAGCCGCCGATCTTGGCACGGGTATACATCTCCCAACCGGTGTCCTCGAAGCGCCGGATCAGGCTCATCGTCCGGAAGAGGGAGTGGAGCTCCTCCTTCGACTCGTGGAACTCCGCCGGCCGGTTTTCCGTGCTGGTGGGCTCCAGCTCGGTCCGCTCGATCTCTTTCACCATGACATGCACATTCCTTCCGTCATCCTCGTCGGACGGGGCGGCCGGCACGTTGGGCCGGCAAGACAATCTCCGCAGACACGACCGTGCGGCTCTCGCGGATGCCCGCGCCGCGCAATGCGAGCTTTTCCGCGCCGATTAGCTCATTCTAGCAGTACCCATTTCGCAGCTCGTTGATCCTCGGCACTACCATGGCGCATGGATGAGCTTTCTCCCGCTGACCTGCGGCGGCTGGCCGATCTCTGCGCCGGGGAGCTGAAGTCGCTCCCGGCGGGCGGCTGGGACGAACCCGTCCCAGGGCTGGATTGGTCGGCGCTGGAGACGCTTGAGCATCTCACCAGAGTACCGCTCCACTACGCCTCGTCCCTGGCCACCCGCGCCACCTCGCCCACGCTCTTTCGCATAGGAAGCCTGATCGAGCGCTCCGACGGCTCGCTTGCGGGTCCCACCAGCACCATTGCCGCATTGCGAGCCTTCTACTTCATCCTGGCCGACGTGGTGGCAGCAACACCACCCGGGACGCGCGCCCACCACGTAGCCGGCATGGCCGATCGCTCCGGCTTCATCGCCATGGCCTGCGACGAGCTCCTCATCCACACTGACGACCTCCTGCGAAGCACCGGATCGCGATTCCGGCCGCCGGGGGACCTGGTTGCCCGGGTGCTGGCGCGCCTCTTCCCCTGGGCGCCGGCTGATATCGACCCCTGGCGTGCACTGCGCTGGGCCAACGGCCGCGAGGAGCTGCCTCCGCCCCACGGGCGCCTGGGCCCGAACTGGTCCTGGCAATGCGCTCCGCTGGAGGAGTGGGACGGAACGAGCCCGTCTCTCACCTGAGCCGGAATCGCGCATTCGTGAATCTCGAATCGTTGCCCGAGCCTATCGTCGCAGCAGTGCTGGAGCGGGCCATGAGCAGCGAGGAATCCCCGCCGGCAGTACAAGTCAGCGGGAGCTACGCGCAGGGTCGGGCCGACCTGGACAGCGCCCTGGATCTCATCGTCTTGACGGAGGAAGAGCCGGTGGCTTCCTACCGGACCTGGTTCGTGGCGCGATCCGAGCGTCCCTTGCACGTCTCGGCGGCCCTCGAGACGCTACGCGAATTGGTTTGTGTCTCCCCCCAACGGTTGGATGCCTGACCAGGCCATCAACCATCGAGGGGGAATACGCCAAAGAGAAAGACTGCGGGCTGAAGCCCTCCGCTACCGGTTCTTCCCCTGCTGGTGGCACCACGTAGCCGAGGGCTTCAGCCCGCAGTCCGCTCCATTCTTCGCCGGAACACACTGGTTCCGGCTACAAGGAAAAGATCCAGAGGATCCATGTACCACCTGGGGGAGCGAACCACGACCATGGAGGCATCGTGCGAGGCCGCCTGGGTTGACAAATAGGGCCGGTCTCTCGGGCATGCCTGGAACAGGGCCGTAGGTTACCTGGAGCGGCCAGGACGGGTGATTCCGTGGCCGTGGTCTTCATGCATGTGCTGACTGCGTGTGAGGTCAACTTCCTTGATCTGCATCGCCGATCACCGTCGCACTATGGCGCCCGGGTGTAAACTCGGTGTCTGGCACGTGGGCGTGTCTACTCTCCTGCCATCACCTCGGCGTGGCGGGCGAGGGCATCCCGAACGTGCTCGTTCCAGTAGTACCAGGTATGGCCCCCGGGAAACTCCAGATAGGTGTGGGGGTAGCCGATCTGCTCGAGGTAGTTGTGGAAGGCGCGGTTATCGGGCAGGAGCCTGTCCTCCAGGCCGCAGTCGAAGGTAAGCGCGGGTCGATTCGGCTGGTGCAGCGCCTGGTCGGCGTAGGGAAAGATATTGGCCGCGGCGATATCATCCTCGGAAATGCCCTGGACGCGCTCCCTCCAGCGTTCGGCCCCCCACAGGGCGCTGCTGTGGGCGTAGATGGAGGCGAAGAGGTCGGGGTAGAGAAGGCCGAGGCGAATGGCGCCGTAACCGCCCATGGAGAGACCACCGATGGCCCAGCGATCCCGGCGGATGGGAAAGATGCGCTCGACCTCCGGCATCAGATCCTGCAGCAGATAGTCCTCATAGGCGGTGCCGCGGCCCTTGAGGCCGAAGTTGGTCCAGAAGCTCAGGTCTCCGGCCGGAGTGATCATCACGAAGGGATAGCTCTGCAGGTATTCCGGCAGCATGGTCCGGTCGAACCAGGAGGCATAGTTATCGCCGGCACCGTGGAGCTGGAGAATAGCCGGGTAGGGCGGCTCGATCTCGGCGGAGGGGACGTAGTAGGCGAAGGTAGCCTGCCTATGCAGGGAGGGACTGTAGAAGTGCATCTGACCAAGCGGCATGCGGAGCTCCCGTAACGGTATTTCCCTGCAGAACGCTACCTGCTGCGGTGCGGAGCGGCCAAAATCAAGAAGGTGTAGAGGCGATGTGCAATCGCCTGGTGCGCCGCGTACTGTCTGGTTCACACTGCAGCCGGGTTCGATGAACCACGTTATGTAGGACGGTTCCTCTGTGGCCGGCTGCGGGCATCCCCATAGGTTCGATGATCCCCACAACGTCCCGCCTGTGAGCACCCCCTGTGTCCGATGATCCCAACACAGTTCCGACTGTAGCCGGACCTTCCATGGTCCGGTGGGTCGATCCCCTTCTGGTTCCTACCCATCTTCTGGTCTATTCCCCGCCGGCCCGCGGAGGGACCGGCTACCGGGATGCATTGTCGGGATGATTCAACCAGCCGGTTGCGAGGATCCGGCCAGAGACGGACATCGGTCGTTTACCCGATAGGAAGCGCCCTACGTCTGGACGGGGACCAGACAGTGTTGCATGGCACCTCAGGAGCCGGGCCGCGGCCCGGCGGGCGATTGCTAATCGTCCCTACGTTTCATGGCGCGATTGCAAATCGCCGCCACATTTCCTGTCTACGCTCTGAAATCGGGGCTTGCATTTCTTTGTTAGTAAGTGCATACTAACTCCATGAGCGCACCAACGAAGCCCCGAACCGAGCGCATGCATGCCGCCGAGCGGCGCGAGAGCATCCTGCAGGCGGCCATGGCCGAGTTCGCGGTCAAGGGCTACCACGGCACCGCGACCGAGGCCATCGCCGAGCGCGCCGCGGTCTCGCAGCCCTATCTCTTCCGCTTTTTCCCCACCAAGAAAGAGCTCTTTATCGCCGCCGTCGAGCACGGCTTCGATCGGGTGGAGGCAGCATTCCGGCTGGCGGCCGAGTCACGTCCGGACGACGTTCCGGGCGCCATGGGCGACGCCTACGAGTCGCTGCTGCAGCGGCGTGAGGATCTGCTCCTGCAGATGCACGCCTATGCCGCTTGCGCCGATCCCGAGATCCAGGCCGTGGTCCGGCGCCGCTATGCGCAGCTCTACCGCCTGGTCGCCGACCTCACCGGTATGAGCGAGCCCGAGCTCGCTCAATTCTTCGCCAACGGGATGCTGATGAACGTCGCTAGCGCCATGGATCTGCCCGCTATCGTCGATACCGAGCCCTGGGCCCGGGGTCTCGTCGGCCGCTACTGCAAGTAACCCCCTTTTTTGTCGTCAGATGTTAGTGAGTAATTACATAACAAGGAGAGACCGATGACTTCGAACCGCGTTCGCTGGTGGACCTTCGCCATCGTCTGCCTCGCCCTCTTTATGGCGATGCTCGACAACCTGGTGGTGATCACCGCACTTCCCTCTATCCGCCGTGCCCTGGGCGCGTCCGTCTCCGACCTGGAGTGGATGGTCAACGCCTATACCCTCACCTTCGCCACCCTCATGATGACCGGGGCGGCACTGGGTGACCTGTTCGGCCGCAAGCGCATCTTTCTCATCGGCGTCAGTGCCTTTACTCTCGGCTCCGCCGTGGCCGCGATGTCCGATACCACCATCCAGCTCGAGATTGCCCGCGCAGTTCAGGGCCTCGGCGCCGCCTTCCTCACCCCCCTGACGCTCACCATGCTCACCCGCGTCTTCCCCGAGGAGCGCCGCGCTGCCGCCATCGGACTGTGGAGCGGCATCTCCGGATTGGGGCTCGCTATCGGCCCGCTGGTGGGTGGCGCCGTCATCAACGGCCTCCCCTGGAGCGCCGTCTTCTGGATCAACGTGCCCATCGGCATCGCCGTCATCGCCCTCGGCCTTCTGCGCCTGGAAGAGTCGTTCGGCGAGCGCCGGCCGCTCGACCTTCCCGGTCTGGGCCTGGCCGGTCTCGGGCTCCTGGGCGTCACCTTCGGACTGATACGCGGCAACGCGCTGGGCTGGGGCAGCGCCACCATCGTCAGCTCGTTGGCCGGCGGGCTCATCCTGCTCGGGGTCTTTATCTGGCGGGAGCGCCGTGCCGCCAACCCCATGCTCGACCTGTCGCTGTTCCGATCGATGGGTTTCTCTGCCGCCAATGTCTCCGGTTTCATGATGAGCGCGGGCATGTTCGGCTCCATCCTCTTCCTCACGCTCTACATCCAGCAGGTGCTGGGCGCCACCCCGCTTGAGGCCGGGCTGAAGACCATGCCCTGGACCGGCACGATCATGATCGTCGCGCCCGTTGCCGGCGTGCTGGCCGGTCGTATCGGGCCACGCGTGGTGGTGATGGCGGGACTCGTCGGCCAGGCGAGCGCGCTCATCTGGCTCGGGATCATCAGCACGACCACCTCACCCTACCTCGATCTATTGCCTGCCTTCATCCTGGGTGGCATCGGCATGGGGCTGACTTACGCGCCTCTGGCCGAGTCGGTGATGAGCAGCGTCCCCGCCAACCGGCAGGGCCAGGCGTCCGGCTCCTCCAACGCCATCCGCGAATTGGGAGGCGTCTTCGGGATCGCGGTCCTGGGCGCGGTGTTCCAGCACATCGCCACCACGCCTCTGAGCTTCATGGACGGCTTCCACGCCGCTGCCTTCGGCGGCGCCGCTATTGTCCTCGCCGGCGCCCTGGCCGCGACATTTCTCCCCGGCCGGGCCGGAGCTCGCGACGTTGCCGCGGTCCCGGAGCGGATGGAGGTCCCGGCCTGATCGACCGCGTCGAACGGGCCGAGATTCTCGGCCCGTTCGACGTCTTGACAAAAGAGTGATATAATGCCCCGTCGGGCCCCGCCACGCGGGGCTCATTTCTATACGGAGTAATCGAACACACCATGTCAATCAAAGGCCCGGTCACCATGACCGCCGAGGGCAAACACGAGCTCGAGCAAAAGCTCGCCTATCTCAAGACCGTCAAGCGCCCCGAGATCGCCCAGAAGATCGGCCGTGCCGCCGACGACGGGGACCTGTCTGAGAACGGCGCCTACCACCAGGCCAAGGAAGATCAGGGCCGGTTGGAAGGACAGATCGCGGAGCTGGAAGCGATCCTGCGTCACGCCGAGATCGCGGTGGACACCGGCGATCTCGCCGGGATCGGCAAGACCGTCACCGTGGTGGACGAGTCCGGCGCCGAGAAGAGCTACCGCCTGGTCAGCTCCCATGAAGTGGACGCCACCACCGGCAGCATCTCGGACCAGTCCCCCATCGGCGCGGCCCTCATGGGCAAGCAGGCAGGCGACACCGTCGAGGTTCAACTCCCCGCCCGCACCCGCAAGCTGACCATCAAGTCCGTGGAGTAACGACGTACATCGCCAGTCGGGCTAAAGCCCTCCGCTATGTCCGGTTGGGTCATGAGGACCATCCCGTAGCAGAGGGCTTTAGCCCGCAGTGGACGGAATCTACGCCACCAGGGTGGTCTTGAGTGTCTCGGCCACTGAAAGGGCCATGCTGAGCGCCTCGCGGAGGCAGGCGGACATCTCATTCCGGCTGAGCTGCGCGTACTCGAGGAGCGCCTTGCGCAGCTCCTTATCCATGCAGGCCAGGGTGTGCTCGGCGATGCGGACGTGATGCACGCGTCCGTCCTCGCGCGCGCGGCACATCACCGCCCGGCTGAGCTCATCGTGGGTCCGCTTCAGGATCCTGGCAGAGCGGAGAAGCGTAATCACGTCGGCGGCAGGCGCGGATACAGTTCGGCTCAAGCGCTCGCAGCGGCGCTCGATCCGCACGATGTCACTCATCGGAGCCGACAAATGGAGGAGCCGGAGCGGGCGTGCACTACTCCGCCCGCTCCGGTTTGGAGAAGATTTGCGTTGTCATGATCTCAGGATAGTCACCGTGGAAGCGACACCCGATACCCGACTCACCCGGGCAAAGACGGTTTCGCCGAATGCCAGATCATTTGCCCGGCTGGACATGGTCTTGGTAACACTGAGATTGCTCGCCAGTGCGTACGCCGCCGTGCTGCCGTGCGGTAACCGGATGGTGATCGAGCTGCTTCCGATGGCGACGACCTGACCACGCACCGTCGAGGAGGAACCGGCCGTCGCCGGGCTGACGCCATCGCTCAGGAGATGGCCCGTCCTGTTTCTGGTCCGTGCCAGGCGCGAGCCATCCCGCCTGGCGGGAGTGTTGTGGGGCAGTGGCAGCTCGATGTGAATGGACTTGATCACGGTACCGCCGGGACTGGTGAGCTGCGCCTCTATCTGCTGGCCCCGGGCAAGGTCGGCCGTGCTTCCCATGACCAACCGGGTCACGGTGGTCGCGGCGGACAGGCCAACTGTCACCGAGCCCGTTGCAGTCTGGAGGCGCATGGATGAGCCGGAGACCGCCGTGACCAGGCCCCTGACCGGCGTAAAGTCGCGACCGTGGTGGTGTCGGGTGTCAGCATGCGCGACCCCGCCGGACCACATTGAAGCGGCGGCAAGAATGGCGATCCCACTCAGATGTCGGCGTCCTCGAATCACACGGTCCCCCCGGCCGGACGTCTGGGCCCACTTGGTGCTGCGTGTAGGTTACGCTCGCTAACTGAGAGCGGCGCATCGTGGGACTAAGAAATCACTGAGATGGACCTAAACCCTGCGTTACCCATCTGCACGCCGCCCCTGGTATCGGCGAGAATACTGGTATGGCTCGAGATCGAGGACTGGAAACCGAGGAGACGCGCCTGCTGGTCGTCGACGACGAGCCGCACATCGTCAACTTTTTGCGCATGGGCTTCAGCTACGAAGGGTTCAAGGTGGCGACGGCGGCCAATGCTGATGAGGCGCTGCAGGAGGTGGACCGCTTCCACCCCCATCTGGTCGTGCTGGACCTCATGCTCCCCGGAACCCACGGGCTTGAGCTGGCGCAGCGCCTGCTTCGCGATCCGGATCTGGCCATCGTGATGCTGACCGCCAAGGACCAGGTCAGCGATCGCATCGCCGGACTGAACACGGGCGCGGATGATTACGTCGTCAAGCCGTTTGACTTCGATGAGCTGGTGGCCCGGGTGCGGGCAGTGCTGCGGCGGCGTATTCCGGGCCAGAACGAGGTGCTTCGCGCCGGTGCCATCACCCTCGACCAGGCCCGCCGCGAGGTCACCGTCGATGGCCGGCCCCTCGACCTCACGCTCAAGGAGTTCGAGCTTCTGCGCCTGTTCCTGCAGCATCCTCGCCGCGTCCTTCCCCGGCACCTGATTCTCGACCGCGTCTGGGGCTATAACTTCTACGGCAGCGAGAACAACGTCGAGGTCTACATCGGCTATCTCCGCAAGAAGCTGGGCGACGAGGAGCACCGCATCATCGAGACGGTCCGGGGCGTCGGTTACCGTCTCAACGTCTAAGAGCGGCAGATCATGGGCCTGTGGCGATTGACCAGCATTCGGGGACAGCTGGTTCTTGTCTATCTCGCCATTCTCACGCTGCTGCTCCTGGGTCTGGGCATATTTCAGTCGCTTACCCTGCGAAGCTACCTGCGATCCTCGGCGGTTGCCAGCGTGCGGCGTTCGGCCTACGCCGAGCTGAATATCCTCGGGCCCTGCTTTATCCGCTCCTCGGCCGACCTGCAGCAGTCGGCGTTTGTCCTGGCCAAACTCCTCGGTACCCGCGATACCGCGGTCACTATCGTCACGCCCTCCGGCGCGGCGCTCGCCAGCCACAGCATGGGACCCCCGGGCGCCTCGCACCCCTTGCGGCTGTCCGGCACCACCATTCGCCAGCTGATCGCCAACGCCACGCCGGATGTCGCCGGTGTTCCGGTCTCGTCCGGCAAGTGCCCCTCGGGCACGGTTGCCGACGTCCGCGAGAGCGGCCGTCACAATCCGCCGGTTGACTGGGGCGGCTCCCTGGTGACCGGCGGCAAGACGCTGCTGATCGCGGTTCCGCTCGGCCTCTCCCCGAACCCGGTTGGGTACGCGATTCTGGGCCGCTCCCTTCGCAGCGAAAACAACACCGCCTCCCGGGTTCTGCTCGTGTTTGTGCTGGGAGCCCTCTCGGTTCTGGTTCTCGCCGCCCTGGTGGCGCTGCCACTCATCAACCACGCGTTGCGGCCACTGCGGCGCGTGGCGGACACCTCGGCTGCCATCGCGGCAGGCGACTTCACCCAGCGCGCCAATCTGGCGCGGTCGAGCGATGAGATCGGCCGGCTGGGCACCGCCTTCGACGCCATGGTCGACCGGCTGCAGAGCGCCATCGGCGCCGCGTCGGCGTCCGAGGAGCGCATGCGGCGCTTCCTGGCCGACGCCTCCCATGAGCTCCGTACGCCCGTCACGGTGCTGCGAGGAACATCACAGGTTCTCCTCAATCAGGCCGGAGCTGAGAAGCCCGAGTATCGGGCGGCGCTGGAGGACATGCACGAGGAAGCGGTCCGGCTTGCCCGGCTGGTCGACGATCTCCTCACGCTGGGTCGCCTGGACGACGGGCAGTATCTCGCGCCCGAGCGTGTCGAGGTCCGGCCCTATCTGGAGGAGTTCCTCGATCGCTATGGGCGGCTCTGGGAGAGCCGTCCCATCCGTGCGGATGTCGTGGAGCTTGACGGGGCAGCGGCCTGGGTCGATCGGGAGGCGCTGCGCCGCATTCTCACCAACCTGGTGGACAATGCCGCCCGCTACAGTCGCCCCGGGATGCCCATTACCATCAGCGGAAACACCGGGCCCGATTCTGTCTCCCTCAGCGTTGCCGATGCCGGGCCCGGACTCACGCCTGAGCAGGCAGAGCACGTCTTCGAACGCTTCTACCGCGCCAATGTGGCTCGAACCCGGAACAGTGGAGGCTCCGGACTGGGGCTGGCCATCGTTCAGGGGCTCACGCAGCAAAGCGGTGGAAACATCTCCTTCGACACGGCTCCCGACCGGGGAACCACCGTCACGCTCCGTCTCAAGCGCGCGACTTATGAGAGGAGCTCTCAGGCTGACCTGTCCTTGCCGCGGGAGGTCAACTAGCAGCTTGACTGGTGAAGACCAGCCTCCGCCCCTTGGCAATGTCGTGGTGCCCCATGCCTCGCCAGTCAGAGTCAGTGACTGTACCGATGGCGCCCGCAGGGCTGGGAGTGGGGAAGAGGTCGACGGTCAGCGTTATATCCGGCACGAGGATGTAGGCCCTACCCGAGACCTCGTGCTCTATCCCGTCGTGCCGGAGTGGCTAGATCTCCTGCTTCGCGTGGTAGGGAGCCTGGGCCGTGTGAGCCTTGAGGCGCGCGGTGTAGAGACCAGGACCGCTGGGCCGTTCCCGTGGCTCGATCTCGCCAGCTCCTCGTCGAGCTGCCAGAACGCTTCTTTGGCGTTCGGCTGCTCTCCCTCGGTTCTCACGTCGGGGATACCCCCTCACTGCGCGGTGACGGCGGTTGGAGGTAGCGATAGAGGGTGGCCCGGGATATTCTCAGTGCCTTGCAGATGTCCTCAATGGGGTTGTTGGTATCGGCATGGAGCTGGCGTGCCATCTGCACCTTTCGATCGGTGTCCAGCCGCTCGGGCCGGCCGCCCTTTCGACCTCGAGCGCGGGCTGCAGCCAACCCGGCCATGGTCCGCTCCCGGATCAGGTACCGCTCGAACTCAGCCAGTGCGGCGAAGATGTGGAAGAGCAGCGTGCCGCCGGGAGTGGTCGCGTCGATCTGCCCGGTCAGCGATCGGAAGCCAACGCCACGCTCGTCGAGCT
>JAICWV010000016.1 GCA_025966365.1 Chloroflexota bacterium | reverse complement strand
CTGGCAGAGACAATCTCATCGGCGAGATCGGCGAACTGGGTCGCCAATCGCGCCGCCGCTTCGTCCCCGTGCTCTTCGGTAAAGCGCGTATAGCCGCGCACATCAGCGATGAGGAAGGTGCGCAACTGTGACGCTTCTTCGCTCGACTCTGTTACTCCAGTGCCGGCCGGGGCGTCGCGAACGCCACCATCCATCCCGATTCCGAACTCGCTTCGCCTTTGACCACCATATCACGGGCTTCCATACTGATGCTGACGTACCGGGGAGGATCTCATCGTACAAGCCGCGGAAATGGTGTTTGTCGTCAATCCGGCTGCCGGACACGGAAGCGGAGCGCGCGTCTGGCGCGAGCTGGCGTCGCGGCTGAGCGCCACCACTCTGTCCTATTCCGTCAGCTTCACGTATGGGCCCGGGGACGCCACCGCACTGGCCCGGAAAGCCATCCAGGGCGGTGCCCGCACCGTGGTGGCCGTCGGTGGAGATGGCACCGCGCACGAGGTCATAAACGGCCTCTTTGAGCAGGGGCAGCTTCTGGCTCCGGATGCTCGGGTTGCGTTTGTGGCTGCCGGGACGGGAAACGATGTGGGCCGCCAGTTCCAGCTCGGCGATCCGACGCGTCTGGGCGACCGCACCATCCATGTTGATATCCTTCGCCTTTCCTACTCAGGGACGGTGGGAGATACGGCCGAGCGCTACGCGCTCTTTCATGCCGGTGTGGGCCTGGCGGCTGAAGCAGTCGAGATGTCCAACCGCCTCAAGGCCAGGGCGGGCCGGCTTGCCTACGCAGGAGGCACCGCGGTGGCTCTATATCGACATCGCCCGCGGGGAGTCCGATTCTCGCTGGACGCCGGCCCAATGGTTACCCGGAATGTCAACTTCATCTTCGCGGCCAACGGGAAGTACGCGGGCGGCGGCATGCTGGTCGCGCCCATGGCCTCCATGACCGATGGGGTCATCGACGTCATCACGCTGGAGGGAGCCTCCAGAAGCGCCATGCTGTTTCGGTTACTCCCCGCCATCTACCGGGGGGCTCATATGGGACATCCAGCGGTCGGGCACATCCCGGCAAAGACCCTGCATATCGCTTCCGACGAGCCGCTCACGGTCCAGGCCGATGGAGAGCCGGCCGGGACAACCCCCGTCTGGATCGACCTGCTGCCGCACGCCCTCCCCGTCTGCCTCTGATCCACGTGTTCAGCCTACCGTCAAGCATCATCCCGGCAGCGCTGCTATCATCGACTCCGTGGCATCCATCCTTGATGCGATCGGCAACACGCCGCTCGTCCGGCTGCAGAAGATCGTCCCGGCGGAGAGTGCCGAGGTCTGGGTCAAGCTCGAATACTTCAACCCAACCGGCTCCTACAAGGACCGCATGGCTCTGGCCATGATCGAGGGGGCCGAGAAGCGCGGCGATCTGCGCCCGGGCATGCGGGTGGTGGAGTACACCGGCGGCAGCACCGGCTCCTCCCTGGCCTTCGTCTGCGCGGTCAAGGGCTATCCCTTCACGGTGGTCTCCTCCGATGCCTTCGCCCAGGAGAAGCTGCGGACCATGCAGGCCTTCGGTGCCGAGTTAGTGTTGATACCGAGCCGGGAGGGCGGGATCACGCCGGATCTCATCCCGCGCATGATGGCCCGCGCCGAAGCGATCGCCGCTGAGGGAAACGCCTACTGGACGAACCAGTTCCACAATGCCGATTCGGTGATTGGCTACATGGGCATCGGGCGGGAGCTGGCGACGCAGATGGCAGGGCCCATTGACGCCTTTTGCGGCGCTGTCGGCACCGGGGGCATGCTGGCCGGCGCCGCCAAGGGGATACGTGAGGCGGGAAGGGATGCCCGCATCGTGGCGCTTGAGCCGACAGCCTCGGCCGTACTTTCGGGCGGCGAGGCCGGGGCGCACCACGTCGAGGGCATCGGCGTGGGATTCGTGCCACCGCTCCTGGAGCCGTCCATCTACGACGAGGTTCGTGCCATCGACGAGGAAGAGGCGCGGAGCACGGCACGGCTGCTGGCACGGGAAGAGGGCATTTTCGTCGGGGTGTCCAGCGGCATGAACGTGGCCGGCGCGCTTCAGCTCGCACGCGATCTCGGACCGGGACATGCAGTGGTCACGGTCGCCGTAGATACGGGGCTGAAGTACCTCTCCGGAGGCCTCTTCGAGGCCTCCTAATCCCCTACACCGGCGGGACCAGCTCGAAGTAGCGCTGGAGTAGATTTGCATCCCCCTCCACCGATAGTTCGTCGGGACCGATGCGGTGCCAGAGAAAAAGGAACAGATTGGAAGCCGTGCCGGTAACCGTCACATCGGCCGGATCGGCATCTGTCGATAGAGCGGGCTCCCCATCAAATCGGACCAGCCAGACGCCGGGACCGTCGGACTGGACAAAGCGGTAGCGCTCCCCCTGCCCGGCCGGTGCCTCGCGGAATGATCGGCGAGCCGGCGCCATCACCTCGAAGGTGTGGGCGATGCCGTCCTCGGCCAGGGCGCGGTCGACGGGCCGGGCGACGCCGTGGGCCAGCTGCGCATCCCAGCGATGCACCGCCGTCTCGATCGGCATCATGCGCAGGTAGTGACCGGCGGTCTGGTTCTTTGCCCAGCCCCACGCGGGCGCAGACGGGTCGGCGGCGGCGAGCACCTCCTCCAGCAGCGCCGCCCCTTCCTCGAACCAGTCGACCACCCCGGCAGGAATCGCGTCCGGATCGCTGGTTCCGCCCATCAGGACCGAGCTCTCCAGCCAGTCCAGCAGGCCGGGAACCGAATCGAACATCTCGCGCTTGATCCCGGACGGCTCCTGCAGCCGCTTGGCCACGATGGCGGCCTGGGCGCGGTGAACGCCTCCCAGATGCACGACCAGATCGGCGACGCTCCAGCCGGGGCAGGAGGGAACGCGCGCGGTCAAACCCAGGCGGGCTGCGGCTGCCAGAGCGGCAGAGTCGGCGCGAAGGCAGGCCAGGTAGCCGTTCCTATCCACGGGAGTGCCTTACGGCGTGCGGCCCAGAAAGGCGGCCAGGCGGTCGATGGCGGGCGCGTCCGCAGACACCGGTACGGGTGGAGCAAAGGGACCGCCAGGAGCGCGACCGCCGGCCAGCTGCGCCTCGGCGAAGGCCAGCGCCGCCGCCACCACCTCCGCGTCGTACTCGGGCGCCTGCCCGGTCGCCCGCGCCAGATCCCAGCCATGGGTCACGTTGTCGGACAGACGAAGGCTGAGGAGTGCCTGTCCCGGCATCTTGCCCAGGGCGGTCTCGTAGAGCCCTTCGAGCTGGGCTGGGTCCCTCCAGGCTCGTTTCACCTCGTCGGCCGATGCCCGGTATGCGCTCCTGGGATCATCGCCCACGTCGGCAATGGGGTTGGGCTGGCGAGGCCTTCCTTCGGCGACGGCGGCGGTGTTCTGGTTGCCGCGCACCAGATGGGCAATCACGGTCCGCACGTCCCACTCGCCACAGGCCGGCATGTCCATCTGGTCGGGTTTTATGCCGTCCACTATGGTGTCGGTTTGATCAAGGGCTCGCCCCAGAAGCTCGATGACAGTCACGAATAGTTCCTCCTGCTGCCTGGATTCCAACCACGATTATGGACCTCGTAAGGCTCTCGTAATGCTCGTCAGGGTGGGGTAAGGTCTGGTCCCTATGGTGACAGGGAATCGTGCTGATGGGCGGAGGGCGCTTGCAACGCCACAACACCCACCTATATATGCACGCAAACGATTCCAGGATAGGAAAGGACCAAGCCTCATGCACCCACTTCGACGAATCGCGGCATTGGCCGCAATCGCTGGACTCGCTCTGGCCGGCTCACTCGCCTCCGCTCACGGCGCCCTGGCCCGTTCGGATGTCTCCGGACACGTCTACGTCAATCTCAACTCGTCGCCCGTCAATACCGTTGCCGCTTTCGACCGTCACCCCGACGGATCGCTCACGCCCACCGCCGACTCACCCTTTGTCATTGGAGGCTCCGGCGCCTCGGTCCCATCCCAGGGCGCGCTACAGCTGTCTTCCGATGGCCGCTTCCTCCTGGCAGTCGACGCAGGCAGCAACCAGATATCGGTGCTGTTCATCAAAGGGGACGGCTCGCTTCGTCCTGTCAGCGGGAGCCCGGTCTGGTCCGGCGGTATCGAGCCGGTGAGCATCGCCGTCCACGGCGATGAGATCGTGGTCGGCAACGACGGCAATGCCTCGGGGGGAGCGAACTACACCGCCTTCCACCTCAACGCGGGCGGCCGGCTCTCCCCCATTCCCGGCGCAACCTTTGCCCTCCCAGCACCCACGACCGTCGGCGATGTGCTCTTCAGCCCCGACGGGACGCATCTCATCGGAACCCGGGTAGACAGCTCGCTGATCGACAGCTTCATCGTCAACCCCGACGGCTCCTTCAGCCCGGCCGGCGGATCGCCCTTTACACCTCAGGGCTACGGACCGTTCGGCAGCAAGTTCCGCCCGACGGACTCCAGCCAGCTGTATGTCTCCAACGCCCATAACGCGGCGGGTGGAGCGGCTCCCGGCACGGTGTCGGCATTCGGCGTGGCTTCAGACGGGGCCTTCTCCTCCATCGGCGCCTCGCCCTACCCCACCGACCAGACGGCAGCTTGCTGGATCGAGATCTCCCATAGCGGCCAGTACCTCTACGCCGTGAACACCGGCAGCAGCAGCGTCACCTCCTTCTCCATCGCCTCGGATGGCACGCTCGATCTCATCGGCAACGCCACCCTGACCGGATCGGGCAACCTGGGAGCGCTCGACGCCGGGATCGATCCCACGGACAGCTTCCTGTATGTGGTGGAGCGCGGCGCCAACGCCGTGGCCGGTCTACAGGTCAACGCGGACGGCAGCCTCACCGAGCTCTCGACTTCGCCGACACCCTTGCCGGCAGGCTCGGTCGCCTTCGGGATCGTCGTCAACTAGCCTCACTCGCGGGGGAAAGCGGCGTCGAGTTTCCTCGGCGCCGCTCTCCCGTCGTCTCGAGTGCTACCGGTTAGCGAATACCCAGCCAGGCATGGACGTCTTCGTGTGGCGACGATATCGGCTCAGCACGGTATCCGGCAGCCTCCAGCAGGTCGCGGGCCTCATCTGTGGATATCCGGTGCTCGATGGGCGGCCCGACCTCCGTCTCCCACTTCTGCCACTCCAGGATCGCGACGCGTCCACCCGGCTTGAGTAGACGAGCGACTTCCTGCAGGAAGGCAACCGGATCGGGCGGCTCGTGGAGGACAAAGCCGAGGAGGGCAACGTCCGCGATTCCGTCTTCGAGCGGGATATGCAGCTCGTCCGACTGCACCACCTCCACATTGGTCAGGCCACGCTCCTGGACCAGGCGCCGCAGATCGTCCACCATCAAGGGCTCGACGTCCACGGCCATCACCCGCCCTTCCGGCCCAACCAACTTCGAAAGCGGAAGCGTCCAGTAGCCGGTTCCCGCTCCGACATCAAGCACAGTCGCGCCTGGCTCGGTTCCCGCCGCCTGCAGCACCAGCTCGGGCGGCAGCCGTTTCTCCCGCTCCTCATCCCACAACATGTGCCGCCGCTCGGGCGGGAACCGCCATCCGCTTCTCTTCTGGTGCTGCCTCTCCGACACCCCTCACCTCCACCGGGCTGATTCAGTCTTACTCTACGCCGCCGTCATCGAAGAGTGGCAGCTGCCCTTCCGGCTCCAGCACGAAGTTCGAGATGCCCAGACCCATCAGGCGGAGTGGACGGCCGTCCCAGCCCTCGTCGAAGAGCTGGAGCGCGCCCGGCTTCAGGGTGTCTTCGGTGATCACGACTCCCGGGGTGCGGCGCCGCGTGGCGATGGAGAGGTCCGGATAGCGCAGCTTGAGGGTGAGGGTCCGTGCCGGCGGCGCGTTCTGGAGCGTGGGACGAAGCTCCTCGGCCAGCGCCTCGACAATCCCCTGAAGCTCCTCCCGCCGGCCGATGTCGCGCGGAAAGGTACGCTCACGGCTGATCTGTTTCAGCTCACGATCCGGCGTCACCGGCCGATCGTCGATGCCCTGGGCCATCCGCTGCCACTCCAGTCCGGTCTGGCCGAAGCGCGCCACCAGCCACTCTGGCGCGGCACCGGCCAGCTGGTCCACCCGCTCGATGCCCGCTCCGCGCAGCCGCTCCTCGCTTCGCGGCCCGATCCCAAAGAGCCGCCGCACCGGCAGCGGGCCCAGAAACGCGGCCTCCCCGCCGGGCGGTACGATGGTCAGCCCGTCGGGCTTCTCGCGATCGGAGGCGACCTTGGCCACCAGCTTGTTGGCGGCAACGCCCACACTGGCCGTCAACTCCGTCTCCTGCCGGATACGCGCTTTCAGCTCCCGCGCTACCGGCTCCGCCTCCAGCGGCGAAGGCAGCAGCGCGGAGACATCCAGAAAGGCCTCATCCAGGGAGATCGGCTCGATGAGCGGGGTGAGCTCCAGGAACAAGGCACGCAGCCGGCCGGACACCTCGCCATACACCGAAAAGCGTGGGTGTACCAGGATGCCCTGGGGACAGAGCCGCATGGCGGTGCGGGTGGGCATGGCCGAATGGACGCCGAAGCGGCGCGCCTCGTAGCTGGCGGTGGCAACCACCCCGCGGGCGTCAGGATCGCCTCCGACGATCACCGGCTTCCCGCGCCACTCCGGATGGTCACGCTGCTCGATGGAGCTATAGAAGGCGTCGAGGTCGACGTGCATGATGGTCCGCACGGCGCCATCATACGCGCGAGATCGGGTGCTACGCTTACGGCACGCGGCGATTCGGAGGCGTGTCGTGACCGAAACCTCTGACGAGCTCGAAAATCTGATCGCACTGGCGGACCGGCTCATCCCGGAAGCTGCACCTTGGTGGGGCCAGTTCGGCGAGGCAAGCGTGATTCGCCCCGGCCGCCCGTCCCCACAGCTGCAGCCGGATGTTCCCATCCCACCCGATAGTCGGGTGATCGGCAGCTACACCTCCGGCAGCTTCAGCATGACACTTTTCGAGACCACCCAGATCGCGATTCACGTCGCTCACTTCTATGCACGGGAAATGGAATCATCAGGCTGGAACCAGCGCGATACGTCAGGCGGGTTCCTGCCACCGGAGCAGACGGAGTTCTGGCTTCAATTCTGCAGGAGCACGCAGGGACCGGCCCTGTACCTCCGCGTCGCTCAGCGGGAGGGAGGATCCCTGGTCTCCCTCCAGCTAGAAACCGATCCGGAGCGAGGCCCGTGCGGGCGTCCCCAGAACGGAGGGCGGCGGGGCGGGCGAAGCTCTCCCCTTCCTGTACTCGCGGCGCCACCCGGCTCGACGATGGGAATGCACGGACGCGGCCCTGCCCTCGGACAATACAACTCGACTGCCGAGATGACGAGCGGGCTCGACCTCGCCGGCATGGTCGAGTACTTCTCGGGCGCGCTGCAGGAGTCGGCCTGGCAAGTGGCTCGGAGCGGGAGAACCGGGCCGGTGGCATGGAGCACCTGGAGCTGCCGCGATGAAAGCGGCGAGCCGGTTGAGGGCACATTTCTCGTCTTCGAGTACGGCGAGCACCGCTACTCGCTTCAGGTCAATCGCGATATTGCACCCGGCTCGCGGGAGGAGGCGGAGCGCACGGACCGTGAGGATGCGAGAGCAGCGGCCCGGCAGATGGAGCGGCGGCCCGCCCGGGTCGAGGTCGACCTCCAGGAAGACGACGCGGCTGCTGCCCTGCAAGAGATGATTCTCCGCATCGCTGCGCCGGAAGCATCCCGGCTGCTCATCGGCTGCATGCCGAATGATCTCCAGAATTGGCTTGCGCTTCCGCCCCATACCCGCCTTCTGGGAAGCCTCGTCACCGGGAGGTCAGCCAGCGTCTATCTCGGCGGCGACGCGCAGCCGCACGAGTTCGAGGCCTTCTATAGGACGCAGTTTCCGCCCACCGGCTGGACCGTCCGGGACGAGTCACATCGGCTCAATGGGTTCACCGCCCGACCCAGCCGAGCCGAAATCGACTATCTCTTCTGTCCGCGTGGCTCAGGTATCGCTTTCCGGGTCAGTGCCTACTTCAGGTCAGAGGGGACGGAGGCGAAGATCCATGTCTTCGGGGACGAGGAGACGAGCCCCTGCCGGGACCGGCGGGGACGTACGGAAGGCGGCCGATGGAGCCGACAGTCTCCACTCCCGTTGCTTCCGGCGCCACCGGATGTGGACTTCTGCGGAGGAGGCGACCACAGTGGCGAGGACTCCTGGGGTCGAACGGCTACCTGTTCGGGACGCCTGATCCCGGTGAGGTTCTGGGATGGTACGGTCAGCAGTTTAGCGCCAACGGCTGGACGGAGACAGACCGCGGTCAGGATGAGGTTGTCGTCTGGAGCCGCTGGCGGAAAGGGATCGAATCGGCCCTGTTTCTTGCCGTGCACTGGCCGGGAACTGACGTGTACCGGTTGATCACCCGTGCCGCTCGATTGGCGGGAACCGGAGAAAACCCAGCCAGGTAATCCACCAAACACGTGGGGAGAATGCGGGCTAAAGCCCTCCGCTACGCTATCTACCAGCTATGACGACGGGTACGTAGCCGAGGGCTTTAGCCCGCCGTACGCTTCCCCGGCGAAACGTGCAGTTTTTCGCCTCCTGGACGGACCCGCTCTCATCCTCGGCCGAGGCGGCCGAGAAGGGAGGCGGCGACGATGATTCCGGCGATGAGGGAGATCAGCAGTACGCCGATGTCCAGAGCCAGGTTGGTGGGCGCGCCGATGAGGAGGCCGCGCAGGGCCTCAACTTCGTAGGTGAGGGGATTGACCACGGTGATGGCCCGTGCCCAGCCGGGCATGAGACTGATGGGATAGAGGGCGCTGGAGGCGAAAAAGAGCGGCATGGTGATCGCCTGTCCGATGCCCATGAGCCGGTCGCGAGACATGACGATCCCGGCCAGGACCATGGAGAGACAGGCGAAGAACCCGGCCGAGATCACCACCACCAGCGCGGCGGCAATGAGGTGCAGCGGGTTCCAGTCCAGCCCCACCCGCAGGATGGCGGAGAGGACCAGGATGACGATGACCTGGCTCAGGCCACGAACACCGGCCGCAAATGCCTTGCCGGTAATCAATGCGACGCGTGGTGTTGGCGTCACCAGCAGCTTGGTCAGCATTCCCGCATCCCGCTCCCAGATGATCTGAATCCCGTAGAAGATGGCGATAAAGAGGGCCGACTGAGCCATGATTCCGGGCGCCAGGAAGTCGATATAGGGCCGGTTGCCGGTGGGGATGACGTGGATGCGCGTGAAGGTCTCCCCGTAAATCAGCAGCCAGAGGATCGGCTGGATGGCGCGGGTATACAGCTCTGTCCGGTCGTGCTGGATGCGCCGAAGCTCGACCAGACAGAAGGTCAGGACCCGGCTGGGCAGCACCCGCCAGGTGGAGACGATCCGTTGCGGAGCCACAGCAACCGCCGCGTCGGCACTAGCCAACGCGCCCCGCCGTCCGGCGCACGCTGCGCACCTGCCGCAGCGACTCGGCGCCCTCGTCCCGGAGATCGCCACCCGCATAGTGGCGGAACACGTCGTCGAGCGTCGCCTGCGGTCCGACCGAGTCCTTCAGCTCGGCCGGAGTGCCCATGGCCACGATGTGGCCGTGATGCATGACCGCCAGACGGTGACAGAGCTCGTCCGCTTCGTCCATGTAGTGCGTCGTCACCAGCACGGTCATGCCATACTGCCGCCGCAGTGCCTCGACCCGATCCCAGATGCTGGAGCGCGCCACCGGATCCAGCCCGATGGTGGGCTCGTCGAGAATGAGCAGGCGAGGCCGGTTGACCAGCGCCTGCGCCAGCTCCAGCCGCCGCACCATGCCCCCGGAATAGGTCCGCGCCAGCCGGTCAGCGGCGTCCTGTAGCCCCACGATCTCCAGCACCTCGGCGATCCGTCCCTTGCGCTCGCGGCCGGGGACGTCGAAGAGCCGCGCAAAGAGCCAGATGTTCTCCCAGCCGGTCAGCGTGCCATCGATCGAAAGCTGCTGCGGTACATAGCCGATGATCTGGCGGATTGCCATGGCATTGCGCCGCACGTCGAGCTCGAAGACATGGGCGCCGCCGGATTGCGGCGGCAGGAGTGTGGTCAGCACCCGGATGGTGGTCGTCTTCCCGGCCCCGTTGGGACCGAGTAGGCCGAAGACCTCGCCCGGATGCACCTCGAACGAGATCCCGTCCACCGCCCGCACCGACTCGAACTGAATCCGCAGATCGCGAACGGAGACCGCCTGGACCGAGGACTCCTCGACAGCGGCCGGCACCTCGGCCTGCCTGGATACCATCAGTCCGCCTGTACCCGCTCGACTAACCGGTCAAGCGCAGGCAGGGCCGCCACGATTCGGCGCTGATCGTCAGTGCTGAGCGCCCCCATGGCGTCGGTCACGATCGCCAGCCTGCGGTCGCGCCGCTCCTCGATGCTCCGCTCCGCTCCTGGCGTGAGCGAGAGCCGGGCAGAGCGGGCGTCCTGGGGGTCGGTGTCGCGGCGAAGCCAGCCGGACGCGGCCAGACTTGTGACCAGCGTACTCACCGTGTTGGCAGCCAGATGCAGCTCGAGCGCCGCCTCGCCGACCCGGATTCCGGGATTCCGGCCAACGGTGCGGACCAGCTCCCGCTGAGCATCGGAAAGTCCGGACACATCGTCGCTCCGAAGTCGCCGCCGAAGGGCGCGGCGCAGGCCGGAGGAGGCCGCGATCACCTTCCAGGCCGTCTCAGCTATCGAAATTACCTCTGTCACAGAGATACTATAGCGGATGCCCGGGACGTCGGACCAGGAGGAGAACGGCCCGCGGCATAGTGGGTTTCGATACAACCTTTCCTATACTCGAAGAGAGACAGCAGGCGTGCGATGCGGCGCTCACCAGGTATGGGCCGGCTATGTCGGGGGAGCGCGACGCATTTCCGTACGCCCTGGAATCGGGATCCGGTTGAATTTCGCAAGCGATACACGGTTGAGCCATCATCCTCCCGGCTCCGAGAGGGAGGTCACAGCTCACCACCATCACGCGGTCCAGTTCTACGAAAGCGACGATTACCTCCTGCAGTCGTTGCGCACCTTATTCGGGGAGGGTCTCCGGAACGGTGACAGTGCGGTGGTGGTGGCAACGGGCTCGCATCGCCGGGGACTGGCTCGTCTGCTGGAACAGGACGGCTTCGACATTCCCGGGCTTACTGCAGCCGGCCGCTACGTCTCGCTCGATACCGACATGCTTCTATCCGTGTTTATGCAGGACGGCATGCCGGACGCAACCCTATTCGAGTCAGCGATAGGAGAGATCGTGGCCAACGCCGCATCGGACGGCCGATCGGTGCGAGTCTACGGCGAGATGGTTTCCACCCTCTGGGCTCAGGGCCGGCAAACCGCCGCAATCAGGCTGGAAGAGCTCTGGAACACTCTGCTGGAGCACCACCCGCTCTCTCTCTGCTGCGGGTATCCGATGAGCGGCTTTGCAGGGCGATCGATGGAAGTGGGCTTTGGCCAGGTCTGCGCCGAGCATTCCCGCGTGTACCCGGCCGAGACCGGCAGTGTCATGGACAGCGAGGACGAGCGCCTGCTTGCCATCGCCCGGCTCCAGCAGCAGACGGCAACCCTGGTGCGGGAGGCGCAGGAAGCACTCCGGATGCGCAACGACTTTCTTATTGCCGCCTCGCACGACCTCAAGACACCACTCTCCGTCATTCTTGGCTATGCCCAGATGCTGGCGCGGGACACCACGGGCACCGACGGCCGGATCAGTGAAGGATTGAAGAGCATCGAGCGCCGGGCACGGTTGATGACGGCGGCAGTCGAGGAGATGGCGGATGCGGGACGTGTCGACGCGGGCGATGAGGTCGTGCTTCGACGCGAGATGGTGGACCTCGCTGCGCTGGCCAGAGAGACTGTGATGGAGCAACAGAAGATGTCCCCTCGCCATCAGATCCTGGTCAATATCGAGCAAGCACCGCTGATCGGCTTCTGGGACATGGCGCGTGTTTCCCGGGTCATGGTCAGTCTCATCGGCAACGCCGTCAAGTACAGCCCGGATGGCGGGCAGATTACAGTCCAGGTGACGCGTGAGGGAAACGACGAGGCGGTCCTCTCCGTCCGTGACGCGGGAATGGGCATCCCTGCCGGCGATCTCCCGCGTATCTTCGAGCGTTTTTACCGGGGAGCAAATGCGGTTGCCGCGACGGCAGGTACGGGGATCGGGCTCTCCATGGCCCGCCGGATCATCGAGCAGCATGGAGGCACCATCACCGCCTTCAGCATCGAGGGCCGCGGCAGCACCTTTGTGGTTCGGCTCCCGCGCACTACTGCTCCCAATATGTAATCTGCAGCCTCGTCTTGCCGTGTTCCGCTGGAACTGACGGCATGGGTTCCAGAACGGGTGTCATTTCTCCTCGATTAGTGCGAGTATGAGGCATAGCGTGCAAACGTGCTCATCGCATCGATTCATGGAGGGTGTCATGCCGCGTTTTACCACTGCTCCAGTCGAACAGGTTGCTCCAAAACGGCGGCAACGTCAGCCATCCCAGCGATCTCAAGTGCGCAAGCAGTATCAGGAAGCCCTTCGTGACGCGGTTCTGTACAAACACGAAGCGCTGGTGGTCGAGCTGGATCCCTCCGATAAGCCGCTAACGGTGCGCAATCGCATTAAACGCGCGGCTGACTCGCTCGGCATCGACGGATTGGTGGTTCGCCGCCGAAAGGATCGAATCGTTGCCTACATGCCCGGCGAGGGTAACGGCGACCACTGAGCCTCTTTCTTCTCTCCTGAAGTCCCCCGATTCTCGCGCACTACAATCGGCCCATGCGCATCCTCTACATCGACATCGACTCCCTCCGGCCGGATCACCTGGGCTGCTACGGCTATCACCGCGACACCAGCCCCGCCATTGATGCCGTCGCCCGCCACGCGATCCGCTTCGAGAACTGCTACATCAGCGATGCTCCCTGTCTCCCCTCGCGTACGGCACTGTGGAGCGGACGGACGGGCTTCCACACCGGTGTCATCAATCACGGCGGAACGGCGGCACAGCCCTTCATCCAGGGGCCCCATCGGAGCTTCCAGGACATATTTTCGCTCACCTCCTGGATGCAAGCCTTTCGCAACCTCGGCGTGCGCACCGCAACCGTCAGCTCGTTCGCCGGACGACACAGCGCCTGGCACTGGTACGCGGGCTATCGCGACATGCTCAACCCGGGCCTGGCCGGAATGGAGACGGCGGATGAGGTCAATCCCCTTGCCCTGCAGTGGATCGGCGAGCACGCGCGCGAGGAGGACTGGTTCCTCCACATCAACTACTGGGACCCGCACACGCCCTACCGCACCCCTCTGTCCTACGGCGATCCGTTTGCCGATGAGCCGCCGCCCGCTTGGCTGACCGAGGAGGTGCGGGAGCGATGCTGGCACGGCTACGGACCGCACAGCGCGCAGGAGCCGACCGGCAACGGCTTCTGGCCCGCCGACACCGGACATCCACGGGAGCCGCTGCAGATCGACTCCATGGATGCGGTGCGGCGCTGGTTCAACAGCTACGACACCGGCATCCGCTACGCCGACGATCACATCGCCCAGATTCTGAACGCGCTGGCGGACGAGGGCGTGCTGGAGGAGACCGCCATCATGATCGGCGCCGACCACGGCGAGATGCAGGGCGAGCTGAACGTCTGGGGCGATCACCAGGCGTCTGACCACATCACCTCGCGCGTCCCACTCATCGTCCGCTGGCCCGGCCTTCCCGGCGGCCGCGTGGAGACGGCCCTGCACTACCAGTTCGACTGGGCCGCGACCACCATCGAGCTTGCCGGAGGAATGGTGCCGGACAACTGGGACGGACGCTCATTCGCCCCGTCATTCCGAGAGGGGCGGGATGAGGGACGGGAGTATCTCGTCCTCAGCATGGGGGCGTGGTCGTGCATGCGCAGTGTCCGCTGGGGCGATTACCTCTGCGCGCGTGTCTACCATGACGGCTACAAGGACATGCCGGAGATCATGCTTTTTGATCTCGGCGAAGACCCGCACGAGCAGCGGAATCTGGCCGGAGAACAGCCTGAAACGGTCAACCAGGGGATGGCCATGCTGACGGAGTGGCAGGAGAAGCAGATGCTGAGCAGCGACCACAACGTCGACCCCATGATGACGGTGCTGCGCGAGGGAGGTCCGTGGCAGGTCCGCGGCCGGCTCTCGGGCTACATCGAGCGGCTTCGCGCCACCGGCCGCACCGCGGCAGCGGAGCATCTGCTGGCGGAGCACATGGAGGATCTGGCCTGGCAATGACTCCCCCGCTCAGCCACGACCGCAATCGCGACCTGCTGCTGGCCGAGGGAGTGGAGCGGGTCGAGGAAGGGGCCGAGCCGTTGGAGGTTGAGCAGATCCTGGCGGACGTGCCGCCCTCGCCGTCTCAGGGCGCGTTCAGGGCCGCATGGGAACGGCTGCGGGCGGTACCGATCCGGGCGGACTGGCCGTTCCGAGAGCCGTCGCGAGTCGAGGAGATGCCTCATCCAGACGAGCCGCTTCCCATAGATCGGGCCTCACTTCCCGACCGCATTCACGCGGCCTGGCTGGGCCGCTGTGCCGGCTGCCTGTTGGGTAAACCGTTCGAAGGGCTGGATCGCGACGCCATCCGTCAGTATCTGGATGCCCACGACGCCTACCCTCTGCTCGACTACGTCCCACCGCCAACCAATGGAGAGGATGGCCCGTTTCCATATAAGGGAACCACGCGCGGCTCCATCGACGGCATGCCGAGGGACGACGACCTCGACTACACCATCCTCAACCTCGGGATCGCCGAGCGATGCCGCCGCGCACTGACGCCGGAGGACGTGGCAGTTGCCTGGCTGGAAAAACTACCCTACCTGCAGGTCTATACCGCCGAGCGGCAGGCGTACCACAACCTGGTCGACGGGTTCGCGCCGCCCGCGTCGGCCGTGCGCTATAACCCCTATCGCGAGTGGATCGGCGCACAGATCCGGGCCGATCTCTGGGGCTACATCAGCCCCGGTGATCCCGCCGGCGCGGCTCGCCTGGCCTGGATCGACGCCTCCATCTCCCACACCAAAAACGGCCTCTACGGGGCCATGTTCTTTGCGGGTCTCATCGCCGCCGCCCTGGGAGAAACGACGCTCGACGACGCGCTCGATCGGGCAGAAGGGGTGATCCCGCCGGAGAGCCGCTTCGCGGCCATGGTGCGGACCGTCCGCGCCCAACATGCCGAGGGCCAGACGTGGGACCGGACATTGAACGCCATCTCCCGGGAATACGGCACCTATCACTGGATCCACACCATCAACAACGCCGCGGTGGTGGTCGCCGCCCTGCTCCACGGCCAGGGGAATTTCTCCCGGACCATCGGTCTCGCCGTCACCGCGGGGTGGGACACCGACTGCAATGGGGCCACGGCCGGCTCCATCCTGGGCGCCCTGCACGGCACCACCGGAATCCCCAACCACTGGACCGCACCGCTCGATGACCGGATCGAAACCGCGGTCGTGGGCGCGGGAGGTACCCACATCGCTGCTCTTGGGAGCCGCACGACGCTGCTGGCCATGCGCTCCGTGGGAGAACCCATGGCATGACGCCCGGCTTCATCGAGCGATCGCTCTTCGCCTTCAGCGTCATCCTGATCGTGGGGGCGGTGTTTGCGCTCATGCCGTCAGGCGCCATGATGTCGGCCGGCGTGGCGGCGGTATCCATCATCGGCGCCTGGCTGATCACGGTACTGGCGCACGAGTCGGGCCATGTACTAGCCGGAAACCTGGTCGGCTTTCGGCTGCGTGAGGTGGCGGTGGGACCGATACGGCTGATGTGGAACGGAAGCTCCTTCCATCTTGGCCGCAATCGGCGCAACCCACTGGCCGGCTACTCTGTCTCGCTCCCGCTCGGCGGCGAGCACATCACCCGACGTCTGGCACTCACGACGCTTGGAGGGCCCGCCGGGAACCTTTTCCTGGCAGTGGCCGCCTGGCTACTGCTCCTGGCGGTCACCGGCGGCCACCCACACAGCACTGCCGCCTCTCCAGCGGAATATTTTCTCGCCGCCGTGGCCGTCTTCTCTCTGGTATATGTCCCCGCGAACCTCCTGCCCTTTCGCGGCTCCGCCCGCAGTTTCACGCCCGATGGGCGGCAGATCATCACCTATCTTCGGCCCAACCCAGATCGGAAGCGGCAGGAGGCGCTGGCCCTGCTCAATGCCGAGGATCAGATCCGGGGCACGCTTCCCGAGGCCTGGGATGAGCGCGTCCTCGACGCCGCACTCTCCTACCAGGACGGCTCCGCCTCCGATATGAACGCCCTCCTGTTTGCCTACCTACACGCATACGACCGCGCCGATCCAGCTGCTACCGAGCGCCGCCTTGACGATCTGGTCACCTGGCGGCAACAGCACCCCGAATCCCACTGGAACGCCCCCTATGTGCTCAAGGCGCTGTTCGAGGCAGAGCGAGGCGATATCGACGCGGCATCCCTATGGCGCCGGCGCGCGGGGTCACGCATCGACGTGGATGATCGGCGCACCATGGCGGGCGCGATTCTCCTGGCTGAGGGACGGGCGGAGGAAGCGGCAAGCGAGATCGATGGGGCACTGGCGGTGGTGCGGCAAGACATCGAGCGTCTTGGTGCCTGGGGAACCCTCCGCTCCTGGGAGCGGCGCCTGTTACGGATGCGGCAGCGATGCGAACGGGTGTGATGGGCCGGCTGGTCTTGCGCCAGAAGGTGGGAAGGAACCGAAAGGGTAGCGACACACCGGAGCGCGGAGGCTCCGGCTACAGAGGGAACATCCTCGGGGGTCATCGAACATAGGGGATGCCCACCGCGGGCCACGGAGGAACCACGCTACGAGATCGATCGCCGAAAGCCGGTGTAGCGCGCGGGTACAAAATCCCCAAAATCCTCCACCCCTTGATATTCCGTGTTAAACTGTATACAGTGCAGCGAGTAGTTCCACAACGGGGGTAGGTAGGAGCTGCACCGAGTGGCGGGAGGATCGTCCTTGATCTGTGCCGCCAATGGGCAAACCCGGGCACCGTCGAACGAGTACCCGATTCCACGGACACGCTTTCCCCGGCAAGCGCGTCCATCAAAAGGATGATAGCGAGCGGACTGTCCACCGTTTCCATCTATCACTGAATTCAGCCATATGAGGTGGCCTTCTTTCCGTGCTTCACGGGCTTTGGCGTCCTGAGTCGTGTGGCGGCTCCTTCTATCTGTGGGCCGAGCGACTGGACGAAGACAACGATCGCATCGTAGGAGCAGACGATCTCCGCGAGCGGTTCCCCCTGGTTCAGGGAGAGCCCTCGCCTATCTCTCTGCTCATGCCCTGTGCCGGCGGGCGTCCGCTCTCCTCGTCCGATTCCAACGATTCGGCCGACGAGGTGACGCTGCAGCCAGTCGAGATCAGCGCGCTCAAACTTTCGGCGGTGGACGCGATGTTCCACCTGCTGACGCTCTCGCCCGACGAGAACATGGGGGACGATCTGCGCTTCTGGCAGACCGCGGCGCGCTTTATCCTCGAGCTGCTTGCTCGCGAGCGCTACGTGCCCACCATCAACGACCGCAATGTAGCGCTCTGGCAGCCGGTTCTGGCCGGCGACGATCGGGGACGATTCACCCGCCTGGCGCGCTCCATGCCGCCGGTCTGCCGCGCCATGCTCCCCTTTGGCGCACCGCCCTCGGCCACGACCGTGCTGGACTCGTTCCTCCAGGCCACGATCGATGCCCTCTGCCGCCAGTCGCTGCAGCGATGGGAGCCCAGCGTTCCCTCGCGCATCAGCCAGGGCAATCGCGCGCAGGCATATATCTGGCTTCTCAGCCTGGCCCGCCCGAGGGAGGAGGAGCAGCCGACCACCATCAAGATCGACCAACGACTGCGCGGTGCTGTCAAAAAGTGGCTGGAGCCGCTGCAGGTGGTTGCCAACGAGGCCTTCCGCACCACCTTCCGGCTGGAGGCGCCCAACAATCCCCGCGCGCCCTGGCTCCTCCGCTTCTTCCTGCAATCAGTTGAGGATCCCAGCGTCCTGGTCCCGGTCGGCCAGATATGGAAGCAGCGCGGCCACGGCTGGAATATCGTCCGTGCCAAGCAGGGCCGGGCTCAGGAGAAGCTCCTGGCCGACCTGGGTACCGCCATGCGCATCTTCCCGCCGCTGGAAAAAGCCCTCAAGACCGCTCATCCCGAGGTCGCGCACCTCTCCGTCCATCAGGCACATGTGTTCCTGCGCGAGGCCGGACCTGTGCTGGAAGAGTCGGGGATGGGTGTCATCGTTCCCAATTGGTGGACCAAACGGCGCCGCGGCCTGGCTGCCCGCATCCGGCTGCGCCCGGGCGAGGGCGAGTCCAATGGACAGTCCAGCATCGTGGGGCTGGATACGCTGGTCAAGTACGACTGGCAGCTCTCGCTGGGCGGGAAGGGCGTGAATCCTGAAGAGTTTGCCCGCCTGGCCGCCCTCAAGTCACCGTTGGTTCGTGTTCGCGGCGAGTGGGTGGAGCTGAATGCCGAGGACGTGCAGAAGGCCCAGACCTTCTGGGAAAAGAACGGTGGCGATACTCTCCCGCTCTCCAAGGCACTTTCACTGGCTGCCGGGACCGGCGAGCTGGACAGCGACCTGCCCATCGAATCGGTCGAGACCGAGGGCTGGCTGAACGCTCTCTTCGAGAAGGACGGCAATATCCCCGACCTGCCGCAGCCCGGGAGCTTCGTGGGCGAGCTCCGGCCCTACCAGCGGCGCGGCGTCTCCTGGCTGCACTTCCTGGTCGAGCGCGGCCTCGGCCCCTGCCTGGCCGACGACATGGGCCTGGGCAAGACGGTCGAGCTGACCAGCATGCTGCTGAATATGAAGGAGAGCAACACCCTCAACGGGCCTGTCCTCCTCATCTGCCCCATGTCGGTGGTTGGCAACTGGGAGCACGAGCTGCGCCGCTTTGCCCCCTCCATCAGTGTGATGACGCATCACGGTCCGGGCCGGCTCAACGGTCCCGAGTTCGCCCTGGAAGCCCAGAAGCACGATATGGTCATTACCACCTATGCCCTGGCGGCGCGTGATCGCGAGCTGCTGGAATCACTGAGCTGGAAGGGGATCGTGCTGGACGAGGCCCAGAACGTCAAGAACGCCAGCACCAAGCAGGCGCAGGCGGTGCGCTCCTTCAAGGGGGACTTTCGCGTGGCGCTGACCGGCACGCCGGTCGAAAACCGCCTCTCCGAGCTGTGGTCGATCATGGAGTTCCTGAATCCCGGCTATCTCGGCTCCGCCGACCGCTTCCGCAAGGACTTCTCCATTCCCATCGAGCGCGGCAACGATGCCGGAACCAAAGCCCAGCTTCGCACCCTGGTCCAGCCTTTCATCCTCCGCCGCGTCAAAACCGATCCGACCATCATCTCCGACCTGCCCGAAAAACTGGAGATGAAGGTCTACTGCTCGCTGATGCCGGAACAGGCCTCCCTCTACGAGGCGGTGGTGCGCGACATGATGGAGCAGATCGAATCCTCGGAGGGCATCAAGCGCAAAGGGCTGGTCCTCTCCTCCATTACCAAGCTCAAGCAGATCTGCAATCATCCTGCCCACTTCCTGGGCGACCGCAGCACCATGCCCGGGCGCTCCGGCAAGCTGGCGCGCCTGGAGGAGATGCTGGACGAAGTGGTTGCGGCGGACGATCGCGCCCTCGTCTTCACCCAGTACGCCGAGTTCGGCCGCGAGCTCCAGAGCTACCTGCGCGAGCGGCTGGGCCGGGATATCTTCTACCTGCACGGCGGCACTCCCCGCCATGTGCGCGACCGGCTGGTGACCCGTTTCCAGAACGACCGCCGCGGCCCGCCGGTCTTTATCCTCTCGCTCAAGGCGGGCGGCATCGGTCTCAACCTGACGCGGGCCAGCCACGTCTTCCATTACGACCGCTGGTGGAATCCCGCCGTCGAGGACCAGGCAACGGACCGCGCCTTCCGTATCGGCCAGACGCGCAACGTGCAGGTCCACAAGATGATCTGTTCCGGCACGCTGGAAGAGCGGATTGATGAGCTGATCGAGAGCAAGAAGCAGCTGGTGGAAAGCATCGTGGGCGCGGGCGAGTCCTGGCTGACCGAACTCTCCACCGACGAACTGCGGAGCCTCTTCGAGCTGCGGCGCGAAGCGGTCATGGTGGAGTAGGGGAATGTCACGCAAGACGGAATTCGCGCAGTCCTGGTGGGCGCAGCGCTGGATCCGGGTGCTGGAACGTTTCGGATGGAGCGCTCGCCTCAACCGCGGCCGCTCTTACGCGCGCCACGGCAACGTCCTCGACGTGGACATCCAGCCGGGCCTGGTGCGCGCCAGGGTGCAGGGATCGCGCAACAAGCCCTACCGGGTCGAGATCGGCCTCAAGCCTTTAAGCCGGGCCGACTGGAGCCGGGTAATCGGCCTCCTGCGGCGGAAGGCGATCTATGGGGCGAGGCTCCTCTCGGGCGAGATGCCGCGCGATATCGAAGAGATCTTCGCCTCCGCCGAGGTCTCCCTCTTCCCCAAATCGGGCGACGAGCTGATCATGTCCTGCACTTGCCCCGACTGGGCCAGTCCCTGCAAGCACGTGGCGGCGGTGTACTACGTCCTGGGCTCCGAGTTCGACCGCGACCCCTTCCTCCTCTTCCAGCTTCGCGGCAAGAGCCGCGAGCAGCTGATGGCGGCCCTCCGCGGGCAGCGGCTGGAGCGCCCCCCGCAGGCGCGTGCCCCCAAGGTCAGCTCCGAGCCGCTGGAGGACCACATCGCCGACTACTGGGAGGCGGGCGACGAGCTGGAAGACATCACCATTCGCGTCACCCCCCCGCCGGTCCCGCAGGCGATCTTGAAGCGCCTCGGCCCCATTCCCCTCCACGATCTGCCGGAGGAATGGCACGGGGATTTGGCCCGCATGTACGAAGTCGTCAGCAATGATGCGCTGGCCTTCGTGAACGCGGGGCGAACCTCAGGACCGACTGCCCCGCAGAACGGCTCCAACGGCAGCTAGGCCAGGTCTCTTTAACCGCGCAACCTTGACTCCGCCCCTCGCTCACCATGGAGCACCGCCAGGAGAGCCGAGGCGTCGAGAACATTCAGCGATACCGGAATGGCGACTCTGCCCTGTCGCCCGACCCGCAGCTCACGCGCCATATTCTTGCCCATCACTGGGTAGGATGCCACCAGAGAGTACCGCGGCACGATAGACGCGGTGTGCCACCAACAGCGATTACGGCGCCTTATCCCGATCGCTGCTTGACCTCCACCACGCCCTCCACGATCTTCACCTCGTACGACGGCTCGTTCATGGTGGCGGGACCGTTCAGCACCCGGCCGTCGCGGACGTCGTACTGGGAGCCGTGGCAGGGGCAGGTCACGACCGTGCCGGAAAGGCTGCCTCCAGCCAGGGAGCAGCCGGCATGCACGCAGGTATCATCCAGGGCATAGACCCGACCGTCCACCTTCGCCAGAAGAACGGGCACGCCGCCCGCCTCGCCCTTGGTCAGGCCGCCGTCGGGGACCTCCGCCTCGGCCATGACCGCCGTGAACTTTCCGGGTCCGTGCTGGAAGGCGGTATGGTTCACGCCGTAGCCCACGTCGTAGACTTCATCCCCACCGAGATAGGCGCCGCCGGCAAGAAGCAGGTAGCCGAGGTGGGCCAGGTTCACGCCGGTGGAGCGGGCGCCGGAGAGGCGGGCCAGGAGTGAGAGCGAATACAGAGCCGTCGTCGTCAGCATGGTCACCCCGTGCAGCAGACCCAGCTGCCGCTCCTCGCCGTAGGTGTCCATCCAGTCGGTCAGGCCGCTGGCGGCGGAGCTATAGGCGCCCAGAAGGCCGACCAGCAGGGTCAGATCGGCTGCCGTTTCCAGGCCGTCCGTGTCGGTCACCGAGGCGGCGACATCCAGGACAAAGGTTGAGGTCCACGCGCCCACCGGCACGTCGGTCACCATGGGGTGGAGCGGATGCCCGAGCCAGACTCCGTTCAGGAAGTTCTGAAGCTGCTTGCGCGTGGGGTCGTCCTGGGGAAAGAACCCCATGAGCAGCTTCTGGAGCGGGTCACCCAGGGTATCCAACCAGGACTGCGTCTTGATAAACTCTCGGAGCACTGGGAACATGTCTACCTCCTGCCTCGTGAGGGCGGTTCCATTATGCGGCGCGCTGTTACATCCAGGCGTACGTGTGCGTTGTAGGGATGAAGCGCGACATTCACACGCTCATCTAATGAACGGGCGGTAGGCTGCCCTGGAAGTGCCTCGAAAGGGAAACCCATGTATCTGCTGAAAATCAAGGGGGCGCGCAACAGCACCCTCGCCTATCACCCCTGCGCAACGCGAGCCGAGCTCAACGAGATGATCGCCATCTACACTGCGCTCGGCTATGCGCCGGAACAGCTTCTGGTGGAAGAGATCGTGGGCGAGAAGGCGGCCTAGCCCTCGATCGCGACCTTGAACCACCCGGTCGGCGTCCCGTAGCAGACCGGGCTCCAGACGTCGAAGTGGTTCCAGGAGTAGTCGCCCACGTGGTCTTCAACCACGCCCACCATTCCGATCACGGGGATATAGACTCGTGTGCCGAACGGGTAGTAGTCGTTGGCCAGCATCCCGTAAAAGACGGGCAGGCCGCTTGACGAGAGCCAGCCGGCGCTGCCGGGGCAGTACGACGTGAGATAGGCCCAGACCCAGGTCTCGTTCTGGCTTCGCAGCGAGGCGTTTCCGGCCGTTCCCTTAGACGTCCCCTTGGCCTTCTTCTTGTGACGCTTGTGGACCGGTTTCGGCGTCGGCTGGGGAACTGAGACGGTGGGAATCGCCACCGGTTCGTTCGGCACCTGAACCGTCGGCACCACCGGAGTCAGGGTAGGGGCATCCAGCGCACGCGTGAGCGAGTGACCCAGAAGGGGCGTGCGGTTGCCGGTCTGTGCCTGCGCGATCTGAGTACTTGCAACCAGCATGACCAGCAGGAGCAAGTACCCGACCCTACTCAAATGCCTCCAGCATACGTAGCGAAACCCGGGCTGAGCGTCGCCTCAAACCCCGGGTACACCATCCACGGTACCGGGGATGCCCTTAAAACGCAAAATTTGGCACCCCTCATCCCCCTAACCCCCTTCTCCCTCACGGGGCGAAGGGGGAACAGATGCCGGATATCCATCTCCCCTCTCCCCTTGAGGGAGAGGGGTTGGGGGTGAGGAGTGAAGCCCTCAAAATGCTGTGCTATGGTCGGGCAGGAGACCCGCAGCCAGGAAGGATCGATTGGCAGCACCAACAACAGGAGAGGTGCTGACCCAGTGGACCTGGGAACCCAGCATCGTCATCGGGATCGCCCTGATCAGTCTGGGCTATGCCTATGCCGCGGGTCCGCTGCGTCGGCGACGGGGAGAGCCGCCTTTCGGGCGCGGGCGGATTGCCCTCTTCATCACCGCCCAGCTCGTGCTGGTGCTGGCGCTGATGTCCCCGCTCGACGAGCTGGGGGACGAGTACCTCTTCAGTGCCCACATGGTGCAGCACCTGCTCCTCGCGTCCCTCTGGCCGCCGCTCATTCTGCTCTCCCTGCCCGGCTGGCTGGTGGCGCCAGTCTTCCGCTGGAGACCAACCGCGTCGCTGGCTCAATTTTTCGTTCTCCCTGCCATCGCCATCATCTTCTTCAACGTCGATATCTACCTCTGGCACATTCCCGCCCTCTACGACCTGACGCTGGAAAATGAGGCGGTCCACATCCTCGAGCACCTGACGTTCATGGCCTTCGGGGTCATCAACTGGTGGCCGATCCTCAGCCCCATCAAGGAGCAGCGCCTGTCGTATCCGCTGCAGGTGCTGTACCTGTTCGCGGACGGGATGTTTATGATGGTCTTAGGTATTGTTTTCACGTTCTCGCCTATCGTGTTCTACACGCCATATCTGTCGGCTCCGCGGGTCTGGGGCATCTCGGCACTCACGGACCAGCAGCTCGGCGGGTTGATCATGTGGTACCCGGGAAACATTCCATACGCCGTTTCACTCATCGCCGCCTTCTACAAATGGTTCGAGGGGGGCGAGGAGGCCAATCCAGCGCAATCACCTACAATTGGACCGCACCTCTCTTAGAGGCACGCGGACACGAAGGATGGGAGTGTCGATGCCTACGGTCGTGCATACCGGTCTACGCATCTTGAAGAAGAAGCGCGTTCTCGCACTTCCCGCTTTCCTCGGCGGCGTGGTGGCCCTATGGCCGGCTGTCGCCTTCGCGCTCCCTCGTCCCTCCTGGAATCCGGGGCCGCCCTGGGCTCCGCTCGATCCGAAGTCGGGCGAGATGCACATGATCTCGAATCTCTTCTGGATCATGCTCATCCTCTCCGCGATCATCTTTATTGGCGTCGTCGGCGCGCTGCTCTACATCATCACGCACAACTCGGCCAGGCCGGGCGACGACGAGCCTCCGCCCCAGCTCTATGGAAGTCGGCCGATCGAGATCACCTGGACGGCCATCCCGTTCATCATTCTGGTGGTCGCGTTCGGCATCACCGTGAAGTACATCCACGACATCAACACGCCACCGGCCGGGTCGCATCCGCTCGACATCGTGGCCAAGGGACACCAGTGGTATTGGGAGTTCGAATACCCCACGCTCAACATCACCACCGACGATGAAGTCCACGTCCCGGCCAATGTCCCGCTGCACTTTCACGTGGAGTCGGCCGATGTGGTTCACTCGTTCTGGGTCCCGCAGCTCCAGCGTCAGATCGACGCCAACCCCGGGCAGGACAACGCCGTCTTCGCCGAGATGGATACGCCGGGCATCTATGGAGGCATGTGTTACGAGTACTGCGGCGACGCCCACGCCTGGATGAAGTTCCGGATGGTTGTCCAGCCCAAAGGCGCCTTTAACGCCTGGGCCGCGCATATGAGATCCTCCGCCAACAAACCCAAAGGCGGTCTGGCACTCGCCGGGGAGAAGCTGTTTATGGCGTCCACCTGCGTGGAGTGCCATACCATCGATATGCCGGGCAGCAAGGCAAGTGGGACCGCCGCGCCGAATCTGACGCATCTTGCCAGCCGCTGGACCATCGGCGCCGGAGCGGCCCGCATGAACATGGCCGATGCCATGGGCTGGATTCATCAGCCCAGCCACTTCAAGCCGGGCGTGCTCATGCCCGGATACCCGCTCCTATCCCATCATCAAATCAAGTCGCTCGCCGCGTATCTCATGAGCCTGAAGTAGAGAAGAGGAACGAATGGCAACCGCAACCATTACTGACGAGATCCGAACCCATCCCTTACCCCGGATCAACAGCTTCGAGGGGGCCCTGGCGTGGGTCAAGACCACCGATCACAAGCTGATCGGGATTATGTATCTCATCATCGTTGCGTTCTTCTTCCTGCTCGGCGGTGTCGAGGCGCTCCTTATGCGCTGGCAGCTTGCTGTGCCGCAAAACGGCGTGATCGCGGCGCACGTTTACAACCAGCTGATGACGATGCACGGCGTCACCATGATCTTCCTGGTGGTCATGCCGGCGCTGATCGGCTTCGCCAACTATTTCGTTCCCATCATGATCGGCTATCGCGACATGGCGTTCCCGCGGCTGAATGCGATGAGTCTGTGGCTACTGCTCTTTGGCGGCCTGCTGCTCTACTTCAGCCTGCTCCAGGGCTCGCTGCCCGCCGTCGGCTGGTTCGCGTACGCCAACCTCTGGGAGCAGCCCTACACCATGGACAACGGCCCGCTGTTCTGGGCGGTGGGACTGACCGTCCTGGGAGCCGGATCCATCGCCACCTCCCTGAACCTGATCGTCACCATCATCGTCTACCGCTGTCCTGGTATGTCGCTCAACCGCATGCCGCTCTTTGTCTGGATGGTGCTGGTCAACTCCTTCCTCATCATCTGGGCCATGCCCTTCCTGACCGCCGATTCGATTCTGCTGATCTTCGACCGCCTCCTGGGCACCCACTTCTTCGTCTGGCAGCAGGGCGGCAACGTCGTGATGTGGCAGCACCTCTTCTGGGGCTTCGGACATCCAGAGGTGTACATCATGATTCTGCCCGCCTTCGGCATGGCCTCGGAGATCATCCCCGTGTTCTCGCGCAAGCCGCTCTTCGGCTACACCTTCGTCGCGTTTTCCGGCGTGGCCATCGGCTTCATCAGCTTCATCGTCTGGGCGCACCACATGTTCACCACCGGCCTGACGGAGAGTGAGCAGTCCTTCTTCGCCGCCACCAGCATGGTGATCGCCGTTCCGACCGGCGTCAAGATCTTCAACTGGATCGGAACCATGTGGGGCGGGAAGATTCGCTGGACCACCTCCATGAAGTTCGCTGCCGCCTTCATCGTCATGTTCACCATCGGCGGCATCTCCGGCGTCATGTTCGCGGTGGTCCCGCTCGACTACGCCAGCAGCGACACCTACTTCGTGGTGGCGCATTTCCACTACGTGCTCTTCGGGGGCACCATGTTCCTGCTGATGGCAGCCCTCTACTACTGGTTCCCCAAGATGACGGGCCGGATGCTCTCGGAGAAGCTCGGCACCTACCAGTTCTGGATCTTCTTTATCGGCTTTAACCTGACCTTCTTCCCCATGCACTTCCTGGTGGCGATGCCCCGCCGGGTTTATACCTATACCAATACGGAATGGACCGGGTATAACCTCCTGGCCACCTTCGGGGCGTTGATGCTGGCCGTATCGTTCTTGCTCCTGGCCTACAACATCCTCCAGAGCCTCCGGCGCGGGGAAAAGGCGGGACCAAACCCGTGGAACGCGTATAGCCTGGAATGGCTCCTACCCTCCCCGCCGCCCGCCTACGGCTTCGTGGAGACGCCCACGGTTCGGAGCCGCCGTCCGCTCTGGGATCTGGCTCACCCCGACATGCCCGACTGGCGCTACGAGCACCACGGAACGGCGACCTCTCAACCGATTCCTGCCGCCGTGCCGGCCGGAGCCGCTACCGCGGTGGCGGCGCGGCCGGGAGCCGTCGAGAAACCGAAGTTTTCCATCTCGCCGGGCCGGATGCTGGTGCTCTTCTTCATCAGCTCCGAGTCCATCTTCTTCGTCTCGCTGATCGTGATGTACTCGGTGTACTCCTTCCACTTCACCTCGCGTCAGCTCGACATTCCGCGAACCTACTGGTTCAGCCTCGCGCTGTTTGCCAGTAGCGGCACCATGATCCTGGCCGAGCGCTTCCTGAGCAACGGAAACAAGCGGATGTTCAGGGCCTTGCTCATCGGCACCATCATCCTGGGCGCCACCTTCCTCATCGGGCAGATCACCGAGTACGCCAAGCTGTACAGCGAGAAGACGACCATCAGCTCGGCCGGCGAATTCGGGACCACCTTCTTCACCCTGACCGGCTTCCACGGGTTCCACGTCTTTGTGGGACTGATCGCGCTCTGCACCATCCTGCTGCTGTCGCGCGACTGGACCGCCAAGCACGACACACCGGTGCGAGCGGTAGGCTACTACTGGCACTTTGTCGACGGTGTCTGGGTCTTCATCTTCTCGATCGTGTATTTGCGCACATTGCTATGAGCTACGACGTAAGCCTAGGGCAGCACTTTAGTGCGGGGGCACCCCCAATCTCTCAGGGACCGCGGGGTGCAAGCGTCACTGCGCCGGGCGACCGGGCTAAAGCCCTGCACTACATTTTTCTCACGGAGGAATAACAGGATGTACAGGGATGCGCGGGAGGACATCGCTCCTCCACCGACGGCGCCCCCCGTGGAGGAGTACGAGGTTGCGGAGCAGCCGGTCCATCTGCCCCCGCTCTCCATATGGCCGATAACTCTCGCGCTTGGGATCACCGTCACCGGCGCCGGTGTCATCACCACCGCGCCCGTGTTGATTGCCGGCATCATCGTTTCCATCGTCGCTATCATCTACTGGATCCAGGAATTACGGCATGAGCATCAGCATTCCCACTCTCACTAGGAAGCTCATGACCCGGGAGGGCTTCCTGGGCATTTTTACGCTGAGCTTCGGCGCACTGGGCGGCCTGGCCGTCGGCATCCCCATCATCGGCTACATCTTTGTCCCCCTGTTCAAGCAGCCGGCGGAACGCTGGCAGACGGTCACCTTCTCCAACGGGCCCAAATCCGGGAAGACAATCACCCTCAGCCAGATAGCGGTGGGCGATACGGTCGAGGCCTCTTTCGAGGCCAACGGCCCCGTGCCCTGGGCCGGCCGGACGGCGGTCCAGGCCGCCTGGCTTCGACGCACCGGCCAGAATTCGTTCATTGCCTACGCCGTGTACTGCACGCACCTGGGCTGCCCGATCCACTGGCTCAACGAACCCAAAATCTTTCTCTGCCCGTGTCACGGCAGCGTGTTCAACGCCGACGGCACGGTGGCCGGCGGCCCTGCGCCACGGCCGCTCTTCCACTATGAGACGCGCGTGGTAAACGGCCGCGTCCAGATCAAGACACACCCACTGCCCATCTACTCGTAGGGGAAATTCCATGGAGAAAATGCTACTGGCCGGTCTCGGCGTGTACGACTGGCTCGACGACCGTCTGGGGCTCGGCATGATGTGGAACGCGACCATGGGCCACAAGGTGCCGCGCAGCGTCAACTGGTGGTACGTCTTTGGAAGCTGCGCGCTCTTTGCCTTTACCTTCCAGATCATCACCGGCATCTTCCTGGCCTTTGTCTATATCCCCTCCCCGGATCACGCCTATCAGAGCCTGTACTGGATTACCCATAAAGAGGTTCTGGGGAATGTGATCCGCGGCATCCACTACTGGGGCGCATCGGCCATGGTGCTGGTGGTCTTTATCCATATGACCGCGCACTATCTCACCGGGTCCTACAAGTTTCCGCGCGAGCTGCAATGGATCAGCGGTTCGCTCCTGCTGATCTGCACCATCCTGATGGCTTTTACCGGCCAGCTCCTGCGCTGGAACCAGGACGCCTACTGGGCGGTGGTCGTGGGCGCGGAGCAGGCGGCCCGAACCCCCTTCATCGGCGGCTGGGTGATGCAGCTTCTCACCGCCGGCCCTGTCGTCGGAGGCGGCACGCTTACCCGCTTCTACGCCATCCACGTCTTCCTGGTTCCGGGTGCCATGCTGGGCCTGATTGGCATGCACCTCTACCTGGTCATTTACAAGGGCGTCTCTGAGTGGCCCATCCCCGGCGAGCCGGTCGATCCCAAAACCTACTGGCCCAACTATCAGCGCATCCTGCATGAGGACGGCGAGCCGTTCTTCCCGGTCGGCACCTCCCGCGATGCCTTCATGGGTCTCCTGGCCGGGGTCGTGGTTCTGGCGCTCGCCGTCTTCGCCGGCGCCGCCACCCTGGGTCACCCCGCCGATCCCACGCTACCGGCCAATCCACGTCCGGACTGGTATCTGATCTGGTACTTCGCCTTGCTGGCGCTCATTCCGCCGTCAAGCGAGGACTACTTCATCATCCTCTTCCCGGCGCTGGCGTTTGGCGTACTGTTCCTTATTCCGCTTGCCAACAAGGGGGAGCGGCACTACTCCAAGCGTCCGTGGGCAGTGGCGATTGTCGCATTCGCCGCCATAATCACGGCCATTCTGGTCTTCGAGGGGTATGAGTCCCCCTGGTCTCCGGTTTTCGTGGGCCCGACCAACAGCGGCATTCCATCGGTGCCGCAGCAGGCAACGAGAGGGCTCAACGCGCAGCAGCTCCTCGGGGCACACCTGCTGCACACGGAAGGCTGCATGGCCTGCCACATGATTGACAACGTGGGCGGCCTGCGCGGTCCCAACCTGACCTACATCGCCGACCGCAATACCTACAACCAGCTGGTCACGCGCATCATGAACGGCGGCGGCGGCATGCCGGCCTATGGAAACACGCTGACGCCGAAGAAGGCGGCGGCAATCGTCGCCTTCCTGCAGACCCTCACCCAGTTCCCTCAGGCAGCGGCCGGCAACAGTCCCTGAGCAGCGCGTGTCTCTTCGGCGCGGCATGAGCGCTTCCCTGGCGGTAGCGGTTCTCGTCATCGCCGATGGCGGCGCAGTCGCACGCGAGCATACCAACCCGAGTACGATCGAGCCGACTCCGACCGCCACGCTCCAGCCTGGTGCCTTCCCCTGTGGCTACGGCACCCGCTGTGACGCGCTGCGCCCAACCTGTACCCCCGGAACGCCGTGCTCGGCCGCGTGGCCGCAGGCCGTGATTCCGACCAGCACGCCCTGGCCCTTCCCAACCTGCCCACCTCGGGCCCTCTGCGCTCCCCGAGCGTCGGGCCCCCGGGAACACTAAAAGGAAATAAGGCCCTGCAGCTGTTTCCTTAAATACTCCTTGCGCATTATCTAACCTGCTGTTATTCTTGTTTCAAGGCGGGGCGACTGTCACTGATTTCTCTGGAGTGACGGGCGGTTCCGACAATGTGCGGAGTGTTGAGGGCAATGCTGGCAGTCCTGCGGCAGCGGAACTTCTTGCTTATCTGGGTCTCCGGCCTCATCTCCATGACCGGCGACTGGATCCTGTACATTGCGCTCCCCATTTACGTCTACACCATCACGGGATCGCCCATGGCGACCAGTGGAGCGGTCATCGCCGAGCTTGCTCCCGCGCTGCTGCTGGGCTCCGTCGCCGGCGTGTACGCCGATCGCTGGCCGCGCAAGACCATCATGCTGGCGTCCAATCTGATCCTGGCGATCACGTTGCTCCCTCTCCTCCTGGTCCACTCCGCCGATTTCGTCTGGATCGTCTATCTGGTGGGCTTCGTCCAGTCCACCGTCGCGCAGTTCGCCAATCCGGCCGAAGCGGCCCTCCTGCCCACCCTGGTGCGCGAGGAGCAGTTGGTAACCGCCAATTCACTGTCCTCGCTCAACATGAACGTCTCCCGCCTGGTCGGTCCCACCCTCGGCGGCCTCATCGCGGCAGCTGCCGGGATCCGTGGGGTAACGGTGATCGATTCGGCCACATTTCTGGTGGCGGCAGCGCTGGTCGCCTGTATGTCCCTCCCCCGAGGTGTCACCCAGCCGCATACAGGCGCTGCCGAGCCGCCGCAGGGGATCCGGCAAGAGTGGGTAGAAGGCATGCGCCTGGTGCGCCGGAGCACGGCGCTCACTATCCTCTTCAGCCTCTTTGCGCTGATGGCCGTGGGTGAGGGCGTGATGGCAACCATGTTCGTCATCTGGGTCAAGCAGGTTATTCACGGCACGGCACTCCAGCTGGGGTGGTTCATGAGCGCCCAGGCGGTGGGCGGGATTCTGAGCGGGCTGGTGATTGGATCCATCGGGAGCCGGGTGGTGCCCAGACGTCTGGCCTGGATCGGTGGGCTGTGCTTCGGCCTGCTGGATATCGCCCTCTTCAGCTCCCCGCTGGTGGTCCCCGGCGTCTGGCTGGGGCTGGTGCTGATCGCGTTAGTGGGGCTCCCGGCCGCCGCAGTCGGATCGAGCTATACCACCCTGCTGCAGCTGTCGGCACCAGATGCCTTTCGCGGCCGCGTCTTCGGCGCCCGGGGAACCGTTTCCGCGCTCGCCAGCCTGATCGGCTCTCTGCTGGCCGGGGCCGCGGGCAGCATCCTGGGCCCGGTTGCCATGCTCAACATTTTCCAGGGCGGCGGATACCTGGTGGCCTCGCTCATCCTGCTCCTCACCCTCCCGCGCTTCACCCTTGAAAGTCGAGTGGTTTTGCCGCCGGAAACGGCTCGAGTCGAGAGACAGGGCGCCTAAACGAAGGATTTCACGAACAGATGGAGAGACGGCTGTTTCGTGGTTCGGCCCTTTGATCCACCCCATGGAGGACGGTTCTTCCATGGCCGGCAGCCCGCAACCCGTATGTCGGTTCATCCGGCCACTGCCTGCCTGTGTCCGCAATCCCTGAACCGGCATGTTTAGTGATCCAAACAATGCCTCCCGGTAGCCGGTCCCTCCGTGGGACGGTGGGGAATGGACCAGGCGGGTGGGAAGAAACCAGCGGGGGAGCGGCACACCGGATAACCGTTGGAGGCACGAGCAGAGAGCCGGCCTGAGGGCCGGCGGGCGATTGCAAATCGCCCCTACACCCTGCCCCGCGAGTGCAAACCGGCCCAACATCTCACCCCCGCGAGTGCAAATCGGCCTCACACATCGGTTGTGCAGCGGTCGGTGCTGCTACGTGGCGGCTAATTGATACCATGTATCAACAGGAGACCATCCCGCACTCATGCAATCGCCCATCTCCCGGACTCGTAGCCCCGTCCATCCTCAGATGTCAGATGAGGTCGTCGCCGAGGCCAGCCATCTGAGCGTGGTTCTGCGCGGGCGGCCCGTGCTCGAGGACGTGAATTTCTCCCTCAGAGCAGGAGAATTTGTGGCGCTGATCGGCCCCAACGGGGCCGGGAAGAGCACGCTGTTGCGCGTGCTGCTGGGGCTCATCCCGCCGACGGCGGGATCGGTACGCGTCCTGGGGCAGCCGGTGGACCGGGGCAATCCGCGCATCGGCTACGTTCCACAGCACCAGACGTTCTATGAGTCCACGCCACTGCGGGGGCGCGACATGGTGGCGCTGGGGGTGGACGGCACCCGCTATGGACCTCCGACGCCGGGACGGGCGCAGTCGGCGACGGTGCAGCAGGCGCTGGACGATGTGCGCGCAACCGCCTATGCCGACATGCCGGTGGCCCGTCTGTCGGGCGGCGAGCAGCAGCGGCTCATGCTGGCGCAGGCCTTGGTCGGAAACCCGGAGCTCCTGCTCCTGGACGAGCCGCTGGCCAACCTGGACATTCGCAGCCGCCGCGAGGTGGTTGACCTGGTTCGAGACATCTCGCGGGTGCGCGGCATCGCCGTCGTCTTTGTGGCGCACGATGTGAATCCCCTGCTCGGCTGCATGGATCGGGTGCTCTATATCGCCAACGGTCGGGCCGTGATCGGTCCCCAGGACCAGATCGTCCGCAGCGACGTGCTTTCAGATCTCTTCGGTTTTCCCGTCCACGTTATCCGGGCCGAGGGCCATGTGCTGGTGTCCACCGCGGATGGGGATGAGTGCCATTGACGGAGATTCTGCAATACGAGTTCATGCAGAACGCCTTTCTGGCGGGAACGATCGTCGCGATCGTGGCCTCGGTGGTGGGCTATTTCGTGGTCTTGCGCCATGTGACCTTTGCCGGCCACGCGCTGTCACACATCGGGTTCTCGGGCGCGGCGGGGGCGGTCCTGGTAGGAGTGAGCCCTATCTGGGGATTGCTTGCCTTCACCCTGCTGGCGGCGCTGGCCATGGGGCTGCTGGGGGAGCGGCTTGAAGGGCGGGATGTGGCCATCGGCATCGTGCTCGCCTTTGCCCTGGGGTTAGGCATCCTCTTCCTCCAGCTCTACACGGCCTACGCCTCGGAGGCGTTCAGCATCCTCTTCGGCTCCATCATGGGCATCAGCCGGAGTGACGTCGCCCTCAGCCTGGGCATCGGGATCGTGGTGCTGGTGGCGCTGAGCTTTATCTCACGCCCCCTGCTGTTCATGTCGATGAACCCCATCGCGGCCGAAGCGCGCGGCGTTCCCACCCGGCTCCTCTCCGCCGTCTTCCTGCTGATCGTGGCGCTGGCTGTCTCCGAGGCGGTGCAGGTGGTGGGCGTCCTCCTGATCTTCGCGCTGCTGGTGGCGCCGCCGGCCACCGCCATGTACCTGACGCCGCGCCTGTATCCGGCACTCTCTCTCGCCGTGGGGCTGGGGGTGCTCGAGACCTGGTTCGGGCTGATTCTTGCCTATTACACCGACTACTCGGTGAGCTTCTTTATCGCCAGCGCCGCGGTGGCGGCCTATCTCCTGGTTCGGCTGCTCGTATGGATGGGCGTGATCGGCAACGTGCTCCCAGCCCAGGCTATCGAGGGCAGCCTCGGTTCGTGACTCGCGCGCGCCGGGCGGCCTTCCTGCTGCCTCTCGTCCTGAGCCTCGCGGCCTGCGGTAGTTCGGCCACCACCGTCCCCAAGGGCCTGATCTCGGTGGTCGCGGCCGAAGATCAGTATGGGTCCATCGCCGCCGCCATCGGCGGCAAATACGTCTACGTCACCAGCCTGCTCACCAATCCCAACACCGACCCCCATGAGTACGAGGCCAGTGCCTCGACGGCGAGGACGGTCGCCGGCGCGAAGCTGGTCATCGAGAACGGCCTGGGCTATGACTCCTGGCTCGACCGGCTCTTGAGTGCCGCCCCCGACTCCGGCCGCACGGTCATCACCGTCGGCTCGCTGCTCGGCCGCAGCACCGGAGACAACCCGCACGTCTGGTACATGCCGGGCGGCTGGCCGAAGATTGCTCGGGCCATCACCGCGGCACTTTCGACGCTCGATCCCGGGCATCGGACGTATTACCGGGCACGAGAGGCAGCCTGGATTCGCTCGCTGCAGCCGATCGAGCGAGAGATCCGGACGCTCCGCCACCGGACCGTGGGGGAAACCGTGATTGCCTCCGAGCCGGTCTACGGCTACATGCTCGATGCCCTGGGTCTGACCTCGCTCGATGCCCCCTTCCAGAAGGCGATCATGGACGGCACCGATCCCTCGCCGCGTTCCGTCGCCGATTTTCAGGAGGCGCTCCAGAATCACACGGCGCGCCTGCTCTTCTACAACAGTCAGGTGTCCAGTCCGATGACGGTGCGGATGCGAAGCATCGCCTCCCAGTTCCACGTGCCCGAGGTCGGGATCACGGAGACGAAGCCGCAGGGGCTGTCTTTCGTCCGGTGGCAGCTTAGCCAGCTTCAGAAGGTCGGGAGGGAGTGGTAGAGCTTCCACCTGGCCCTGTCACCGCTCAGTGCTTTTTCTTCTTCTTGACGCACTTCCCGTGCGACAGCTTGTAGCCCTTTTTGCACTTCACCCGGTGGACGGGAGGAGACGTGGGGGCCGGGCGTGCGGTTGGGAGCGGGGTTGAGGTTGCGGTCGGGACAACTGTGGGTATTGCAGGGGGAGGGACCGCATCATGGATCTTCAGGATAAATGCCCCTCCATAGGTGCCCTGCAGCGCCGACGAGGGAATCGGCAATCGATCCGACATGGTGAATCCGACAACATAGGCATTCCCATCATGGTCGACGGCGATATCGGCGCCCAGCGTGTTGGGGAGCAGCACGTTATCCGTCGCCTGTCCATCGTCCCCAAAATAGGTGCCGTATAGCACCTGTGATCCGTCCGGGGAAAGCACCGAGACGTAGGCCGTCTGCAGGGCCGCCTCGTCGGCTGAGACATCGGGCTGGGTGGGCAACGTCGCTTGAATGGGGTTGCGTACGGGGAAGTCGGTGGACTGAGTCGAGCCGGTGAGGTAAATATCACCACCGTAATCCACCGCAACGCCGTAGGCATCATCCAGGTCGTTTCCGCCGAAGTAGCTGCTGTATAGCAATTGGGAGGCGGCGGGATCGAGTTCGGTGACGAAAGCATCCTGGTCATCCTCACTCAGGGTCGACTTCAAGGGATGCAAGAGCGGGAAGTTGGTCGACTGGGTGGTCCCTGCGAGATAGATGGCTCCTTGCGGGCCAAGCGCGATGTCATTGACGATGTCGTCGGCCGAGCCTCCAAGCGTCGTGCTGGCAAGCGCATGACTCCCATCCGCCGCAAGAATGGTCAGGAAGCCGTCCTCACACGGGCCCGGATCCGACAGCCCACACGTTCCTCCTCCATATGCCTGGACGGGGTGGACGGTAGGGAAGTTGCCGGACAGGGTTCCGCCCACGACGTATGCCTGGCCGTTGGACACTGCAATCGAGGTACCGGCATCGGCATTCGCGCCACCGATATAGGTGCTGTAGACCGGCGAACCACCGGAGTCCGAAAATTTGGTGACAAAGGCATCCGAGCAGGGGCCGGACGCGGTGTCCGTGGTCGTAGGCGCGCCACACGATCCGCCGCCAAGTGAGGATTGCCACGCATGGGCAATGGGGAAGTTCACCGAGGCGGTGCTCCCGGCGATGTAGATACTGCCGCTCGACTCGACGATGGCTTCGCCATCATCATCTCCCGAGCCTCCCAGGTACTGGCTGAAGAGGATACTGTTGCCCTGAGGGCTCAGCTTGGTGACGTAGGCATCCCCGAGCACCCCGCCGCCGGCGTACCGGGTGCTGGAACCTACGGTCGGAAAGTCGGGGGACAGCGTGTTTCCGGTAACATATGCATTCCCGGCACTATCTACAGCAATGCCGTGGGCAAAGTCATCGAAGGTCCCGCCCAGATAGGTGCTGTACAGCAGCGTCTTCCCATCGCTGCTGATCTTGGAGACAAAGCCCTCGGAGCAATCTTGTGCCAAGCCCACCTGGCATGAAGGGTCGCTCCGGAGCTCCCCCTGCGCTGGATTGGCGAGCGGGAAACCCTCTGACTGCGTGTCACCGACGACGTAGGTATTGCCCTGGCTGTCGATCGTCAGCCCGTAGCCACCCTCCGACCCTCCCCCGCCCAGATACGTTGCGAAGACAAGGGTAGGATCGATGACAAGCGGGTGCCTCCAGGCACGCGCGGCCACATGGAAACCGAAGTCATGGGGGCCATAGTATCGGTAGCTGCTGGCTGTGGGCTGTCGGGATCGCGCGATGTAGGTTCGCGTCGCTCCCTGGCGCAGGATGGTGCCTCCCCGACGGAGTTCCAGGGTCCCCTTCGGGCCCATCCCAATCGCAGCACCGGATACATGCACCCGAATACGGCCAACGTCGACGCCGGGAGCGACCAGCCAGTCGTACTCCAGCCCCGAAGCATCGAAGTAGAGGCGTAGGTTGATACCGGGGTAGACGCCCTGATAGAGCAGGCCGGCGTAGGTGGGGATATTCGCGTGCCACTGTGCCGGGTTGTTTCCAATGAAGTAGTTGACTCGCCCGGGCAACCGGTCCACCGGCGCGATCCGCGCATGCGGATTCATTCCAGTGAGGGTCAGGGAGATATGCGAGAGCTGTGCTGCCGTGCCGAACCGCGGCCGAACACGCAGCCCCCGCGGACCGAGCGGAGACTGAGGAAAAGACTTCAGCCGTAGCTGAGCCGAAACCTGCCGGTTGTGGGCGAGCACCAGCTCAATGCTGTGGCGAGTAAGGAGCACAGACATGTTTCCGCCGTGGACTACATACCGAACAGCGTGTGGCGCCTGGCCCTCGTTCTCTTCAAAGGCCAGGGGAATGTGGATGGCAGAACCGGGCTGAGCTGCTTGCTGAGCGTGAGACACGAGCGTGTGCCCGGAGATAAGCATGGCCAGCAGGAGTGTGGCCGAGAAAAGCGCGCGATTTGCACGGATAGGAACTGGGCGGTGCATCCTCCACTCCTCCAAACCGTGGGACAAGCTTAGGTGCGGCCCTGGAACTTGTCAACCGGTTCACTCCGGGTACGGCACCACATTTTCGACGCGTCCCGGAGCGAGGGTCTCACACCCTGCAGCCCGAGAAGAGGTGATGCAGGCCTTCCGCAAGGGGCATCCAGGCGGGAGCATGCTCCCGCCTGGATGCCCGTGGGAAACTCAGCAGGTCGAGTCAGGATTGGAGGCTCCGGCAATCCGGGCAGCGTCCGTAAATCTCCAGGGCGTGACGCTCGAGCTCGAAGCCCGCACCGGAAGCAGCGCTCTGCAGTTCCGCGT
>JAICWV010000082.1 GCA_025966365.1 Chloroflexota bacterium | reverse complement strand
CGTCGAAGTTGGCGGTACCGTCGGCGACATCGAGGGCTTGCCCTTTCTGGAGGCTATCCGTCAGATGCGGCGGGAAGTCGGCCGCCAGAACGTGCTGTACATCCACGTCACGCTTCTGCCGCACATCGGCTCCACCGACGAGCTGAAGACCAAGCCCACCCAGCACAGCGTCAATGAGCTGCGGCGTATCGGTATCCAGCCTGACGTCCTCATTACCCGCGCCGATCACCCTGTTACCCGCGAGCTTCGCGAGAAGATTGCCTTATTCGGCGACATATCAGAGGAAGCTGTGATCCCGCTCCAGACCTGTCGGACCATCTATGAGGTGCCGTTGGTGCTGGAGCGAGCCGGACTGGGCCGGCTGATCGTTCGGGAGCTGGGGCTGGATTCCTCCATGCCCGACCTCCGCTCCTGGTCCAACCTGGTGGCCAATATCAAGGAGCCGAAGCCGGTACTCCCTATCGCCATTGTGGGGAAGTACGTGAAGAGCCCCGATGCCTATATGAGTATCGTGGAAGCTCTGAAGCACGCCGGCCTCTATCATGGCGTTGACGTCGAGATTCACTGGATCGACTCCGAGGACCTGGAGCGAGAGCCGGCGCTGCGGCAGCTGGACGAGGTCGCGGGTGTCCTGGTCGGCCCCGGTTTCGGCTCGCGCGGTATCGAAGGCAAGGTGCGCGCCGCCCGCTACGCCCGCGAGAACGGTATTCCCTATTTCGGGATCTGCCTGGGAATGCAGGTCGCGGTCATCGAGTTTGCCCGCCACCTGCTGCACTCGAACCTTCCCAACAGTACCGAGTTCGACGACGCCACCAAGTATCCGGTGATCGACATCATGCCGGATCAGCGGGACGTCGAGGAGAAGGGCGGCACCATGCGGCTGGGCGTCTGGCCCTGCAGGCTGGCCCCCGGCAGCAGGGCCGCCACGGCCTACGAGCAGCCCATCGTCTACGAGCGTCACCGCCACCGCTACGAGCTCAACAACGAGTTTCGCGAGCTGCTGACGGCGGGTGGCATGGACCTTTCCGGCATGTCTCCCGACGGCCGCCTGGTAGAGATCGCCGAGCTGCGCGACCATCCGTGGTATCTGGGCAGCCAGTTCCACCCGGAGTTCAAGTCCCGGCCCGATCGTCCGCACCCATTGTTCCGCGACTTCGTCGGCGCTGCCCGTCAGCGAGCCGACGACCGGCTGATGCCGGCCGAGGCCGAGGAACAGATGCTGGACGAGGTGGCGGTTCCCGCGTCCAACCAGTAGTCCGGTGCACGGCCAGTACGCCCAGGTCGCGGTTCTGGCCCAACTGGGGCGCGCCGGTGGCCTCTTTACCTATCGTCTTCCCGACGAGTTGGCCTCACTGGCCGGCCCCGGAACCCTGGTGGAGATTCCATTCACCAACCGGCGGCTGCAGGGCGTGGTGTACGCGCTGGCGACCGAGACTGAGCTGCCGCGTCTGCGCGACGTCGCTGCCGTGCTCGATCCGGTCCCGGTTCTAACCCCCCATCAGCTTCGGCTGGCTCGCTGGATCGCGGAGTACTACGCGGCTCCGGTCTCGGACGTCATCGGTGCCATGATTCCTCCCGGCCTGGGCAGGAAGACGGTCCACATGCTGGAAATCGGCGTGGAAGCCAACGGCGCCCGGCTTACCTCCGATCAACGAACGGTGCTGGAGGCTGTCCAGGCGGCGGGCCGGATTTCGCAGGATGAGGTGCGGAGACAGCTGCCGGGAGTCCCGGTGGAGAGAGCCGCCGCCTCCCTGGCCCGGCGCGGGCTGCTGACCAGCGTGGCCGAGCTCGCGCCCCCGCGTTCCACCACCCGGACGGTCAAGCATGTTTCGCTCACCCCGGCCGGCCGGGATGTGACGGGCGACAAACGGTCCGTTAGCCTGGGAGCACGGCAGCAGGAAATCGTGCAGCTGCTGGGCGGGCGCGGCTCTCTCGATCTACCGGAGATATCGCGGCATATTCCCAATGCCGGCGGCGCGGTCACATCCCTCCGCAAGCGTGGGCTGGTCGAGGTCGAGGAGCGCTTGCTATCGCACTCTCCCTTCGAGCGGATGCGCATCGCGGCGACGCAGCCCCTGACCCTTTCTCCGGCCCAGCGTCGGGCCTACGAGTCCGTTGCCGGGTCCGTCCGCAGCGGGCACCCGCACATTTATCTCCTCCATGGCGTGACCGGCAGCGGGAAGACGGAGGTTTACCTGCAGTCAATCGAGGATACGATTCACTCCGGCCGGCAGGCCATCATGATGGTTCCGGAAATTTCGCTGACGCCGCAGGCGGTGGAGCGCGTGGCAGGCCGTTTTCCCGGCCGCGTGGCGGTCCTGCACAGCAAGCTTTCCGATGCCGAGCGCATGGAGGAGTGGCAGCGCATTCGGCATGGGCGGGTGGATGTGGTGGTGGGGCCGCGGTCGGCGCTCTTCGCGCCGCTCCCTCACCCCGGTCTGATCATCGTGGACGAGGAGCATGATCCCTCCTATAAGCAGGATGCGTCGCCCCGCTACAACGCGCGTGATGCTGCCGCTGTGCTGGGACGACTTACCGGGGCCACGGTGGTGTTCGGGAGCGCGACGCCCGATGTCGGTACGTATCAGGCCGCGGCCGGCGGGCGCATCTCCCTCCTGGAACTGCCCGACCGGCCGGTGTGGGGAGAGCAGGGAGCGCGCCCGATGCCGTCGGTGGAGATCGTGGACATGCGCCACGAGCTGAAGGCCGGGAACAGGAGCATGTTCAGCGAGGCGCTCCTTGGCGCGCTGGATGAGACTCTTGCCCAGGAGCACCAGGCGCTCCTCTTCCTGAACCGGCGCGGTAGCGCCACCATCGTCCTCTGCCGGGATTGCGGGTACGTTGTGCGCTGTCCCAACTGCGATATTCCATTTACCTACCACGCCGCCGCCACTCGGCTTATCTGCCATCGCTGCGACAAGCGAGCGGTGAGTCCGCATGTCTGCCCTGCCTGCCGGTCGCCACGCATTCGCTATCTGGGTGCGGGGACGCAGCGCGTGGAAGAGGAAGTGCGGCGCCTCTTTCCGCGCGCGCGGGTGCTGCGTTGGGATCGGGACGTGACCGGAGGAAAGGAGGCGCACGAGCAGATTCTGCAGCGGTTCTCGCGGCACGAGGCGGATATTCTGGTGGGCACGCAGATGATCGCCAAGGGGCTCGACTTCCCTCTGGTTACGCTGGTCGGGGTGGTGTCCGCCGACACCGGGCTGCACATGCCGGACTTCCGGGCCTCCGAGCGCTCCTTTCAGCTGTTGACCCAGGTGGCCGGGCGGGCCGGCCGCTCCTCACTCCCCAGCCGGGTCGTGGTCCAGACCTATACGCCCGAGCACTATGCCGTCCAGGCTGCTGCCGGGCACGACTACCGCCGCTTCTACGAGCAGGAGCTACAGTTCCGGGCATCTGCCTGTTATCCGCCGTTTGCCCGCCTGGTGCGCTGCGTCTATTCCTCGGAAAGTGAGCGCGCCTGCCGGGAGAGCGCCGAGAACCTCAGGGCGATTCTGGAGCGAGCCATTGAGGAGGAAGGGCCGGCGGGGATCGAGCTCATCGGTCCGGCTCCGTGTTTCATCTCCAAAGTGAAGAACCGGTATTACTGGCAGCTCATCGCGCGGGGCGATGCGCCCAATCGCGATCTGCATCCCCTCCTTGATCACGTTCCGGCGGGTTGGACCATCGACGTCGACCCGGTCGATCTCCTGTAAGGGTGTATGCCGAAGAACGCTCCGATCAGGCGCATGGGGGCGGATGCAGTCCTGCGACTCAATGAATGGTTAAACAATATGTAAGAATCGATCTAGGGGCTGAGCACGCTGCGGCGCGGAGAAGACTGGAGAAAGGATCAGGACATGTGCATCGTGGTCGTCGACGACGAGCGGGAGTTGCGCGAGCTCATGAGCAACGTCCTGGAGGATGAAGGCTACCGGGTCGTCTCCTTTTCCCATCCCGTCCCCGTTACCCACCTACAGGAGACCGAAGAGCGCCCGCACCTCTTCCTGATCGACATCATGCTGCCCGACATGAACGGCATCCAGCTGGCAGAGCGGCTGGCGAGTGACGGGTTCGGCTCTACCCCCATGATTGCCATGTCCGCCTCACGGCGCTGCGTCAACGAAGCCGAGGCATCGAAGCTCTTCCACGCCACGCTGGAAAAGCCTTTCGAGATTGATGAGCTGCTCGATACGGTCGAGCGGTACATGCTGGCTTAGGGAGCCAGGGCGACCAGCGTGGGACCGCCCGGCCCCACGGCGCGGACGAACACCATGCCCTCGGCAATCATCAGCTCGTTGCTGGTGGAAAAGGCGAAGTATCCGGCCGAGAGGGAGAGTGAGGCGACGACCTTCCCGGAGTCGGCCCGATAGACGGCCAGCCGTAGTGGCATGCCCATCTCGTTGCTCAGCGCGAACACCATTCCGTTGGCGGCAGCCAGGCGCTGGATACCGGGTAGCCTCGCTCGCCACTGCACCGATCCGTCGGCCGGATCGAGTGCCTCCAGTCCTTCATAGGGCTTGAGCATGGCGACGTAGACGCCCTGGGGAGCGGCGGCATGGGCCCAGCCGCGAGGATCCATGCGGGGACCGACCTTGCGGGACCACGCGCTGTGCCCCGAAGTGTCGTACGCGAAGAGCGTAGCGTTGTGGTTGGCGGCCGAAGCCACGGTGAAGGCGAGATCGCCGGACCCAAACCAGTCGCTGAGGAGTGAGGCCTCGGTCGTCACCGTCTTCCCCGAGCTCTCCCCGTATGCGACCGTTCCCGTCGACGTCAGCGTCAGAACGCGCCCCGCGGTGATTGCGCCCTGAGCGTTCTGCGAGGGGGAGTGCCAGAGCACGGTGTCGGATGCGGGGTCGATCGCATAGATGCTGTTGGCTACTTTCTTGCCGGCGCCGGCGTACCCGGCGAGCACAACCCTGGAGTCTGCGATGGGATAGGTGAAGGTCGCCTCCCTGGAGGTCGACGGTCCCTTGATCTCCGCGTCCTTCTCGCCGGTGGATGCGTCCAGAATCTCCAGGGAGTGGCCGGCGAGATAGAGTTTGCCACCGTTGACGAGCAAGCCGCCACGCGCCCCTTTGGTGAACGTCGCCACCGGCTTGCCGGTGAGGACATCGAGCGCCTCGGCGTGGACCGACTTCCCCTTCTGCTGCGGAACGTAGACATGGCCGCCTGCAACCACCGGATAGGAGACATCCGGGATGGGGACGGTCCACTTGACCTTGAGCTTGCGGACGTTCTTGGTGGTAAGCGCCGTCTCGTCGGCGTTGAAGTTGCTCTGGGCCGCGTTGGCTCCCAGGGAGGGCCAGTCGGACGGCGTGGCGGCGCCCGCCGGGCTCATTCCGCTCCAGATGAGAAGCCCTAGAATGGCGAGCACCGGCAACAGTCGCATGGCCGGAATGATACTCGATCTTTTCGCGTTATGGAAAGGCGACTGACATGGACAGCGATCTGGTGGTGAGACTGACCCGTGAGATGGTTCGCATGCGGTCTGTCAATCCCCCCGGCGATGAACGCCCGGTTGCCGAGTATCTGGCCACGGAAGCCAGGCAGAGCGGCCTGGAGGCGGAGCTTCAGGAGCTGGATGTGGGGCGGTCCAACTGCGTCGTTCGCCTTCCCGGCGGTGACGCTCCCGCTCTGGTCTTCACCGGGCACCTCGATGTGGTCCCGCCGGGGGAGCAGGCCTGGGAGCACGATCCGTTCGGCGCCGATCTCGCGGACGGCAGGGTCTACGGGCGAGGCAGCGCAGACATGAAAGGCGGCGTGGCGGCCATTCTCGCTGCCATGATCGGCCTGCGGAGCACGGGCTTTCACCCCGCCGGAGATGTCGTGCTGGCGGCGACGGCTGGCGAGGAAGCCGGACTGTACGGCGCCCGTGCCATGGTGGACCGGGCCTCGCTGCAGGGTGCTGGATACCTGGTGGTGGCGGAGCCCAGTGATCTCAACGTCTTCGTGGCCGAGAAGGGCGTACTGTGGATGGACGTCCATTACTACGGCCGCACCGCCCACGGCTCCATGCCCTGGCTCGGAGTTAATGCCGTCAGCGCCATGGCGCGGCTGATTCCGGTGCTCGAGGCCTATCCGTTTCGCTTTGAAGAGAGCCCGATCCTGGGAAAGCCGACGCTGAGCGTGAATGTGATCGGCGGTGGGAACAAGACCAACGTGGTGCCCGACCACTGCCGGATCGTGCTGGACATGCGAACCGTGCCCACGCAGGACCATGCCGTGCTGATCGACGAGGTGCGGCGGCAGGCGGAAGCGGTGGCCCGAGCGTCAAATCAGGAGATCCGGGTAGACATAACGGTGGACCAGAACGACCGGTCAGTGGAGACCAACCCAGAGGAGCCGCTGGTGCAGGCGATGGCGGCATCTGTCCGGGCGGTGACGGGGCAGGAGCCGCGAATCGAGGGCGTGACCTATGCCACCGACGCGGCAGTTCTGGCGCCCGGCTTCAAGATTCCCATGGTCATTTGTGGGCCCGGCGCGCCGGGAATGGCGCACCAGCCGGACGAGTGGGTGGCGGTCGAGCAGCTGACGCAGGCGGCGGAGGCCTACGCCGATCTCGCGCGCCGCTTGCCCGGTCCCGCCGAAACATCACGCTAGAATCGCGTCATCTCGTTACGAAATTGCGGCGTCATGCGCTATGTATACGGGCCGGAGCGCGAGCTGCTGCTGCAGATGAAAGTAAGCCCGAGCCTGGCCTAGAATTGTCCGTTTCAAGAGAACGTGCCGTAGCCCGGGAAAGGAGCGTGGTCCGGCTGGAAGTAGTGGTTCGAGTACGCCATGTACGTTTATATTTCACGCACCTATCTACCTAGAGGAGGAGAGGACCAAGCATGAAACGACGCGCTCTCACGCGGCTAGCCCTGGTGGGTGTCCTGGCGGCCATGGTGCTCACGGCCCTGGCGGTTCCGGCCCACGCGGCCAAGACGCGGGCGGTTACCGACCTGACATTCTGGACCGCCTACACCGGTACGTTAGGCACCACCTTCAACACGCTGGCCTCGCAGTACGAGCAGGCTCACAGCGTCCATATCAACAACGTCGTAACTTCACCGTACGGCTCTCTGTTCACGAAGGAACAAAGTGCGGTCTTCGCGGGAGGACTGCCGCAGGGCGGCCAGGCCTACGAAAACATCGCCGCCTCGCTGGTCAAGAATGGCGCGATTACCCGCCTGGAGTCGTACGTCAACAACAAGAAGAACGGGCTCACCAAGAAAGAGATTGCCGACTTCCCCAAGGGCATCTGGAAGGACACCAAGCTCGGTGGCCACCAGTACATGTGGCCGCTGTCCAAGAGCGACATTGTCCTCTTCTACAACCCAGCCCTCCTGAAGACGGCCGGCATCAATAAGCCGCCGTCGACCTGGGCGCAGTTCGCGGCCGACTCGAAGAAACTCACCAAGATGTCGGGTGGGCAGCCGACGCAATGGGGCTCGACGTTCGAGGTCTCCGAGTCCACGTGGTACGCCTGGATGAAGGAGTGGGGTGTGCCGGTCCTCGGCAAGAACCACAAGCCGGTCTTTGCCAGCAAGAAGGGCATGGCCCCCGTGAACTACTTCGTCAATCTGGCAAAGAAGCACTATGTGGTCTTCCGTGACAACACCAACGGCAGCTACCCGGGTGAAGCCGACTTCGATGCCGGGAAGACCGCATTCTATGTCGGAACCAGCGCCGGATACAGCTTTGTGAAGAACGCGGCCAAGCCCGGTGTCGAGGTCCTGGAGGCAGCGATGCCGGCCGGTCCCAAGCACCGGGCGACCGAGCTGTTCGGCGCCAACATGGTGATCTTCTCCAACAACACCCCGGCGCAGAAAACCGCGGCCTGGAACTTCCTGAAGTGGATGGTTGCTCCACCCCAGACCGCCTACTGGGCGATCAAAACCGGGTACATGCCGGTTCGCAAGTCCGCGTTCAAGGTGAAGGATCTGAAAGATTTCTACACCGCGAACCCATCGCTGGATGCGGCGGCAAAGCAGCTCAACTACGCCGTCGTCGAGCCCGCCTTCCCGCAGTGGACGAAGATGCAGGCCGACATCACCACCGGTCTCCTCTCGGCGCTCAGCCTGAGCAGGCCGGCGGCGCAGGCCATGAGCGACGCGCAGAGACAGGCAACGGCCGACCTCACCTCGCACTGACGGTGTACTGTGAGGAGCGGGGCTCGGGCCCCGCTCCTCCGCGCGTTTCGGATACTGGAATCGAGGGGGTAGTCGCGTGCGTGTTGACGAGGCGGACCTGACCGAGGCCAGGATGGACGGACTGTTGGGCGGCTCAGCCGCTGGCGTCGTCGCGGTCCCGCGCCGACGGTGGGGCCGCTCCGCGAATCACGATCGAACTGCCTATCTGTACATCCTCCCCGCGTTCGCGGTTCTCTTTGTCTGGCAGATCGTGCCCATCTTCTACGTGGTCTGGCTCAGCATCACGCGGGGCACGGCGATCAATTCCGGGTTCGTGGGACTCAAGAACTACAACGATCTTTTGAACGACCCCGAGGTGCACGATTCCATCCTGGCAACGCTGAAGTTCACACTGGCGACGGTGCCGGCCGGGACCATCCTCGCCATCATGATTGCCCTGCTCCTCTTCGATCGCCTCCCGGGCCTCGGCGTCTTCCGCACCCTCATCCTGCTTCCATTTGTGACCCCGGTCGTCGCGACAACCATCGTCTGGAACTGGATCTTCAATCCGACCTACGGATTCCTCGACAGCATTCTGTTTACCCTGCATCTGCCCACGGTGAATTGGTTTTTTGACCCCTTCTGGTCGATGTTCATTCTCTCGGCCTATACCATCTGGCACGGGGTCGGGTTCACCGCCATCATCATGCTCGCCGGCCTGACCAACATTGACTCCAGTGTGCGAGAGGCAGCCCGCGTTGACGGGGCCGGTCCGGTGCGCGAGTTTTTCAGTATCACGCTGCCCCTCCTGAGCCCGTACATCTTCTTTGTGGTGGTCATCCACAGCATCGATTCGTTCAAAGTCTTCACCCAGGTGCTGACGCTGACCGGGGGCGGCCCGGAGCATTACACCGAGCTGGCTGGATTCCTCATCTACAAGGAGGCGTTCCAGTACTTCTATCTTGATTACGCTTCCGCGTTGTCCGTGGTGGTGCTCGCCATCGTGAGTCTGGGCACACTGTTCCAGTTCGTGGCGGGCCGGCGCGCCGTGTTTGCCGGGGAGATGTAGCGATGGAAGCGATCGGACAGCCCCGGGTTTCCGTTCGGCCGCGGAGACGGCGCGTCCTCAAGCACGTCCCGAACGTGATTCGGTTCATCCTCCTCTCCCTGCTTGGGATCGTCTTCGCCTTTCCCTTCTACTGGGTGGTGCTCACCTCACTGGTGCCCCCGGACCACATTTACGACTTTCCGCCCAGCCTGCTGCCGCGCTGGAACTGGGTCAACTACGCCACCGCCTGGCAGGCAGCCAACTGGACCCGCTATTTCCTCAACACCGCCGTCATTTGCCTCCTCACCACCCTGCTCACCCTGATTACCTCGGTTCTGGCCGGATATGCCTTTGCTTCGATGAGGTTCAGAGGGCGCGGTCTCATCTTCGCCCTCATCTTCACCAGCCTGATCATGCCCCCGGTGGTCATGATTATTCCGGATTACGTTCTGGCGCACGATTTCGGAATCCTCAACACCTACACTGTCCAGATCATTCCGTTCGCCGCGGGCACCTTCGGGATTTTCCTGCTGCTGCAGTTTTTCCGCGGCATGCCGTCCGAGCTGTGGGATGCCGCTCGCATGGACGGATGCACCCGCATCCGCTACCTCCGATCAGTGGCCGTGCCGCTGTCCGGACCAGTCCTGACCACCGTGGGCCTCTTCGTCTTTCTGGCTTCCTACAACTCGCTGCTGTGGCCGCTGGTCATGACGAATGGATACGGAGCCCAGGATCCCGGGGTGCAGCCAATTGAAGTCGGTGTCTACCAGTTCATCGGTGAGAACGGAACCGCCTGGCACCTGCTGTCGGCGGCGACGGTGTTCACCACCCTGCCCGTCGTGATTATCTTCTTGATCTTGCAGCGGGTGTTTGTGCGTGGAATCATGCGCTCGGGGCTCCAGGGGTGACCTCGGTCACGCTCTTCGCCGGGGAGCGGAGCATCGGCGGTACGCAAATCGTGGTGGAGTCAGAGGGAGCGCGCCTGCTCTTCGACATCGGCCTGCCGTTCAATCCCGGCTCCGGCCCCTTTGCCGGCGTCCAGCGGCGCACCGGACGCGAGCTGGCCGACCTGTTGCAGGTGGGCGAGGCGCCGAACATTCCCGGGATTTATCGTGCGTCGCATATCGAGGGGGTGACCTCACCGCCGCTCATCCCCCCGACAGAGGGGCCCACGGCGGTGGCTCTCAGTCACTCCCATCTCGACCACAGCCACGTGGTGGGATTCGTCGACGAGAGCGTTCCTGTCCACGCCTCGCCTGCCACCAGCCGCATTCTGCCTGTGCTCAGCGACACCGGGAGTAGCCTGGGGAGGCTGTCGCGACCGATCGAGGCGGTCGAGCCCGGAGGCTCCTTCGAGGTCGGCCCCATGCGCACGACTCTGCTGCCGGTGGATCACGATGTGGCCGGTGCCAGCGGGATGATCATCGAGACGCCCGATGGGACCATAGCCTATTCCGGTGATATCCGGCTCCACGGCCTCCACCCGGAGCGATCGCTGGCGTTCGCGCGGGCCGCACGCGAGGCAGGAGCACGCCTGCTGATCCTGGAGGGAACCCGGTTGTTCCCGCCGGAGCCGGGAGCGCCCGCTCCTTCCCCGGAGCGCTTCGAGGCGGCGGTGGCGCCGCGGGTCACGCAGATTCTGCAGCCGACATCCGGCCTCGGCGTGATCATGATGACGCCGGAAAATGGCGAGCGCGTCGAGAACGTGGCGCGCGCGGCCGAGGCGGCCGCGCGACTCTTCGTGCTCACGGCGGATGCGCTGGCCTATACCATGGCCGCACTCGGCCGACTCCCTGACGCCCCTTTTGCCGTCTACCGACCGGCTAATGAGATGGAGACAGCCGCGCCGACCATTCGGAGGGCGCTGGAGGCAGCGCCCCGGACGATCACCGCCGCCGAGATCGCATCGTCACCGGGGTCCTATCTGCTTCGTTTGCCCCTGGAACGCTTTGCCGATCTCCTCGATCTGAATCCGCAGGGCGGGGTGATCATTACCTCTAATGGACCTCCGCTGGGCCCGTTCGACCCCGCCTACGCCACCATGTCGTGGTGGGCGGAGCATATGGACATGCGGATTGAGGATGCTAGCAGCACCGGCCATGCCCATGCCCACGATCTTGCCACCATCGCCCACCATTCCGGCGCCCCCACCGTGATGTCCATCCACTCGCGGCATCCGGAGATGCTGAACATTGCTCCGGAGAGGCTGCTCCTGCCCGAGCGTGGCCGGCGGTACGACCTGTCGTCCCTATGACCGAGATTTCGACGGTCCTCTTTGACCTCGACGGCACCCTGTATGAAGACCCTGCCGTGTACGACCGCTATGCCCAGGAGCTGGGCTCGTTTCTTCGCAGCGATGCCCGCCAACGGTATCTCGATCAGTGGGAGCGCGCCAGGACCGGCAGGGACGCGGCGCGGGTGGGAATGGGGTATGACGCCGAACGTGACCTCCTCTTTCGCTACGCGGGAGGGCATATTGTGAGCCTGATTGACTGGCAGGGGCTGGAAACACCGGTGCAATCGGCGACGAAGGAGGACCCGGAGCGGCCGGTAGGACCGCCGGTGGAGGTGCCGATCTTCGGTCACAACCGGCGCAATATCGGCGATCTCTGGGCCATGGCCGATGTCCTGGCCATGCACCATGGCGTGCCCAGAGAGAATCGGAGCGCTGCATTCATGGCCACGCGGGCGTTCATGGCGACCGATGCATTTCACTTGCGCCTTCGCCCCGGCATGCAGCCGTGTTTGTCGGCTCTGCTTTCCGGCGGCCTGACACTGGCAGCTATGAGCAACTCCCCGGTCGAGAGCGTGCATGACGTCTTTGACGAGCTGGGGATCCGCGAGTATTTCGCAATGATCGTGGGCGATTCGGGCAAGCCGGTGGGGCTGACCGACTGGCTCTCCGGAGTGTCCGAGCCGGAGACAGTACTCTCGGTCGGTGACAACTACATCAACGATGTCGAGCCCGCCCTGAAGGCGGGAGCGCAGGCGCTCTACATTGACCGCCACGGTACCGGCCTGGGCTCGGAGTACGAGGGGTGCTTCTTCGTATCGTCCATTGACGGCGCCATCGCCTGGCTGGGTAACCTCGTGCGAGTCCCGTTGTAGGGCCGCGATAGAGTCGCACTTCTGCCGATTGCGTGCGAAGATTGATCGCCGAGCTGGAGTGGCTGGTCTCGTTCCTGCAGTCCGGATAGGCAAGGTCTGCTACGATGCGTCGGTACATCATTTCTGAGGCTGGACAGCGGTGTCCCTGAACATTCTGGCCGTCGCCGATCAGGTAAGCCCGGTTCTTTACGACCGGTTCGACATCGAGCGATGGCGCAACATCGATATCGTGCTCTCCTGCGGCGATTTGCCGCCGGACTATCTGGATTTCCTCTGCACCATGCTGAGTGTCCCCGTCCTGTACGTTCGTGGCAACCACGATGCGGTTTACGACGACGAGCGATATGACGGGTCTGAGAACGTGCACGGGCGGATCGTGGAGCACAACGGCGTTCGGATCGCCGGATTCGAAGGCTCTCACTGGTACAACGGCGGAAGGTATCAGTACAGCGACGGGCAGATGCGCCGGATCGTGGCGCGGACACGCCTGAAGGGGCTGCGAACGGGTCCCCCGGACATCATCCTGGCCCATGCCCCCCCTCTCGGCTGCCATGACGGCGACGATGTCTGTCATCGTGGGTTCGCGGCATTCCGCACTGCCATCGAGGACTGGAAGCCTCAGCTCTTCCTGCACGGGCACATGCATGCGTATGACCGTCGGCAGGATGAGGCATCGATCGACGAGACGCGGGTCATCAATCCCTACCCGTTCAAGCTGATCGAGTTGCCGGAAAAGGCTGCCGCCCCGGAAGTGTCACCGGCCCGGGTGTCGGCCGCTCCGCGCCTGGCGTCGACGCGGACGTCGCCCACCAATAGCTGAACGACGCGGTTAGGGAGCCCCGGCGGCCTCGCTCTGCTGAATGAGGCTGTCCACGACCGGAGTCAGGGTGGAAATTTCTCCGGCACGTCCCTGTGTGTCACGCGCCGGCGGGTTGACGAAGGCGTCGGTCAGGACATTGCCCTGCATGCCGGTTGGCTGCACGCCCATGTCCTCCAGCACGGTCGGGGCGATATCGTCGAGCTGCGCCGGCGCGGTGATGACCTGGCCGGCCCTGATACCGGGTCCGGCGATGATGAGCGGCAAGTGCTCCGACTCCCAGGTGGGACCCCCGTGATCTGCCTTCCAGTTGGTCTTGGGGTCGGAGAAGGATGCGCCCTCCTTGCCCACGACCACTACGTCGGGCTGGTGCCCGTTCATGAGGGAGCCGAGCAGATATTGGTTGGCAGTCTCCTCACTATCGCTCAATTGCGAGCGATTGGCGGCCACGTAGCGGGGGTGGCCGCCGACAGAGCTGAGGTAGTAGGCCGACTGGACGCCGTCGTCATTCGCATTGACGATGTTCTGGGCCACGGTCTCGGCCTTGGCGGCGTCTGCGAGCCAGACGTACTCGGCGCTGTTGGCCGCGGCATCGACAGCGGTGGTACCTGCAGCGGACAGAGAATTGTCGAGAACGGAGGCGGACACGAAGTGCGTAATGGGCATCATCCCGTGGTCGGCGGTAATAACGAAGAGCGTCTGGTCGAGGATGCCTTCGGCGCGGTAGGTGTTCTCGATGCGGGCCAGGTCGCTGTCAAAGTTCTTCATGTCGGTGGCCACACCCGACCGGTCGAGGATGCCCCCGTCAACATGGCCGAGAGGCCAGTCGAATTCCGGGTAATTGATCAGCAGGATGCGGGGATGCATCTGCTTGACGGCAGTGAGGGCGAGGGTGGTGGCGAGGCCGTCTTCCTGGCCGTTCTTGAGATGTGTGGTAGGCAAGGTGACGCCGGGGGCATCGAGCACGCCGGGCGGCGGCGTGTGGCCGGGCACCGCCACCGGGACATAGTGGCCCTGTGGATCCCCCTGGTAATACATGATGGCGTCGGCGTCGGGACCGCCCAGGGGAGCGGCCGCGTAGTACTTGTGGCCGGAGAGGGCGACGACCCGAGCATCCGGAAATTTCTTCTTATAGAGGCCGGCGATGGTGGGCGCGTGGGAGTCCTGGATGATCTGCTCGACCGTCCCCATCTGATCGGGGTTGAAAAGGCTATAGCGGTCGTTATCATTTCCCCAGTCAAAGCCGAGGATACCGTCGTTGGTCGGCCGCGACCCAGTGGCGATGGTGGCGTGTCCGGTCGGCGTTTCCGCTTCGAGGATGCCGCTGAAAGCATTGCTGAATCGCGTACCCTGCTCCACCAGGGCATCCACGTGGGGGAGAGCGGTGACGCCGAAGTAATCGGGCCGGGCGCCGTCCAGGACCATCAGCACGAGATATTTGGGCGTGGTGTCGGAGGCAAAGGGCACGTAGGCCTGGCTCAGAGGGTGCGTGGACCGCTGGTGCAGCACGTGGGCCGCTTCGGCGGCGACGAGCGTGGCGAACGCAAGGTACACTCCCACCACAACCGAAATCAGAGCACCGCCAAAGCGGCCGTTTCGGTGCGGATGACGCCGGGCACGCGCGTTCGGAACCGTTGAGGTCCAGCCGTTGTTTATGTAGGAATAGCGCGTGCGGCGGTTCGCAGCATGATGACCCCTACCTCGCACGAGACAATCCTAGCCGTTGGCGGGGAGCACGACCAACTTTCTGAACTACGTCTGAACGGAACTATGACGAGTCATCGATCTCTCCCCGATCCAGCGGAAGCCGCAGCCAGAGCCTGTAGAGCAGATAGAGGGCGGCGGTGAAGATGAACACGGAGAGGATGTAATCGACCTGCCCGCGTACGTCCGTATAAAGGAGGACGGTGAGCAGCGCCAGGGCCAGGGGCGGCACGATGGTGGCGGAGCGCAAGATCCAGAGGATGAGCATGGTGCCGACGGTAACCGTGGCGACTGAGACCGCGTTATAGCCCAGCCAGTTCGCTGCCAGCCAGGCCAGCGCGGCGGTGGCCGTCGGTGCGACCACGATGCGGCGGAGATTCATATCCACCCGTGCCGGGTTCACGAACACGAGGTAGGTGAGCGCGCCCAGCGGGGGCAGGAGAAGGAACTTGAGGGCCGTACGATTGGCGGCCACGTCGGCGATGACCAGAATCATCGGGACGAGAACGAGGGCCGTAGCTCGGCGCAGATTGAGCCCGGTCATCATCGCTCCACCCAGCCATTCGATCACCGGATTATAGGTCCGGGTCGTGTCAGACGTGCACGCGCATGCTCCGGCCGGGTGATTGGCCGGCGGGACCGTCCTATTGACGGCTGTGGAACTCCCTCCTATGATGAAAGTACCGAAACGTTTCGGCTGCACCGATTTCCTTGGGTGATTCTCAGGAGGAGGCAGCATGGGTACGACGGCCAGGGACATCGCCAGGCACGT